>DCVI01000220.1:0-1644 GCA_002327315.1 Syntrophaceae bacterium UBA2192 | reverse complement strand
ATGCCTTTCCGGATGCGGCGCAGCGATTCTTCCCGGCCGAGGGCATCGGCCAGCTCGACGCCGCCGCCGGGCGTGAACTGCTTGCCGGACAGCGCAATGCGCAGCGGCCACAGGATGAGCCCGCTTTTCACCCCCCGCTTCTCGATCAGGCCGAAGATCTCCCGGTGCAGCGTCTCGTGATCCCACTGCGCGAGCGACTCCAGCATGGGCAGGATCGCCTTGAGGCTCTCCAGCGAGTTTGCCGGGTCGGTCTTCATCTTCTTGCTGACGTAGAGCTCCGGCGAATAGTCGGGCAGCGCGTCGATGAAATCGAGCTGGCCGGGGATGTCGGAGAGCTTCTCCGTGCGCTCGTGCAGCACCCGGCTGATCTTCGTGAGGTCGATATCCTCGCGCTTGACGGCCTTGCGGATCCAGGGCAGCGCGATGGCGTGGAATTTCTCCAGCGGCATCTCCCGGATGAACTGGCCGTTGAGCCAGGTGAGCTTGTGGACGTCGAAGATGGCCGGCGAGCGGCTGATCCCGCCGAGATCGAAGGCCTCGACGAGCTCCTCGAGGGTGAACTTCTCCCTCTCCGTGCCCGGGTTCCAGCCGAGCAGGGCGATGTAGTTGATGATGGCCTCCTTGAGGTAGCCCTTCTCGACGAAGTCGGCGTAGGAGGCGTCGCCGTCGCGCTTGGAGAGCTTGTGCTGGGCGTCGCGCATTACCTGGGAGCAGTGAACGTAATGGGGGATCTCCCACCCGAAGGCCTGGTAGAGCAGATTGTATTTCGGCGTCGAGCTCAGGTACTCGCTGCCCCGGATCACGTGGCTGATCTCCATCAGGTGATCGTCGACCACGTTGGCGAAGTTGTACGTCGGCAGGCCGTCGGACTTGACCAGCACCTGGTCGTCGAGCGTCGAGTTGTCCACGGTGATGGTCCCGTAGACCTCGTCGGAGAAGGCCGTGGCGCCCATGGTGGGGATGTTCTGACGGACCACGCGGGGAACGCCTGCGGCAAGCTTCTGCCGGACCTCTTCCTTCGAGAGCTTCTTGCAACGCCCGTCGTAGCGGAAGGGCAGCTTCCGAAGCTGCAGGCTCGTGCGAAGCTCCTCGAGGCGCTCCTTGTCGCAGAAGCAGTAGTAGGCCACCCCTTTTTCGATGAGCTGCTCGGCGTATTTCCTGTAGATGGGTTTGCGCTCGTGCTGGATGTAGGGCCCGTAATTGCCGCCCTTGTCCGGCCCCTCGTCATGGATAAGCCCCGTCTCCTCGAGGGTGCGGTAGATCAGCTCCACGGAGCCTTCCACGATGCGCTCCTGGTCCGTGTCCTCGATCCGGAGGATAAAGGTGCCCTTGTTCTTCTTTGCCCAGAGATAGGCATAAAGCGCCGTCCGGAGGTTGCCCACGTGCATATATCCCGTGGGGCTGGGCGCAAAGCGTGTTCTGACTTTCATGATGCTCCTCTGATCAGGCTTGCAGACNNNNGGTCCGGCATTCCAAGGGTTCCATTTGCCGCAGAGAGAAAGACTTCCGGAACGGCTGCCGGAAGCGCTTCATCCTGCAAAATGTATAGAATAATCGGCAGGTTCTGTCAATGAGAACTTCCTTAGAACTCCTCCAGGATTTTTGATTTCTCGAGCTTTCGGATCTTCTCCAGGGCGCGGCTCT
>DCVI01000175.1 GCA_002327315.1 Syntrophaceae bacterium UBA2192 | reverse complement strand
GTCGAGCGTGAACTGGCGCATCATGCGCAGGTAGGTGCGCCGGTGTTCAAGCACGCTGGACATAGCGGTCGCGGATCCAGAGCAGGTCGCCGATGATGGCACTCGCCGTCTCGACCGACCCTGCCCCCCTGCCGATCAGGGTGATCTCCTTTGCCATATCGGTCTCGAGTGTAAGGGCGTTGAGGGTCCCTTCAAACACGAGCGGGTGGTTCTTGTCAAGGATTCGCGGCGATACCCGGAGCAGGTGCTTTTTGGGATTGGCCTCCGCAATCAGCCGGATCGTGCAGCCCCCCTCATCGGCAAGGCGCAGCGCATCGGGGGTCAGGAGATCAATACCCGTTCGGTCCACATCGTCCAGTTTCACCCCGTTGTCCCAGATCGTGTTGGCGAGGATGACCAGCTTGATCGCCGCGTCAATGCCCTGGACATCGTACGTGGGATCCGCTTCTGCATACCCCATCTCCCGGGCTTCCATCAGCGCCTGCTCGTACGTGAGCCCCTCGGCTGCCATGCGGGTGAGGATGAAGTTGCAGGTCCCGTTCAGCACGCCGTACAGGGCGAGGATCTCGTTTCCCGCCAGCCCGTGATCGAGCGTGTGCATGACGGGGATGGCGCCGGCAACGGTTGCCTCGTACCGCAGCGCAACGCCTTTTTTCCTTGCCATGGCCCGGAGTTCCTTTGCAGCAAGCGCGATCGGGCCCTTGTTGGAGGTGACCACGTGTTTCTTCCGGTTCAGGGCCGCCTTGATGTAGCCGATGGCAGGTTCCCCGGAGAGGGCATTGGTCGGGGTCACCTCGATGAGGGCGTCATAATCCGCCTTTTTGATCACGTCCTCTGCCGTGAGATGCTGGTCGCCGCAGAAGCCTTCCTTCTTTTTCCGGGCAAGGACCCGGGCGATATCGATTCCTGCAGGATCCAGAAACGCACTCTTTGAGTCCGCAATGCCGGTCAGGACAAGCCCGAGATCCTTTTTTGCAAGCATCTCAAGAACACCACGGCCAACGGTCCCAAGGCCTATCAGGGCGACCTTCATGACAAGTCCTCCAGCGGTTCGATCAGGAGGAGGGACTTCTGCCGGGAAACGCGGCGGAGAATAGCGAGAGCGGCCTCCATGTCCTCCCGGCTGACCGCCTTGATCGTGATGCGGGACGAGGAGCGTTCGTTCACGCCCGGCATGCTCATGGCAAGCGCGGTCACTTCGGCAAAGCCGGTCGAGTCGATCTGGTCGACCGTATCGGACAAACCGGTGTGCATCAGGTGACCGATCAGGATGACCGTCCGCTGGAAGAGCAGGCGTTCCTCGCCGATCCGCTGGATATGGACACCCTGCTCCTTCAACAGGCTGACAAGGTTGTCGATCCGCCCCTTGGGCAGCTCGAGCACGATCTGGACATTGAGCGTGTCGCCGTCAGGGTCGGGGTCACGCTGGTGGATGACCGCGATGATATTGCCCCCTACGTCGGATATGGGTTTTAAGGCCGCAACCAGCTGGCCCGGTGAATCCTTCATCTCAAGTTTCATGGAGACCTGCAAAAAACCACCTTACTGGTTGTTGCACGGGCTCGATGATAAGCCTTCTATTTTTGTGGGGCGGGGGATAGCAGTCCCATGCCTTTTAGAAGATAACGGTGACAGGGTGGTGAAAATCATGCTCTGAAGAAACGGGGATGAACGAAGTGTTCATACACTGACCATGTCGCAAGTGTGAGGGCTCCCGGTTCAGGGCCCCTCCGGGGCCCTGAGGCGGGGAGACCTCATAAAAATGTCATTAATTTTTAGCAATTTTCATGGTTCGGGTGTGAACTCTTCGTTCATGTGCGTTTCTCCAGAACAAAAAATAATCAGTATTTCATCCCTTTCCTCTTCTGCACAGACTTATCAGTATGATGGAAAGTCCCGCCAGCCAGAACAGGGAAACGATCCACCTGCCCGGGGAACCACCATAAAAAAAGGGTAAAGAATCATGAAGAGAGAGATACTGATCAAGGGTGATCCACCCGGATGTGACCACGGAGGCGGAACTATCGAGCGATGTGAGCGGGATTATCGGGAGGAGATACAGACCTGCAATCAGGACAATCCCTAAGCCTATCCCCACAGGATCAGGAGAAAAATGAGAGATCCCGACCGAAGGATACAGCGCTGTCCCGCACTCGTTGCAGTGTTTGCTGTCATCCGCATTTTCCTTCCCGCATTTCTGGCAGAACATGGTGACGTGTCATTTCCGGACAGTATGATTACCCTGTACGGGAATTCCCCCAGAGGGTATGTTCCATAACTTTACAGCTTCCGCAGCTTCCTGTCCACTTTCTCAAAGAAGTTCCGTTTCACGTCAACGAAGAGAGCGGGCTTGTCGGAGCGGCAGACTTCGATCGTGCTGGACGTTCCAAGGCCGGCGGTCTGCTGGCCGTCGATGACAAGGTTGGCCGGCTTGGCGCTCTCGAGGCGTATTTCAAGCCTGCGGGTGCTGTCGATCAGGTGCGGGCGCGATGAGAGCAGGTACGGCGCCAGCGGGACGAGCAGGAACCCCTGCACCCGGGGATCGACGATCGGACCGCCGGCGCTCATGGCATACGCAGTCGAGCCGGTGGGGGTGCTGACGAGGAGCCCGTCCGCCCGGAACTGTTCGGCCACGACCCCGTCGATGATGATCGAGAAGCGGAGCATCTTTGCCGGCCGGGTGGTCACGATCAGGGCCTCGTTTAAGGCAGTGCCGAGATGTTTTGTGTCTTTTTTCAGCGAGATCCGCATCCGTTCCTCAACACCAAATCCCCCGGGCAGGGTCCGGATGAACGCGAGGGCTTCATCGGGCTCGAGATCGGCGAGAAATCCCACCTCTCCCCAGTTGACCCCGAGGAGGGGCAGGGGCCGGTCCATCTGCTGGATCGTGCGGAGGATGGTCCCGTCCCCGCCGACAACGATGACGGCATCGGCCGCAGCCCCGCCAGGCGGAGCACCTTTTCTGCCAAGGGACGCTGCCGTATCCCGGTCGAAAAGAACCTCACATCCCTCCGCGGTGAGCAGGGCGTGGATTTTTTCACAGAACGCCAGCGCGTCGCGGTTGTCAATCCGGGAAACGAGCAGGAATTTCATGCCATCACCGCAGGTATTCAATGACCTTGTGGTGCAGTACACCGTTGGTGGCCACAAGGCAGCGCCCGACCGTTACTTCATTGGGAAACCGTATCGCGTGCCCGTTCAGGTCCGTCACTTTCCCCCCGGCCTCGGAGCAGACAAGCATGCCGGCCGCCGCATCGGTGACGCGGAGCGTGCCCCGGAGATCGATGAACCCGTCAAGCCTGCCGGCGCCGATGTAACAGAGCTCAAGGGCCGAGGCCCCAAGAAGCCTCCAGCGCCGGATCTGCTGGCCGAGCTGCATTGCCCGCGTTGGATCGAATTTTCTCCCGTACACGCTCACGGCACACTCGTCAAGGTTGCTTGCCGCTGAAACACGGACGGGCTTGTTGTTGCAGCGAGCAAAGCTCCCCTTTTCCGCAGTGAAGGTCTCGCCGCTCGCAAGGTTCCGGACGTACGCCTTCTGGGTATACCCGCCTTCGGCATAGGCAATGGACAGGGCATAAAACGGGATACCGGCGACTGCATTGAACGT
>DCVI01000153.1:17096-31418 GCA_002327315.1 Syntrophaceae bacterium UBA2192 | reverse complement strand
GGGTGAACTCCGAGCGTGGCGAGCACCCACGGGGACATCTCCTGAATCTGCAGGGTGCGCTCATACGCGCCCGGCGCCATCGCGGTACTGATGGTGGCGATATGTTCATCCTCGAGTTGCCCCAGTACGGCGCCAAGCCACGTGTCCGGGTACTCATCGAGATGGGCGTGAGCATCGACGTATACGGGAGGGCGTGTTTCAGCGTTGTTCATGGCGAGAGTATTGTGTCCGTCGCGGAAGCGGTCGTCAATGGCGGGCCTTGTCCGGAGCAGGTGCGATTCGCCGAGACCGCGTGGTGGACACTATCATTGTGTGAGCCTGACAAACCCTGGCATGGCGGACTGGCGATGGTGAAGCCGGCTACTCAGCGGACGCACACTGGAAAGGAGTGAACCGATGCAGCACGAAGAACAGGCGCATGGTGAAACCGATGACCTGAGGGGGCGCCCCCTGGACCTCGCGCAGATGGTGGCCTATCAGGATGGGGCAGTGGTCAGCAGGACGCTGGTGGACTGTAAAGCGGGGACGATTACGATCTTCGCCTTCGCCAGAGGGCAGGGATTGAGTGAACACACGGCGCCCTACGATGCCACGGTGTATGTTGTCGATGGCGAGGCGCAAGTCACCATTTCCGGCAAGGATATCAGGGTTCAGACCGGAGAGATGATCATCATGCCGGCCAATGAGCCTCATGCCCTCAAGGCGGTCAAGCCGTTCAAGATGATGTTGGTCATGATCCGCGGCTAGGCGCCGGCGGCGCGTCCCGCGCTGAACGAGAAGGTGTGAAGGTGAGAGGGTAAGAAGGTAAGAAGGTTGGATTTGCCGGATGCCATGCGAAACTTCTCCGCTTCTCCAACGTTCTCATCTTCATACCCTCTTACCTTCTGTTAATTGCTGCCTCACCTCCGGGAGTGTTGAAATACCCGGGGAAAGGCTTTCACGTTGCACGGCAATACAAAGCTCATCATCGCTCACCGGGGCGTCTCTGACCTGGCGCGGGAGAACACCCTGGAGGCCTTCCAGAAAGCGATCGATCTGCGTGCGGACATGATCGAGTTCGACGTGAGGCGAACGCAAGACCGCCGCTATGTCATCCACCACGACCCGCACATCGCAGGCAAACCCCTCAGCGAGATGACCCTTCGCGAGGTCCGGGAGATCGCCCGGAGCCTGGATTATCACGTACCCGAGCTCGAAGAGGTGCTCGCCCTGACGCGCGGGAAGATCGGTCTCGACATCGAGCTGAAAGAGGAAGGCTACGAGCGGGAAATCGTCCGGCTCGCCGGCCGGAGCCTGGCCGAGGGGGATTTCATCGTGAGCTCCTTCCACGCGGGCTGCCTTGCAAGGGTCAAGCAGTGCCGTGCCGGGGTGCGAACCGGCTTGATCTTCAAAGATGCCGGGGCCCTGACAACGGCCATCCTGGAAGGAGATACGGATTGGCTGCTCCCGGCCCGCAACCTGGCCGAAGGCAAGCTGCTGGAGAGCATGAGCCGGTCAGGAAAAAAAATCGCCGTCTGGACTGTGAACGAAACAAAACAGATGAGGCGGCTTCTGGAGGATGACCGGATCGAAGGGATCATCACGGATCGCACCGATGCCGCCCTTGCCGTACGGGCGGGGCGAGAAGCCCCGAACGGATAGGCCGGCGGCGGACATCCAAACCATGGGTTGATGGAGGGTTTATGAACGAGCTTTCCAAAGACGAATTGAGGCTTCTCATCGAGAAGGGGAAGGCGCCGTGCCTGAGCATCTACATGCCCACGCACAAAACCGGCGCGGAGGTCCAGCAGAACGCCATCCGGCTCAAGAATCTCCTCAAGGAAGCGGAAGACCGGCTCGTGACCGGCGGCCGCAGGGCGGCCGAGGTGGAAAAGCTTCTCGAGCCTGTCCAGGCCCTTGTGAAAAACAATCCCTTCTGGCGCCAGCAGTCGAGCGGCCTGGCCATTTTCCTGTGCCCCGATTTCTTCCGGTATTACCGGCTTCCCGTGAACTTCCAGCCGTCCGTCGTCCTGGCCGAGCGGTTCCATGTAAAGCCCCTGCTGCCCCTGTTCAACACGGAGGGCCGGTTCTATGTGCTCGCCCTGAGCCAGAAAGACATTCGCCTGCTGGAATGCTCGCGCTACAGCGTGAAAGAGACCCGGCCCGAGGGCGTTCCCCGCAACATCGAGGAGGTCCTCAAGTACGACGTCTACGAAAAGCAGCTTCGGATCCGGCCGGGCATGTCGGGCGCAACGGGGCAGAAAGGCTCCAGCTCCTGGACCGATTACGGCAAGGAGAATATTCTGCGCTACCTGCAGCAGGTCGAGAAAGGCCTCAAACCATACCTCAAAGAGGAGCGGGCCCCCCTGGTTTTTGCAGGCGTCGACTACATTTTCGCCATGTACCGGGAGGCCAACGCCTACCCGCACCTGCTCGAGACCGCCATCAACGGAAACCCGGACCAGATGAGCGCCGAAGATCTCCAGGCCCTGGCCTGGCCCGTCGCGGAACCCTGGTTCCGCAAGGAGCAGGAGGAGGCCGGGGTCCGCTACCGGCAGTCCATCGGGACGGGTCTCGCCTCGAACAACCTCGAGGAAATCGTTCCGGCCGCCCATCACGGCCGCATCGGGTATCTCTTCGTGGAGGTGGGCAAGGAAAAATGGGGCACGTTCAACCCGCAGACCGATAAGGCCGTCCTGCACGCCGGCGCCAAAACAGGCGATGAAGACCTGATCGATTACGCCGCCGTTCAGACCCTGGGCGGAGGAGGGAAGGTTTACGCCATCGGCCGTGACGCCATGCCCGATCGCGAACCGGTGGCGGCCTTGTTCAGGTACTGAAAAAGGCAGTGACCGGTGGCCAGTGATCAGTGACCGGTGAAAAAGTCAAATCCCCCTTACATCCCCCTTTGATAAAGGGGGAACGAGGGGGATTTTCCATTGTATGAAACGGTGCGCATGGTTATGTTATCTATATCCGGGCCGTTTCGGGCCCGGGTAACCGACTTTACGGAGTGAATACCATCGGCGAGAATCGTCCATCGGAGCTGACGCAGGGAAGCCTCTGGAAAAACATCTGGCATCTGTCCTGGCCCACCTTTTTCATCATGGTCTTCAATTTCTTCGTGGGCCTGGCCGATCTTTACGTGGCAGGATTCATCGGTCCGGACATCCAGGCGGCCATCGGGTTTGTCTCCCAGCTCTTCTTCATCGTCATCATTGTCGCAAACGCCATCGGTATCGGTACGATTGCCATGGTGTCGCGCGCCGTCGGGGCCGCGAATGTCGGTCGCGCCGTCGAGATCGCCCGGCAATCGATACTTTTCGGAGTTGCCGTGGCCGTCTTCATCACCGCCGCCACGATCCTCTGGTGCCGCGAGATCGTGGCGCTGGCCGGAATGCCCGCGGAGATCCGCGTTGTGGCGGAGGATTTCCTGCGCATCTTTGCCTTCGCCCTGGGGCCGAACTACCTTCTCATCATCGTCAATGCCGTCTTCCGCGCGGCAGGCGACGTGAAGAAGCCCCTGCTCACCATGTTCTTCGTGGCCCTGGTCAACATCGTGGGCGACTTCGTCCTTGTCTTCGGGATTCCACCCTTTCCGGAGATGGGGTACCGGGGCATCGCCTTTTCCACCGCCTCGTCCTTCACGGCAGGGATGCTCATCAGCGTGGCCCTGCTGGCCACGAAACGCTGGCGGGGTGTTTTTACCGAACCCTGGCAGGTGAGCCTGCCCACCATCGCGAGGATCGTGGACATCGGCTGGCCGTCGGTCTTCCTGCAGGTCGCCTGGCAGGCGGGGAGCATCGTGCTCTACAACATCCTGTCGCGGCTTGGCGAGGGAACCATCACGGCCCTTGCCGCCCTGACCAACGGCCTGAGGATCGAGGCGATCATCTTCCTGCCCGCCTTTGCCCTCAACATGGCCGCCTCGGTCCTTGCCGGGCAGAACCTGGGCGCCGGCGACCCCGCAAGGGCCGAAAAGCTGGGCTGGAAGACGGCAGGGGCAGGCATGGTTCTGCTCGGCGGGCTTGCCGTCCCTGTCTTTATCTGGGCCGAGACCTTTGCGTCGATCCTGGCCCGCACACCGGAGGTCCTTGCCGAGACGGCCAACTACCTGCGCATCAACATGGTATCGGAGCCCTTCCTCGCCCTGGGGACCATCCTCTCCGGGGCGATCACCGGGGCGGGCGATACGAGGGCGACCATGTGGATTATCGTGGCCTGCATGTGGGGGGTACGGCTGCCGCTTGCTTACCTCCTGGCGATCACGCTGGGCTACGGCCCGACCGGGGTCTGGGTCTCCATGGTCGTATCCATGATGTGCTACGCCTTTCTCATGAGTCTCCGGTTCCGGGGCGGGCGGTGGAAGCACGTCCGCGTGGAATGAAGATCGGCGCCGGCCTGCGGCCTGTCCGATGAAACCGCGAATGGAAAAGCAAAGGAGGCCGGTCGTGCTGAACCTGTTCAATTCCCTCGGAAAGCGCATGGAGAAATTTGTCCCTGCAAATCCCTCCGTGACAAACATCTTCACCTGCGGGCCTTCCGTCTACCAGCGGTCCCACATCGGCAACTACCGGACGTTCCTCTTCGAGGACACCCTGGTCCGGTACCTGGAATATTGCGGCTTCCGGGTGACGCGGGGCATGAACTTCACCGATATCGAGGACAAGGCGCTGGTGGAAGCGAGGAAGCGGGGGACGACGCTCCGGCGACTGACCACCGGGAACATCGGGATCTTCACGAAGGAGATGAAGCAGCTTCGCATGAAGACTCCCGACTATCTTCCCCGGGCGTCGGAAAACGTGGAGTCCGCGGTGGAGATCATCGAGGGCCTCATCCGCAAGGGAGCGGCCTACCGTCACGGAACAAACATCTACTTCGACCCGCTCCGGTTCCCCCGCTTCGGCACCCTTTACGGCCTGGACATGAGCCGATGGCCGAAAGAGAAAATCCGGTTCCACCGGGACACCTATCCGGGGATGCGTTGGAATCGAGGCGATTTCATTGTCTGGCACGGCTGCCAGGCGGACGACCGGGTCTGCTGGGATACGTCCCTGGGAAGCGGTTGGCCGGCCTGGAGCATCCAGGACCCGAGCATGATCGCCCCGCTGTTCGACGAGCCCCTCTCCATCTACTGCGGCGGCATCGACAACCTTGTCCGGCACCACGATTACTCATTGGCCATCCTCGAGTCCATCCGCCCCTATCCCATGGCGAAATACTGGCTGCACTGTCATCACCTGCACGTGGATGGGAAAAAGATGTCCAAGAGTCTCGGCAACATCGTCTACGTGGAAACGCTCACGAACAAGGGTTTCACGGCGCAGGAGATCCGGTTTTTTCTGATCAACGGGCACTATCGCCGCAAGATGAACTACCGGGAAGACCGGTTCAGGGTGAGCGCAGAGAAACTTCGTGTGCTGAGGGATCGTGTCCGGGGGATCGCAAAGAAGGCCCGGGGGACGTCGCAGGCAGGCTCAGGGACGGCGGGTAGGCTGGAGGCCCTGTTCCGGTCCGGCATGGACGATGACCTGCACGTCGGGCGGGCCATCGACGGCCTGTCCGGTCTGCTCGCGGAAAAAGACCGGGTCGGGATGACCCGGGGGGAAGCCTCGGCCCTGCTTGCGTCCCTGCAGCGCATCGACCGCGTCCTGCAGGTCCTGTTCTGAGAGTCCTTAGTCGCCTGCGGGTTTTTCGCGGACAATAGACAGGTGCGAGACGGTTCGATTGTGGTAAAATAATTTGCGTGAAATCGGGAGGTCCGTCATGGCGACTCGAGAGACGATTCGTAAGATTATCGAAAAGTACCGCAACATCGCCGTCTACGGCATGTCAAAAGATCCGGGCAAGACGGCGCACTGGATACCCGAGCAACTGGCCTCCAAGGGGTACCAGATCCTCTGTGTCAATCCGGGTGCCGACAGGATCGAGAAATGGGAATGCTACCCTGACCTAAAATCGGTTCCGAAGCGGATCGACATCGTCCTGGTGTTTCGCCGATCCGAGGAAGCATTGGAACCCGTCAAGGAGGCTGTGGCTCGCAAGAAGGATAAGGGCGATGTCTATGTCGTCTGGCTCCAGCAGGGGATCCGCAACGAGGAGGCCCGGAAACTGGCCGAGGAGAACGAGATTCTCTTTGTGCAGGACCGCTGCATGTACCACGAGTATCAGATGGTCTACCTGCAGGACGAGTGAGAGGCTGGTGACCGGGGGCGCATTTCGCCAGATGCCTCGAGTTCCTTTTCCGGTATCAAGGCAGCGAAGATCGGAGGAGCGGAAGAGCAGAAGAGCGGACCGGACTCTATTTTTCCCGAACTTCCGCTCTTCCTCACTTCCTAACTTCACATTCATTTCGCTGTGCGTGGCAATCAACGAATGAGCAGCAGCATCTATCTGGTTTAGGGGTGAAAAGATGTGCGGGCGGTTTACACTTGTGAGTCCCTATGTTGCCGTCACGGAACGGTTCCATGTCCGGTTGCAGCCGCCGGGAATCAAGCCCCGTTACAATATTGCGCCGGGTCAGGAAGTCCTCTGCGTGATTCGTGACGGAGAAAACCGCATCGAGCCCCTCCGGTGGGGCCTTATCCCGTTCTGGGCGAAGGATCCTGCCATCGGCAACCGTCTCATCAACGCCCGCGCCGAGACGGTGGCCGAAAAACCGAGCTTTCGCAGCGCCTTTGCGAAACGCCGCTGTCTCGTTGTGGCAGACGGGTTTTACGAGTGGCGCCCGGCGGGAAAGCGCAAGGTACCCGTCTATATCTTTCTGAAATCTAAAAAACCATTTGGTTTCGCGGGCCTCTACGAAAGCTGGAAAGACACCGGCGGAAGAGAGATCCGCACCTGCACAATCATTACGACCGAGGCAAACGACCTCGTGCGGCCCATCCATGACCGCATGCCCGTTATCCTGCCCGAGGGTGTCGAGGGTCGCTGGCTCGATCCCGGCGAGGGCAATCGCGAGCGGCTCCAGGCGCTCCTGACGTCCTATCCGGCGGGAGAAATGGATGCCTACGATGTGACCCCCGTCGTGAACAGCGCCGGCCACGACGCCCCGGACTGCATCACACCTGCCCAATCGTAGAAAAACATGACATTAATGTCGTAAACGGATGACAAAAGGGTCGCTCCCCGGGAAGGTCCTGTTTTCGGAACTTCCGGGGGGTGATCTCTTGATGTCGAGAGGCTCGTTCCTGCCGGGCGGTGTTATTCTGTCGCTGCCGCCCGACTTCGGCATGCCGGGCATGATGGGGTAATATTCTTTAAATTCGATTACTTGGAGAAAAAGAGGGATGAATCTCATCCCTGGCAGAACGCTTGCTTAACCATTGTATGGGCACTGTCTCCATTAGTAAACGTTGATGAGCAAAAGGAGCTTTCTTTGTCGGGGAACATCGGGTGGGAAACGGACCTGAAAAAAGCCTTGGAGCGGGCAGGTTCCGAGGGGAAATCGGTCCTGCTGTTTTTTCATAATCCGGCTTGAATCGGCTGCCAGCAGATGGATGCCGTGACGTATCCAGATGAAAAGGTGGTCGATTTTATCGGGAAAAGTATTGTTCCGCTGAAGCTGTCCTTTGACGCGAAGCCGATGGCCGACGATTACAACGTCAAGTGGACGCCGACGCTCATTACGATAAACGGCGGGGGTAAAGAGCATCACCGGACGGTCGGATTTCTGCCGCCGGAGGAGTTGATCCCTTCGCTCATGCTCGGGATCGGAAAGGTCCATTTTGATGCCGAACGAATCGGCGAGGCCCTGAAGTATTTTGAAAATATTGTGAAGGAGTTTCCAAGAAGCGACTCAACGGCCGAAGCGCTGTATTTCAAGGGGGTCAGCGAGTACAAGAACACGCACGACGCGAAACCCCTCAAAATGGCTTACGAGCGGCTCCAGGCCGAATATCCGACGAGTGTTTGGACGAAACGCGCTTATCCTTACAGACTGTTGTGAGGATATGGAGATACAGATTCCCTCCCCTTCCTCCTCGCCCTGTGCAGTCCCCGCCTTAACTGCATAGGGCGAGAACTTTTTTACCCCATCCCCATTTTTATCCCGAGTCAGGACCCCCGAATCCCTCTTGTACCTTCTTTCTCTTCACTCAGGCACTTCTTCCTTGTCCCTACACCCCGGTCCCTCGTCCCTTCTTTCACTGGTCACTGGTCACTGATCACCGGTCACCGGTCACTTCTTCAAGACCATCTCAGCCGCAGCGAGTTCGTCACGACGGACACCGAACTGAGCGCCATGGCGATGGCCGCGTAGACGGGGTTCAGCAGGACCCCGAAGAAGGGGTAGAGGATGCCCGCGGCGATGGGGATCCCGATGACGTTGTAGATGAAGGCCCAGAAGAGGTTCTGGCGGATGGCCTTCATCGTCCGGAAGGAAAGCCGGATTGCCTCGGGCACGGCCCGCAGGTCGTCGCGGATGAGGGTGATGTCGGAGGCCTCGATGGCCACGTCGGTCCCCGCTCCGATGGCGATGCCGATGTCGGCGGCCGAGAGGGCCGGGGCGTCGTTGATCCCGTCGCCCACCATGGCCACGACCTCGCCCTGCGCCATCAGTCGATTGATCTCCCGGGCCTTCTCGCCGGGCAGGACCTCGGCGAGCACCCGGTCGATGCCGAGGGTAGCGCCCATGGCCCGGCCGGTGTCCTCATTGTCTCCGGTGATCATGGCCACCTTGAGGCCCATCTCTTTGAGGGCCTTCACCGTCTCGGCGGCCGTGACCTTCGCGATATCGGACAGGGCGATGATGCCGGCCACCTGTCCCCCCTCGGCCACGTAGACGCAGGTCTTGGCCTCCGAGGAAAGCCGCGTCCCCGTTTCAGCAAGGCCGTTGAAGTCCAGCCCCGCCTGTTCGATCAGTTTCTGATTGCCGAGAAGAAGCGGTGCGCCGTTGAGGACGGCCCTTGCACCGAGACCCGAGAGGGCCTCGAAACCCTCGACGGGCTCCGGACGGATTCCCTCGTCCCTCGCTTTTTCGACAATGGCCCTGGCAAGAGGGTGCTCCGACAAATCCTCCACGGAGGCGGCGATCCGGAGCACGTGGCTCTTCGTGATGCCGGGGGCCGCAACGATGTCGGTCACGCGGGGCTCGCCCACGGTGAGGGTCCCCGTCTTGTCGAAAACGATCATGGTGAGCCGGTGGGCCTTCTCGAGGCTCTCGCCCCCCTTGATGAGAATCCCCTTTTCGGCGCCGATCCCCGTTCCCACCATGACGGCCGTCGGTGTCGCCAGTCCCATGGCGCAGGGGCAGGCGATGATGAGGACGGAGACGAAGTTGAGCAGGGCCCGCGTGAAGACGGGATCCGGGACGAAGAAGGCCCAGACGATGAATGTGATCGCGGCGATGACCATGACGGTTGGCACGAAGACGGCGGCCACGCGGTCGGCGATCCGCTGGATGGGCGCCTTGGAGCCCTGGGCCTCCTCGACGAGGCGGATGATCTGGGCAAGGGCCGTCTCGGCGCCGATCTTCGTTGCCCGGAAGGTAAAGCTTCCGCTCTTGTTGATCGTGGCCCCGAATACCTCGATCCCGGGCTCCTTCGCGACGGGCATGCTCTCTCCGGTGAGCATGGATTCATCGACGGCGGAGGCTCCTGTCAGGACGACACCGTCCGTGGGGATCTTCTCACCGGGTCGCACGAGGATCTCATCGCCCTTCATGACCTCCTCGACGGGAATATCCGTCGGTTGGCCATCCCGGATCACGCGCGCCGTCCTGGGCCTCAGGCCCACGAGGCGCTTGATCGCCTGGGAGGTCTTTCCCTTCGTCCGCGCCTCCAGGAGCCGCCCCAATACGATGAAGCTGACGATGAAAGCCGCCCCGTCATAGTAGACGTGAAGGTGAACCCCCGCGTGGGTGAAGGCGGCAGGGAAGAACGTGGCCAGCGCCGAGTAGAGGTAGGCCGAGAGAGCCCCCATGGACACCAGCGTGTTCATGTCGGAGGTCTTCTGTCTCAGCGCCTTCAGGGCCCCCGTGTGAAAGCGGCTGCCCACCCAGAAGACGACGGGTGTCGTCAGGGCAAAGAGGATATAGAGCATCGCCTGGCGGGGGATGGAGCCGAGGAAGGGGAACCACTCCTGCATGGTTCCCATGAAGATGATCACGCTGAGGATGATGCCGGCGATGAACTTGACGGTTAGCTCCCGAAGCTCCTTCTCGCGGGCCTTTTCGATGGGGTCCTCCCGCGTGGCATCGAGAACGCCGAGATACTCGTACCCGGCCTCCGTGACGGCCTTGCGCAAGGCGCCTGCGCCTGCCCAGTCGGCGCCGTGGGTCACCGTCCCGCGGCCCGTGGCCAGGTTCACGGCGGCCTCCTCGATGCCGGGGACATCCTTCAAGGCCGTCTCGACTCTGCGCACGCAGGCCGCGCAGGTCATCCCGCCGATGGAGACGGTCGTTTTCTGCATGGCTCCGGGGCCCGCCTGTTCCCGGGAGACCACTTCATAGCCCAGGTCGCGCACCTTTTCGGCCATCGCTTCGGGACCCACCGAAGCGGGATCGTACTCCACGACGGCCTTCTCTGTGGCGATATTCACGGAGGCGTTCTCCACGCCCGGCAGGTCCTTCAACCCTTCTTCCACGCGTCGAACGCATGCCGCGCACGTCATTCCGGCAATGCCGAGAGTGATCTTCTCAGGCAACTTCGAACCCCGCTTTCTTGATGCGCTCCCTGATGATGGCCCTGTCGACGGGCCTTGCCTCATCGAAGGTCGCCTCGCCCTTCGAGAGGTCCACCTTCACGTTGCTGATCCCGTCAATGCCGCCGAGGGCCTTCGTGACGGCCATGACGCAGTGGTTGCAGGACATTCCCTTGATCTTGATGACAGCCATGTTCCGCTCCTTTTCATTTTTATTATTATAATCACGGAATGCCTTGATTCCAAACACAAATCGCTTTGTCTGATGCGATGCGCCGGTAAAAAATGCCAGGCGATGCCGCTGCGACGTGACCCTGCGGCGAGGAAATCCGCTTTGAAATCGTTGGATTTTCGGGTATAGTGCGACCTGTTTTCCGCCATAGACGACAACAAGAGGAGGGCTGATGGGATATGATCTACAACGAAGAATTCGAAACACTGCCCCGCGAGGCACTGGAGGCGTTGCAGGTCAAGAGGCTCCAGCAGGTGGTCCAGCGTGTCTACCATACCGTGGGGTTCTACAAGCGTACCTTCGACAACGCCGGCGTCAAGCCCGACGACATCAAATCCCTCGATGACCTGAAACGGCTCCCCTTCACGACGAAACAGGATCTGCGGGACAACTACCCCTACGGTCTGTTCGCCGTTCCCATGTCGAGCGTTGTCCGGGTCCACGCCTCCTCGGGCACCACGGGCCGCTCCACCGTCGTGGGCTACACGAAGCGCGACATCGACACCTGGTCCGAACTCGTGGCCCGCTGCTTCGTCATGGCGGGGCTCACGAAGAACGACATCATCCACAATGCATACGGATATGGCCTCTTCACGGGCGGCCTCGGGGCCCACTACGGGGCGGAGAAGCTGGGGGCGAGCGTCATCCCCATGTCGGGCGGCAACACGAAGCGCCAGATCATGATCCTCCAGGACTTCGGTCCCACGGCCATCTGCGCCACTCCCTCCTACACCCTGTACCTGGCCGAGCAGGGCGAGGAGATGGGCGTCGACATGCGCTCCCTGAAGCTGCGCGTGGGCATCCTGGGCGCGGAGCCCTGGAGCGAGAAGATGCGCCAAGAAATCGAGAACAGGCTCAACATCACGGCCCTCGACATCTACGGGCTCTCCGAGGTGATGGGACCCGGCGTCTCCATGGAATGCGTCGAGGCGAAGCAGGGTCTCCACATCTTCGAGGACCACTTCATCGCCGAGATCATCAACCCCGAAACGGGCGAGGTGTTGCCGGAGGGTGAGGTCGGCGAGCTCGTCTTCACGACGGTCACCAAGGAGGCCTTCCCGCTCGTCCGCTACCGCACGAGGGATGTCTCCCGACTCGTGAAGGCGCCCTGCAAGTGCGGTCGCACCCACGTCCGCATGGACCGGATCACGGGCCGAAGCGACGACATGATCATCATCCGCGGCGTCAACGTTTTCCCTTCCCAGATCGAGGGCGTGCTGCTGAACATTCCGGGCCTGGAGCCCCACTACATGCTGATCGCCGATCGCGAAGGGACCCTGGATACCCTGGAGGTCCAGGTCGAGGTGGGCGAAAAGCTCTTCGCCGAGACGGGCGAGGTGAAGGTCCTACAGGAGTTGAGCCGGAGGATCACGAAGGACATCAAAGACTACCTGGGCGTCTCGGCCAAGGTGAAGCTCGTGGAGCCCAAGACCGTCCAGCGCTTCGAAGGCAAGGCGAAGCGCGTCATCGACAAGCGAACCATCTGAGACCGAGCAAAGGGGGTGCATCCATGAACAAGGTCGAGCAGATTTCCATATTCCTCGAGAACAAACCGGGCGGGCTGGAGTTGGTGACACGGGTCCTGAGGGATGCCGGCATCAACATCCGGGCCCTCTCGCTTGCCGACACCTCCGATTTCGGGGTGCTTCGCCTGATCGTCAACGATGCGGAGAAAGCCAAGCAGGTCCTGAAAGAAAACGGATTTACCGTCGGCCGCACCAGCGTGGTCGCCGTCCTTGTCCCCGACCGTCCGGGCGGGCTTCACGGCATCCTCGAGGTGCTGTCGAAGGAAAAGATCAACGTGGAGTACATGTACGCCTACGTCGAGCGAAGCGGTGAACACGCCATCATCATCTTCCGATTCAACGCGACGGACCGCGCCATCGAAGTCCTGACAAAGAGTGGGTTTACGGTGTTGCCGGGGGAGAAGGTGTACAGTCTGTAGACTGTACACGGGCTTCGGGCTTCAGGCATCTGGATTCGGGATTAAGAAATCCGGAAACCCGATTCCCGATTCCGGAATCCCCGAACCCATCCTATGGGTGAGAGTGTGAGCGAGAAGGTTTTCGAAGCCCTGCGGGAGCGCGTGAAAAGCGAGCCCTATGCGAAGCTGCTGGGGCTCGAGCTCGTTAAGGTCGAGAGCGGCTACGCGCTGATCCGGATGGCCTTCACGGAGAGACACCACAACATCTACAGACGCTGCCACGGCGGGGCCATCTTCTCGCTTATGGACGAAGCCTTCCAGATCGCCTCGAACTCGAGCGGGAAAATCGAGATTGCCCTCAACGTGAGCGTCTCCTACATGAAAGCACCCCGGGACGGCGATATCCTGACGGCCGAGGCGAAACTCGTCGACAGCTCCCGCCGCATCAGCCACTTCCTCATCGAGGTCCGAAACGGGGAAGGCGATCTCGTGGCCTCCTGCCAGGCCACGGCCTACCGCAGGGACGAGCCCCTGCCTTTTCTGTAAGAGTCCCATTCCCTTTACCCGTTTCTTCCCGAATTGTTCGCTTCAGATCTCTATCTGCATCAGGCGGGGTAGGGGCGAGAGGAATTTCATCCCTGCATTTCCGAAGGGCTCTTGAGAACCGTGTGCAATGGAGAGAGCACGTTCGCCTTTCCGCTCATCGACTCTATGACAATCCTCACGACAGCGGTCTTCTCGATGTTTTGATCTTTCATGGGGGAATGAGGATAACGGGATGGCACGTATTTTTGCACCATTCTTTCCAGGATGACTCTCTTCTCGAGCGGACTCTCGACAAGCTCGGCTTTTCCGAAACAGATGACGCTTTTGTAAATCTGACTGATCCCGCAGCCCTGTTCCCAGAGAACCTGAGGCCCGATCTCATCGACCAGAAAGCACACGCGGGAATCCGCTCGTAGCGCCTCCATCTTTCGGCCCGACAATCCACTATGAAAGTAGATGCTGCCATCAAAATACAGGTAGTTCACCGCGACAACATATGGGCCATCCCCGGTCGTGACTGCCAATCGACCGACCGGCATCTGTTCCAGGACAAGTTCCATTTCCCGGGAGGTCTTGATGGTCCGATCCTTACGCCGCGGCTCTGTTCTCATTTGCGCTCTCCCGGTCACGATGACATGGTTAATTTGGATCGGTATTAAACCGGAATATCCGCTTTTGTCAACGTGATTGCCGATCGAGATCCGCGATTAACCCTCAGAATCCGATTTTGACGAGTACAGAAAGGACCCTCTCGCGTCCCGGCTGATGGATGCACCCACGTCCGGTCCTTCGCGGCCATGGCATTATTGGGGTGAAATCAGGAAGTAGTCGTACACGAGCCGCGCGATGTCTGCGATCACCGTCTCCCGGGTGCCGGGGGGCGCTTCCGAACCCTTGACAAACACGACAAGGGCAATGTGACCTCTACCCTCGGGCAGCGTAATGTAACCGACGTCGTTGACGCTGCCTGCAAGCGTCCCCGTCTTGTCGGCAACGATCG
>DCVI01000153.1:0-16983 GCA_002327315.1 Syntrophaceae bacterium UBA2192 | reverse complement strand
ACCCTGCGGCCCGTTTCCAGATGGATGGCCGCGACGCCTACCGTTCCCCTGGCGGCCTTTCCGATCCGTCCGATCTCGGCAACCACCGCAGACATTTGAGGGCTCTGTGTCTCTTGAGCCCATGCCGGAGATCGCCCTGCAGTCAGGAGTGTATAAAGAATCAGCCCGCAGACCAGAAAGATTCGTTGTCTCATCCATTGCTCCATCTTCAGCCGGATATGGAAAGCGATCAGTCTTTTTCTGCCGCTGCCTCGAGGGCCTCGTCCAGGATCGACAGGACCATCTCCGCTTCGCCGGGCGTCACGTTGAGGGCCGGGCAGAGACGGATGACCTTCGTCTGGATCAGGTTGAGGATGAGGCCCCGCTTCAGGGCCTCGCTGAAGATCCGCTCGGCCGTTGCCGCATCGGCGATCTCCATGGCCAGAAGCAGCCCCCTCCCTCGCACATCCGCGATCATGGCCGGGAAGCGATCTTTCCAGAGGAGCATCTGCTCGTGGATGAGCGCGCCGACGTTCTTCACGTTCTGCTCGATGTCGTTCTCCACCAGGTGCCGGATCACGGTGTACGCCACGGCGCAGCCCAGGGGGTTTCCGCAGTAGGTGCCGCCATGGTCGCCCTTTTCGAGTTTTGCCGACACCGCCTCGGAGAGGGCGAAGGCGCCGAAGGGGAACCCCCCGGCGATCCCCTTTGCCAGGGTCATGAAATCCGGCCGGACGCCCAGTTGGGTGACCGCGAACATGGGACCTGTCCGGCAGAAGCCCGTCTGAACCTCGTCGACGATCAGGCAGGCGCCCGCCTTTCGGCATAGGTTCTCCACGTCACGGAGATAGCCTTCGGGCGGGACGTTGACGCCTCCTTCACCCTGGATCGGCTCCAGGATGACGGCGGCCGTCTGCTCACCGAGCACCTCGGCGATGGCCCCGACGTCGCCATAGGGAACGAAGATGTAGTTGGGCATGAGCGGGTTGAAACGCTCGCGGTGCTTGGCCTGGCCCGTAGCCGAGGCCGTGCTGATCGTCCGGCCGTGAAAGCTCTGCTCCGTCGAGACGACGTCCATCCGGCCCGTGACCTTCCGGGCCAGCTTGATCACGGCATCGTTTGCCTCGGCGCCGCTGCTGGAAAAAAAGACCCGCGTCAGATTCGATGGAAGAATCCCGGTGAGCAGGGCGATGAGCTGCGCGCGGGCAGGCGAGTAGGTAAGGCCCGAGTTCGGGTTCTGGATAATTTTCCGGCCCTGCTCGGTCAGGGCCCCGGTGATGGCGGGGTGTGCGTGCCCCAGGCAGGTGACGCCCCAACCGGCGGTGAAGTCGATGTAGCGCCTCCCCGACTCGTCCCAGACGTAGATCCCCTCGCCGCGTTCGATGGAGAGGGGGAGCTTGGTGAAAAACGGCGGCATGTGACGGTCTTCCGTGGCGATGGTGTCGACGAGTTTTTTCATGTTCGGGCGTTGAACCTCCGGTTTGGTCTGTCTGGTCTATTTGGTCTATCTGGTCCACCCCCCCTTAGAAAAAGGGGTTCTTCTTTTCTTCACTCAGACACTAAAGCACTTGAGCACTAAGACACTTCTTTTCATCCCCCGCCCAGTGGTGGCACCTCGAAGGCGAATTGCTTTTTCTCGAACAGGGACAGGCACACATCGACGGCGTCGGGGTCGTAGAGGATCCCCCTGTTTGCCCGGATCTCGTCGAGGGCCTTATCGATGCCGAGGGTCGGTCTGTAGGGGCGATGGGAGCCGATCGACTCCACCACGTCGGCCAGGCCGATGATACGCGCCTCGATCCGGATATCGCCGTCCTTGAGGCCGCGGGGGTAACCGGAGCCGTTCATTCGTTCGTGATGCTGCAGCACGATTTCCGCAATCGGCCAGGGGAAGTCGATGCTCTTTAAAATGTCGTAGCCCACCCGGGGATGCGTGCGGATGAACCCTCTCTCGATGTCGCTGATGCGCCCCGGCTTGCTGAGAATCTCGGCGGGGACGTAGATCTTCCCGAGGTCGTGGATCGAGGCGGCCACGTAGATCGCCTCGACCGTTTCTGCGGGGAGGCCCATATCCGTTGCGATGGCTGCGGCGAGCCTTGCCACCTGATGCTGATGCCCCGCCGTGTAGGGGTCGCGCGTCTCGACGATCACGTCGATGGCGCGGATGACGCCGCTCATCACCTTCTTGAGTCTCTCGACGTTTTCTCTCAGCTCATCCTCGGCCCTCTTGAGCGGCGAGATGTCGGTCATCGTTTCGATGGCGCCGATCATCTCCCCTTTGGCGTCCCGTACGGCGGCCGAGGTGAAGTGGAGCCAGCGCGGCTCCTTGCCCGGGAAGCTGAACGGGCCCGTTGCCTCGTAGGCCTCTTCCAGGAGCTCCGAGCGCCGGTAGTACCCGCCGTACCATTTCCGGATCTCGGCCGTCAGGTCCGCCGCCCCGTCGACCAGCAGATCCGCGACGGTAGGGCGCTTTTCGCCATAGAGAATCTTTGAGTGCTCATCGGTGTCGATGACGGCATCGCTTCGGGCTCCGGTCAACTCCTCGAGCGCCTTGTTCCATCCGATGAGCCGGTGGCTGCGGTCGATGACGAAGGTGGGTGTGGGCGATCCCTCCAGGATGGCCCGCAGCCTCTCCTCGCTTCCCTTCAGGGCCGCCTCGGCGCGCTTGCGCTCGGTGATGTCCTCGTAGGTGGCGACGATGCGCTTTTCCTCGAGGTTGGCCCCGATGCGCGACGTGCTGACGAAGCAGAGGATGTCATGGCCGTCCCTGTGCCGGCAGGGGAACTCCTCGCTGAAGATCCGCTGCCTCTCCAGGACGGGGTAGAAGTGCCGGCCGATCTCCTCGTACCCGTCGTCGCTGCGGTAGAGAAACCGCGTATTGCGCCCGATGATTTCTTCGGGCTTCCAGCCGAAAATGGTCTCCACCGCTCGGTTGGCAGAGATGATCTGCCGCTCCCGGAGCCCGATGACAGCCACGGGCAGGGCATCGAGGATGGAAGCCTCCAGGGTTTTCAACTCATCCAGCTTCTGACGGGCCTCCTTCTGCTCCGAGATGTCCAAGTGATTTCCGAGAACGGCGCGTTCGCCCCAGAAGGGGATCGAGGCCACGGTTCCCAGGATCCAGCGGATCCGGCCGTCCTTGGTGATCGTCCGGAATTCGTAGGGGGACGTCCGCTTTCCCCTCAACATCTCGATGGCTTCCCGGCGGACCCTTTCACGGTCTTCAGGGTGGACCATGAAGAGGGCATCCTGCCCGATGAGCTCGTCTGCGCGATACCCCGTGCTTCGCTCGAATTGGGCATTGAGAAAATGGAACTTCCCCTGTACGAGCAGGTAAAGGCCCACAGGGGAGCTGTCGGCGAGGTTGCGGTACAGCTCCTCCGTCTCCCTCAACCGGGCTTCCGTTTCCCGGTGACGGGCGATCAGCCCGCGAAGTTCCTCCACCTCGGCGATGAGATCCCGCTTGGTCCGGATTTCGTCTTTTTTCATTGTGTCCGTTCCGGGAGATTCGGCCTTGAATTTTTGAACTATTTTTCTCTCAGTGAATCATGTAAACTAATATTAATATGTCTCAGAAGCTCACAGGGTTTCATGCTTGATGGGCCTTTCCTGCGTATACCGTTTTTGTTACCGGCCGTCATCATTCATCGGGAATCAACTCAAAGAACAAGGAGGACCCCATGGAAAAACCCCATTTCTATTCTTTACCAAAACTGCCGTACGGTTACAAGGAATTGGCGCCGTACATTTCCGAAGAACAGCTGCAGCTCCACCATGAGAAGCACCATCAGGCCTACGTGACCGGCGCCAATGCCGTCTTCGAGAAGCTCGAACAGGGCCGCAAGGCC
Source organism: Syntrophaceae bacterium UBA2192 (assembly GCA_002327315.1). Classification (GTDB taxonomy): domain Bacteria; phylum Desulfobacterota; class Syntrophia; order Syntrophales; family UBA2192; genus UBA2192. The sequence goes on along the minus strand of DCVI01000153.1, from coordinate 13,156 downwards.
GGAAGCGACCTCGACATGAAAGCGACTCTCAAGGAGCTTTCCTTCCATATCGGCGGGCACCTGCTCCACAGCCTCTTCTGGGCGAACCTCGCACCGGCGGGCAAAGGCGGCGGCGGGAAGCCGGCAGGTGTTCTCGGGGCGGCCATCGACAAGGAATTCGGCGGCTTCGAGCGCTTCCAGAAGGAATTTACCCAGGCGGCCGTGAGCGCCGAGGGCTCCGGATGGGCGGCCCTCACATTCTGCCAGCTAACGAACCGCCCCGTCATCATGCAGATCGAGAAGCACAACGTGAACGTCTACCCCATGTTTTCGATCCTCCTGGTGCTCGACGTGTGGGAGCACGCTTACTACCTGGACTACAAGAATCTCCGGGCGAAGTTCGTCGAAGCCTTCTGGAGCATCGTCAGCTGGGAGGAAGCGAACCGTCGCTTCGCGGGGCTGCTCAAGGGCGGCGCGAAGTAGCCTGCCGGGAGTCGGACACATGGACGTCATGGATGAGGCCCTGGACCTCCTCGGGGATGCAGGCCCCGAATACGGACCGGGGTTCTCGAATCACGCGCCCAAGGCCCGCAGATCGCCTCGGACGATCCTGAAGAGGGTCGAGGGGTGAGGGTCGCGCGAAGCGCGAGTGAAGAAGTGATTTGTGGCTAGTGGCTTGTGCCGGAAAAGCGGCATCCAATAGATCCTTTCTGTCGGCTGTAGACTGTAGGCTGCTGGCTTCGAAATGACCAGACAGACCAGACAGACTCTTCCCCTTGGAGGTACACATGAAGCTCAGTGAATATTTCGAGAAAGCAGCAGGCCTGGGCATTCTGGCCACGTCGGACTCGGCGGGGGCCGTGAATGCCGCCGTCTATGCCAAACCCCATTTCATCGACGAGGAAACGGTCGCCTTCATCATGGCCGACAAGCTCACCCACCACAACGTCGAGCAAAACCCCCGTGCCGCCTACCTCTTCAAGGAGGCCGGTGAAAAGTACGTGGGAAAGCGGCTCTACCTCAGGAAGATAGAAGGAGTCCAGGACCCGGAAGCGGTCCGCGAGATGCGGAGGAAGAAATTCCCCGAGGTCTCCGGGAAATACAGCGACGAGAACAAGTTCATTGTCACCTTCAAGATTGACAAGGTCCTGCCGCTCCTGGGGGACAAGGAATAGGGCCTCGGGATTCCGGAAGATCTTTTTCCGGATGCCCGATGCCGGAAGCCCGAATCCCATTCACGGAGTGAATGATGAAAATTCTGATGACCGGAGGCACGGGGTTTGTGGGGACAACGCTTACCCGCGAACTGACGGCGAAGGGTCACTCGGTGACGGTGCTCATGCGCAAGGTCGAGTCGGGGGTTGGTCTTCCTCCGGGCGCAAACTCCCTGGAAGGAGACCCCACGATCCGGGGGGCCTGGCAGGAGCGGGTCCCGGAGCACGAGGCCTTCATCAACCTTGCCGGCGCCTCGATCTTCACCCGGTGGACCGACGAGGCGAAACACGCCATCCGGGAGAGCCGCATCCTCACGACGAGGAACCTCGTGGAGGCCCTGGCGCCGCGAAAGGGAAAAGAGACACACCTTTTCAGCACCTCCGCCGTGGGGTACTACGGGTTTCACGGTGACGAGGATCCGATCGAAGAGTCTCCGCCGGGGACGGATTTTCTGGCCACGCTGGCCCGGGAGTGGGAGGCGGAGGCCGTCAAGGCGAAGGAACACGGCGTCCGGGTCGTGCTTTGCCGTTTCGGCATTGTCATGGGGCGCAACGGCGGGATGCTCGGCGAGATCGTCCCGATTTTCAGGATGTTTCTGGGGGCCAACCTTGGCAGTGGCAATCAGTGGCTCTCCTGGGTGCATGAGATGGACCTGGCCCGGATATTCTTTTTCCTGCTGGAAAACCGCGGCCTCGAGGGGCCGCTCAACTGTACGGCGCCCGAACCCGTCCGGAACCGTGAATTCACCGAGACTCTCGGCAAGGTCCTCGGGGTGCCGACCTTTCTTCCCCCCGTTCCCGGTTTCATGCTTCGATTGATGAAGGGGGAGTTCGGGGCCGTCATCCTCAAGGGACAGCGGGTGCTGCCCAGGAGGATCCTGGCGGCCGGCTTCCAGTTCCGCTACCCCACGCTGATAGAGGCCTTAACGGAAATCTTGAGGAAGTAGAAAATGGCATCGACCGGCATGAAATCGGATCAAAAGGCCAACCGGCTCATCCGGGAAAAAAGCCCCTATCTTCTCCAGCATGCCCGCAACCCCGTGGACTGGTACCCCTGGTCCGAAGAGGCCTTCGAGCGGGCCCGGGCGGAAAACAAGCCGATTTTCCTCTCCGTCGGGTACTCCACGTGCCACTGGTGCCACGTCATGGCTCACGAGTCCTTCGAGGATGCCGAGGTGGCCCGGCTCATGAATGAGGCCTTCGTCTGCATCAAGGTAGATCGCGAGGAGCGGCCCGACGTGGACGGGATCTACATGAGCGTCTGCCGGATCATGACGGGCAGCGGCGGCTGGCCCCTGACCATCCTCATGACGCCCGAGCGCAAGCCCTTCTTCGCCGGCACCTACATCCCGAAGGAAAACCGGCACGGGCGCATCGGGATGATCGAACTCATCCAGGGGGTTGAGCGGGTCTGGAAGACCCGACACGGGGACGTGCTCTCGTCGGCCGAGCAGGTCACTGAGGCCCTGCAAAAGGCATCTGCCGAGTCGTCGGCGGGCGAGCCGCCCGGCAAGACGGCCTGCCGCGCGGCCTATGAAACGCTAGCCGGGCAATTCGACAAGTCCAACGGAGGATTCGGCGCGGCCCCCAAGTTTCCCTCGCCGCATCACTTCCTCTTTCTTCTGCGCTACTGGAAGCGCACCGGCGAGCCGACGGCCCTCGAGATGGTCGAGAAGAGCCTCACGGCCATGCGCCGCGGCGGCGTCTACGATCATCTCGGCTACGGGTTTCACCGCTATTCCACCGATGCGCGATGGCGCCTTCCCCACTTCGAGAAGATGCTCTACGACCAGGCCATGCTCTCCATGGCCTATCTGGAGGCCTTCCAGGCGACGGGCAAGACGCTCTACGCCGAGACGGCGGGGGAGATCTTCACCTACGTGCTGCGGGACCTGAAGGCACCGGGGGGCGGCTTCTACTGCGCCGAGGATGCCGACAGCGAGGGCGAGGAGGGAAAGTTCTACCAGTGGACCGAATCGGAGATCCGGTCGATTCTGGATGCCGACGAAGCGGCCCTCGCCATCGAGACCTTCGGGATCGAGAAGAACGGCAACTTCCTCGACGAAGCCACGCGGGAGCGGACGGGCCGCAATGTCCTCTTCCTGGCCGAATCGCCTGAAGAGGATGCCCGTGAAGCGCTGGAGGGCGCGCGGGAGAAACTCTTCCGGGCCAGGGAGCGCCGCGTCCGGCCGGGCAGGGATGACAAGATACTCACGGACTGGAACGGGCTCATGATCGCCGCCATGGCAAAGGGGGCCCAGGCGCTCGACCGGCCGGACTGGGCCGAGGCTGCAGCGGAGGCGGCCCGTTTCGTCCTGACCCGCCTGAGGGACGGCAGGGGCAGGCTCCTGCACCGGTATCGGGAGGGCGAGGCCGCCGTGCCCGGGATGCTCGACGACTATGCCTTCCTCGTCTGGGGGCTCCTGGAGCTCTACGAGGCGAGTTTCAATGCCGATTGCCTAAAGACCGCCCTCGAACTTGCCGATAATACTATAGATCATTTCCATGATGAAAAAGACGGGGGCTTTTTCTTTACGGCCGACGACGGCGAGGAAATCCTCTTCAGGCAGAAGGACAGCTACGACGGGGCGATTCCCTCGGGCAACTCCGTGAACATGCTCAACCTTTTGCGCCTGTCGCGCATCACGGGCAGGTCGGACCTGGAGCAGAAGGCCATCGGCGTCTCCCGGGCCTTTGCCCGCAATATCGGGCAGATTCCTTCGGCCTATTCGCAGCTCATGGTTGCCCTGGAGTTTATTGCGGGCCCCCAGTTTGAAATCGTCGTTGCCGGCAAGCCGGGGGCGCAGGATACGCAAGAGATGCTGAATGCGGTGAGGCGATCCTTCCTGCCCAACCGGGTATTGCTGTTGAGGCCGCAGGGGGCCGGGTCGGGAGCGATTGCGGCTATTGCACCCTACACGAAGGACATGAAGGCCGAAGGGGGCAGGGCAACGGCATACGTATGCCGGAATTTCGCCTGCGCAAAGCCGGTCCGGACCGTGGATGAAATGTTGGGGCTCCTCAGTGCCCCGTGATATAATGAACGAACTTTTTTAAAAGGAGTACACCCATGAAGAAGACGGCCCTGGCACGTTTCCTGGTCATTCTCGTTTCCGCCCTCTTTGCTCTCAGCCTGCCGCACCTGGCACTGGCTCACAGCCCGGATAAGGTAGATGTGTCCTATGATTTCAAATCCCAGTCCCTCATTGTGAAGATCACCCATCCCTCCAATAATCCCGACAGGCATTTTGTCAAAGAGGTGGTGGTGAAGAAAAACGGCCAGGTGGTCCAGCGAGGTGCCTACGTCAAGCAGGACGGCAACGTCTTTACGTATACGTACAAGATGCAGGCAACGGCAGAGGATGTGATCGAGGTGACGGCTACTTGCAGCATCCACGGCTCGAAGACGGTGAAATACCAGGCCGGTGTTTGATACAGGCATCTGCTGATCTTGTTCGGCAGGTCCGTCACAGATCAGGGAAGGGAGCGGATCAAGGAGGGGAGACGTGCTCCTTTATCTCCATGCCGGTTTCATGATCGCAGGTTTCGTGCTCATGACGGCGGGCGTCACTGTCGCCCGCCTCATGAGGAAGAGACCCTGGTGGCTTCGCTGCCACAGGGCGCTGGGGGCCAGTGGCTCTCTTTCGGTCGTCTGCGGGTTCGTGACGGCCCTGACCATGGTGGCCCAGTCCGGTGAGGAGCACTTCGAGGCGCTTCACGCTTACGTGGGAGCTGTAGTGATCCTCGCCGCCACGGCGACGCCCGTCCTGGGCCAGCTCCAGTTCGTCCTGAAGGAGCGGCGCGCGGAGATCCGAAAGATCCACCGCTGGGCCGGCGCAATCACGCTGATCCTCATCTCCCTCAACATTATTTCCGGATTGGTGCTTGCGGGAGTGATCCCCGATATGAGATCCTTCTAACGGACGGGTTATAAACGCCCATCTGCTGCGTTTCTCTCGTCCCTCGTCGGTCGACGTACGCCAACGGTACGCCTCCCTCCTCGGGACTTCGAGGGCCTTGCATCTGGACATTTCTAACCCGTCCGTACAAAGACACCATTCGACCCCATCAGGGAGTTTATGAAGCCGATCTATCTCGATTACAATGCCACGACGCCCATCGACTCCGAGGTCGCAGCCGCCATGCTCCCTTACATCCGGGAGCATTTCGGCAACCCCTCGAGCTCTCACGCATACGGCATCGAGGCCCGCAAGGGCGTCGAGACGGCCCGCGGGCGGGTGGCGGCGCTTCTCAACTGCAGCCCCGCAGAGATCGTCTTCACGAGCGGGGGGACGGAGTCGAACAATCATGCCATCAAGGGCGCGGCCCGGGCGCTTCGCAGACGGGGAAACCACATCGTCACATCGGCCTTCGAACATCCCGCCGTCACGGAGGTCAGCGAATACCTGGCTGCCGACGGGTACGAGATCACCTGTGTGCCCGTCGATGCGCACGGGATCATCGACCTGGAGGCCCTCGAAAAAGCCATCACGGAAAGAACCATCCTGGTGAGCGTCATGCACGCCAACAACGAGGTGGGGACGATCCAGCCGATCGGCGAGATCGCCCGCCTGGCCCGCAAGCGGGGCATCCTGGTGCACACCGACGCGGCCCAGTCCGCAGGCAAAATCCCCGTCGATGCGGCCCAGCTGGGCGTCGACTTGCTGAGCGTTGCGGGGCACAAGCTCTACGCCCCGAAGGGCGTGGGGGCACTCTATTGCCGGGACGGGGTGCAGCTGGAGAAGTTCATGCACGGCGCCGGCCACGAAACGGGAAGAAGGGCAGGCACAGAGAATGTCATCGGGGTTGCCGGCCTGGGGGCGGCCTGCGAGGCGGCAAAGCGCGACCTTGCGGCGAACATGGATCGCATGAAGCGAACCCGAGACTGCCTGCAGGAGGGTCTGCTGCGAGCGATTGTGGACGTACGAATAAACGGCCATCCGGAAAGACGGATCCCGAACACGCTCAGTGTCAGCTTCCGGGGGGTCGATGCAGGGGCCCTGCTCCAGTCGATGGAGGGGCTTGCCGCCTCGGCGGGGGCTGCCTGCCACGGCAATGCGGTGGAGTTGTCCCGCACGCTCCGCGCCCTGGCAGTCCCCATCGAATGGGCCCGCGGGACGATCCGGCTGTCGACGGGGAAGTACACGACGGAAGGCGAGATCGACCGGGCCGTGGAAATCATCGACGGAGCCGTGAAACAGATTAGATCTGGAGTATTGGAATAATGGAATATTGGAATGATGGGTCTCAAAGAAAACTGAATTTGAAACCCCGCCAATCCATTATTTGAGTATGTTGGTGTGGATAAGGGTCTTGAGATTTACATTGCCTTAAGCCCTTAGCCTTATGCCGTTAGCCCGTTTTTTCGACGAAAGGAGAAGGTGCTATGAAGGTGCTTATCGTTTTCTACTCCATGTACGGCCACATCTATAAAATGGCGCAGGCTGTAGCCGAAGGGGCAAAGGAGGTTCCTGGCGCGGAAGTCGCGCTGCGCCGTGTTCCCGAAACGCTCTCCGATGAGGTTCTCGGCAAGATGGGCGCCCTGGAGGCCCAGAAGGCCCTGGCAGGGATTCCGGTCTGCAAGGTTGATGAGTTGGCCGGGGCCGATGCGATCGTCTTCGGCACACCGACGCGATTCGGGAACATGTGTGGTCAGATGCGCCAGTTCCTCGATGCAGCGGGACAGCTCTGGGCAAAAAATGCACTGGTCGGCAAGGCAGGGAGCGTCTTCACCAGTTCGGGCACCCAACACGGCGGCCAGGAATCGACGATCCTGACCTTTCACGTCACCCTGCTCCACCAGGGGATGGTCATCGTCGGGCTTCCCTATGCCTTCGCCGGTCAGACCCGGATGGACGAGATCACCGGCGGCTCTCCCTACGGCGCGTCGACCATCGTCGGCGGGAAAGGGGATCGCATGCCCAGCGAAAACGAGCTGGCCTCCGCCCGCTACCAGGGCAGGCATGTCGCCGCCATTGCCTCAAAGTTGACGCAGTAGGTGGATTGAAACTGTCGTCTATTCGATGGCAAGCACCAGGTAACAGGTAACAGGTAACAGAACTGCCCTGTTGCCTGTCTTTCCCTGTCACCTGACACCTGCTACCTGCCACCTTGTGATGAATTGACGAAAGCGGATAACTTGAATAGTCCGATAGGCCAATCGGTTGTGTCATGAATGATTTCTGGCTCTGTTTCTTTCCCATGTTCGTTGCCGTCGATGCCGTGGGTATCCTCCCGCTGTTCATGCACCTGACGGAGGGGGTCGAGCGGCTGGCGGTCCGGAAAGTCATCGTTCAGTCGATGATCACGGCGCTGGTCGTGGCCCTCGTGTTCCTTGCGCTGGGCCGCTGGATCTTCCAGTACCTGGGCATCACCGTGGCGGATTTCCTCATTGCCGGGGGAATTCTGCTGTTCACGATATCGGTCATCGACATCATCACCGTAGAGAAGCGGATCGCCCAGGTTGATGCTGACAGCCTGGGCGCAGTTCCCATCGGAGTACCGCTCATCGTGGGACCGGCGGTGCTGACGACGATATTTGTCCTTGTCGGCGAGTACGGCATCATGCCCACCGTTGCCGCCACGGTGGTGAACATCGTCATCGCGGGCTGTGTGTTCTGGCTTGCCGCACCGATCTATCGCATCCTGGGGCGCTCGGGCTCCCGGGCGCTTTCCAAACTTGCAGGGATCCTCCTTGCGGCCATCGCCGTCATGATGGTCCGCAAGGGCATTCTCATGCTGTGGCAGGGCATCTCGATCACACCTTGACCGAACCCCTTCAATGATTGTCTGACTGTCGAGCAGTTTTACGGCAGCGGGCAGGTCGCCGTGAGGATACAACCTGCCGGTGAGGGGAGGGAAGCCTGATGATCCTCAGAAAGCGGGGAGAATTGGGCATTTTCATTTAGCGATTAGTGATCAGTGACCGGTGTGAAAACAAGTCACTAACCACAAACCACTAGCCACCGCCTTTAGGCCATCTTCTTGATCTTGTTGCTCTCGTCGGGGTTGAGGCCCTTGGCCAGCAGCTTCTGCCTTTTCTCCTGGCGCTTCCACTTCCGCCGCAGTTCCTTTTTCCGTTCGTGCTTCTTGTGACTGCCCATCCGATACCTCCGTTGTTTTCGCGCTTTTTAAAGAGGCGGGAATCATACTAGAAATCGCTGTGCCGGGCAAGCCAAATTGCACAGAGGGCGCTTCAAAAAGGGCCTCGCCCGATTGTCAACCATCAAAATAAACAGGTTGACAATCGGTTCCGCCAATGGTATTGGATGACGCCCCGCGCGAAGGGGCGTCATTTATTATGGCAACGAATACACGACATCACCTGCTTGTGAGCCTCAAGGAGGCGCATGGCAACTGGGTATCCGGCGAGGAATTGAGCCGGAAGCTCGGCGTCACGCGCACGGCGATCTGGAAGCAGGCCTGCAGCCTGAGAAACGAAGGCTACGTCATCGACTCCTCGACGCGGAAGGGCTACATGCTCAGGGAGGCCCTCGACCGGCTCCTTCCCGCCGAGATCGGGGCCTCTCTGCGGTCGAAGCGCCTGGGGCACAGGATCGTCTTCGAGAAGGAAGTGGATTCGACAAACCGCCTCGCCAGAGACCTGGCCATCTCGGGGGCCGTCGAGGGGACGCTTGTTGTCGCCGAGACCCAGACGGGTGGGCGGGGCCGCAAGGGGCGAAAATGGTTTTCTCCCCCCGGTGAGGGGATCTATCTGTCCCTCGTGCTGAGGCCCCGGTTCCAGCCGGCCGAGGCGCCGAAGATGACCCTCCTTGCAGGGGTGGCCCTGGCGGAGACGCTCATCCCGGTCGTGCCGTCCCGCGTCACCATCAAGTGGCCCAACGACGTCCTGACGGGGGGACAGAAGATTGCCGGCATCTTGATCGAGATCAGCACGCAAATCGATGCCATCGATTACATGGTCGTCGGGGTGGGACTGAACGTCAACACGCAGCCCGAGAGCTTTCCAGACGAACTTCGCGGGCGGGCAACCTCCCTTGCGGCCCAGACCGGGCGCCCCGTGCGCCGTGCGGAAATCCTCGGGAATTTTCTCGAGCGTTTCGAACAATACTACGACCTGATCGCCGGGGAGGGATTCGCACCCGTGATCCGGCGCTGGCGCGATCTCTCCGACATGGCGGGCAGGCGAGTCCGGGTGCACTCGTTCAGCGGCTCCCTGGAGGGCACCATCGCGGGGATCGACGACGATGGCACACTTCTGCTGACCGGGGCGGACGGAGACATCGAGCGCGTGATTGCAGGAGATGTCGAATACATCCAGGCATCGGGAGTCGGGCCTCAGGAATCGGGATACAAAAGAAAAGATTTCGTACCTTGAGTCCTGATGCCTGAAGCCTGAAGCCTGAAGCCCGTGTGCAATATCGGCAATGAATAATAGATTTTGCACAGGAAGAAGAAAGACATGACACGAGAACAATTGTCGACCCGGGGCATGATCTACGCGTCCATGTTCGGGGCGCTCACGGCCATCGGGGCCCTGATCTCCATCCCCCTGCAGCCGGTGCCGGTGACGCTCCAGACGCTGTTTCTCTACCTCGCGGGATCTCTTCTCGGGGGGAGACTGGGGGCGCTCAGCCAGATCGTCTACGTGATCCTCGGCGTGATCGGACTGCCGGTTTTCTCGGGCGGCAAGGCCGGGCTCGGCGTCTTCCTGGGGCCCACGGGCGGCTATCTGATCGGCTTCATCGCCGGCGCCTTCGTGACGGGCAAGATCGTCGAAGCCCGCGAAAAGCCAGGCCTTGTCTGGATCGTGCTGGCCATGCTGGCCGGCACGGCCGCCGTCTACACGCTGGGCGTTCTCCAGCTCGTCCTGCTCGGAAAATTATCCGTCGAGAAGGCCGCCGCCGCAGGGGTGCTGCCCTTTCTTCCCGGCGATGCGCTCAAAATCGCCGCCGCCTCGGTGATCGTCATGAAAGTAAAGGACAAGATCCGGTTATGATCAAGGCAGAGCATCTCATTTACCGATACGAACCGAAAGACGCGCCCGTCCTGGAGGGAGTGAGCCTGGAAATCCCCGAAGGGCAGTACGTGGCCGTCATCGGACCCAACGGGTGCGGGAAAACCACCCTCGTGAAACACTTCAACGCCCTGCTCGTCCCGCAGCAAGGGGAGGTCCTCGTCGACGGCCTCGACACGAAAGACCCCGGGGCACACCGCGAGATCCGCCGGCGCGTCGGCATGGTCTTCCAGAACCCCGACAACCAGATCGTGGGGATGAGCGTCGAGGAGGACGTTGCCTTCGGGCCTGGCAACCTCGGCCTTGCGCCCGCGGAGATCCGCGGGCGGGTGGGGGTGGCCCTGGAGACGGTGGGGATGCTCCGGTTTGCAAAGCGCGCCCCCCACTCGCTGTCGGGAGGCGAAAAGCGCCTTGTGGCCATCGCCGGCGTGCTGGCCATGAGACCGGCCTACGTGGTTCTCGACGAGCCCACTTCCTATCTCGACCCGGCGGGGCGCGAGCGGGTTCTCAACGTCCTCTGGGAGCTCAGGCAGGAGGGGATCTCGGTCATTCACGTGACCCACAGCATGGACGAGATCGTCGATGCCGACCGGGTCGTCGTCATGAGCGGGGGAAAAATCATTCGCGACGGCGCCCCGAGGGAGGTCTTCCGGGAGGCCGATGTTCTGCGTGCCGTCGGTCTCAGTACGCCCCAGGTCACGGAGCTCATGGGACGGCTCCGGGCACAGGGCTGCGGAGTTCGGCCGGACGTTCTTTCCGTGGAGGAGGCCTTCCGCGAAATCACCGCCCTCCTCGGGTCGGGCACGGGAGGCGGCCGATGAAGACCCTGCACCTCGGCCAGTTTATCCCCGGGGACTCCCCGGTTCACCGCCTCGACCCGCGGGTGAAGATCCTCACGGTCCTGCTGCTCAGCATCGTCATCCTGAATGCGGGCGCCGTCGAAAGCCTCGTCGTCACGGCCTTCCTCCTGGCGGCCGTGGCCCTCTCGGGCCTGTCCGTTGACCGGATCGCGGCGGCGCTCAGGCCGCTGGCGTGGTTCTTTGCGATCCTGTTCTGCCTTCATCTGTTCTTTACCGAAGGGCGGCCGATTTTTTCCTCGCTGCCGACGGTGACATACGAGGGTCTCGGACTCGGGGCTGCCGTGACCTGGCAGTTCGTCGCCCTTGTCGTGAGCGCCGCCGTCCTCACGATGACGACGGCCCCGTCGGAGCTCGTGGGGGGCTTCGAAAGGCTTCTGAGGCCCTTCAACCGCCTCGGCGTGCCGTCCCACGACATCGCCATCATGGTCTCCGTGGCGCTGCGGTTCGTCCCCACCCTCCTCGAGGAGGTGGAGCGCATGAAGGAGGCCCAGGCGGCCCGGGGCGCCGACTTCGCGGGCGGCGGTCTCATCAGGCGGCTCAGGAAGATGGCCACCCTCGTCATCCCCCTGATCCTCTGCACCTTCCGCCGGGCCGATGAGCTGGCCCTGGCCATGGAGGGGCGCGGCTATCACCGGGGCCCCCGGACCTACCTGCGGGAGCTGAAGTTTACCCGGGCCGACTATGCCGCCCTTCTCGCCGTCACAGCCTTCCTGGCCGGGGTCGAGGCGCTTCGGTTCCTGCCCCTCTGAGCGGGGCCTTTGCGCCCCCCTGCCCGCCGTCGGGAGCCCTTTTGCACTTCGGAACGTTTATTTTTGCATCTTTGGTTGCAGTTCGCGAAAAAGAGAGTTATATAAAGCCGTTAAAATACGCATTGGGCGGATTTCATGAAGGGCAAATGGCTGTGGGTGGACAGCCGGCAGAAGCTGCCGAAGGTCCGGGAGGAGATCGAAGGGTCAGCCGTCATCGCTATCGACACGGAGTACGACTCGTTCAGGTATTTCAGGGAGAAGCTCTGTCTGCTGCAGATCGGCACGGAACAACGCATCTACCTGATCGATCCCCTCGAGGCGAGCATCGACCTGTCGTTTCTCGGCAGGACGTTCGCGAACCCGAACCAGGTCAAGGTCATCCACGCCGGCGACAACGACGTCCGGATCCTGAACCGCGATTACGGTTTTGAATTCAACAACGTCTTCGACACCCACAGGGCCGCGTCCCTTCTCGGTTGCAACCACCTTTCCCTCTCCTCCGTCATCGAGCAATACCTGGGTCTGCGGCTGGAGAAACCCAAGAAGATGCAGCGCTCCCGCTGGGAGAAGCGGCCCCTGACGGAAGATCAGCTCAACTACGCCGCCGAGGACACCCAGCACCTCATCCCGCTGTACCGCCGGCTTAACGCGGAGATCGAGGCGAAGGGGCTGCAGTGGCAGGCGGCCCGCGCATTCGAGGGAATCGCCGCCGTGCGGTGGGCGGAAAAGAAGTTCAACCTGCGCGGCTACCGGGGGATCCAGGGCTACGACACGCTCACCGGCGAGAAGAAGAGAAGGCTGCGCGACCTTTACCGCTGGCGGTTCCGCAAGGCCCAGGAGTCGAACATGGCCCGCTTCATGATCTTCTCGGACCAGGACCTCTTCGACATCGCCAGGACCGATTCCAACTCCCTGGACGGTCTGATCCGCAACGGCGGCCTCTCGCCCAAAAAGGCGAAAACCTACGGCAACGAAATCCTGAAGATATTGAGCGGCAGCGACTCAGAGGAAAAAGTCCGTTAGGCTGTTGACCGGGGGCACACCCCGCTAAATGCCTTGAGTTTGTCTTCAAGCATCAAGACTGCGAAGATCGGAAGAGCAGAAGTAAGGAAGAGCGGATAAGAGAAAGAAAAATCCGCCATCCGATCCGAGCTTCATCACTTCATAGCTTCCTGACTTCTATATCTTTATTGTCCTGGGCCAGCCCGGTTATTACCCAACCTTCGGCTTCGTCCCCGCATCGCGTTTCTGGATACGGTGCGAGTACGACGGCGTGCCCGACGAGGCCTTCATGATCCTGGTGCTGAAGGACGGCGCGCTGTCAGGGATCTCCGGTGTTGCGAGATATCGGCCCGAATTTGCCGAAGTCGCCTGAAA
>DCVI01000047.1 GCA_002327315.1 Syntrophaceae bacterium UBA2192 | reverse complement strand
TGGTGCGTCGAGAAGAAGGTCAAGCTCATCGGCGTCGAGCCGCCCTCCGTGGCCATCCTGACGGACCGGCAGGAGCTGCAGGCCGTCCACCGGATTTTGCTTGGCGGCGACATCGTCCTTGTCGAGGGTCTCTGCAACCTGGAAGAGATCCGGAAACCGAAGGTGAAGGTCATCGCCCTGCCTCTCAAGATCGAAGGCGGCGACGGCGCTCCGGCCAGGGTCATCGCCATAGAAGAATAAAGAAGTGTCTGAGTGAATAAGTGCCTGAGTGCCTGAGTCGCAGAAGGGTCGAAGACCGATGCGGTTGCCCTACACTAAAACCTTGCGAAGCCTACCGCCCCCCTGGAAGGAAAACCTCCTTCCCGCAATCGGGGAGGCATTCGCGAGGGCAGACTCGACGCTCATCGTCATGGACGACGATCCGACGGGCTGCCAGACGGTCCATGACATCCCCATCCTGACGGCCTGGCCCGTGGAGGCCCTTAGGGCAGAGTTCGAACGCAGCCCCTGCTTCTTTATCCTCACCAACTCCAGGAGCCTGCCCGCGCGGGAGGCCATCGAGCTGAACCGCGAGGTGGCCCGCAACATCGCGAAAGCCGCCTCTTCGACAGGCCGGCGTTTCATGGTCATCAGCCGCAGCGACTCGACCCTGCGAGGCCACTTCCGGGCAGAGATCGAGACGCTCACCGCCGTTTTCGGCTGGGAGAATGCGGTGAAGCTCTGCATCCCCGCCTTTTTCGAAGGGGGACGGTTCACGATCGATGATGTCCACTATGTGAAGGAGGGCGACCTGCTGGTCCCGGCGGCCGAGACCCCCTACGCGAAGGACCCCTCCTTCGGCTTTGCCTCATCGAACCTGAAAGATTACATCCGCGAGAAGATGGGAGGCGCCGTCGCCCGCGAGGATGTCTGCTCCATCACGCTTGAGGACATCCGCAGGGGAGGGCCGGAGACTGTTGCGGAAAAGCTTGCGGGTTGCCGCGACGGCAGCTTCTGCGTCGTCAATGCCTGCGAACGAAGCGATATGGACGTCGTTGCGCTGGCCGTCTACGGTGCCATGGAGCGGGGAAAACGGTTTCTCTTCCGGACGGCCGCGGCCATCATCCCCGCGCTCATTGGCCTTGCGCCTCGCCCGTTGCTGGGCGCGGGGGATTTCGCCTCACCGCAAAGCGGCTGCGGCCTGATCGTCGTCGGCTCCTTTGTTCCCATGTCGTCGCGTCAGCTTGCCCATCTGCTGAAGCATGCCGATGTTCACGGCGTCGAGCTGGACGTCAAGCGTCTGCTCTCCGGGGACGGAAATATCGAGATCGAACGGGCGATGGGGGAGGCGAACCGGTCGGTTGGGGCGCGCCGCGACACGGTGATTTACACGAGCCGCGACCTGGTGACGGGGGCCACGGCCGAGGAGAGCATCCGGATCCAGGCCGACGTGGCGGCAGCCCTCATCGAGATCGTGCTGGGGATTCAGGCCGCGCCTCGCTACGTGCTGGCCAAGGGGGGCATCACGTCCCATGATATCGCCGCAAAGGCCCTGGGCGCGCAGAGGGCCGTCGTCATGGGGCAGATCATCCCGGGCGTCCCCGTCTGGCGCCTGGGCGAGGGCTCGCGATTTCCGGGGATGAGCTATATCGTCTTCCCGGGAAACGTGGGGACGGAGACCTCGATGACCGATGTAGTCCAGGCCTTGAGAACTGGGGCATAACCCCCGTCAGCAATGAAAGCAGGCATTACGAAAGAAAACGAGCTCTGTCCCGTGTGCGGCAGGCCCATTGTCGAGGGCCCGGGCGCCGACCGGCATCACTGGCTGCCGAAATCGAGGGGCGGCCGCGCTTCCGAGGCCATTCACGTCGTGTGCCACCTGAAGCTTCACAGCGTCTTCACACCGAAAGAGCTTGCCTGCGATTACGGCGCACCCGAGGCTGTGCGGGCCCACCCCGAGATCGCCAAGTTCATCCGCTGGGTCCGCCGCAAGCCCCCCGAGTACATCGACCGGCACGAAAAGCCCAAAAAATAAGGAGCAGCCGCAACGCTGTGGCTGCCTCCGTATCCGTGGTCTTTCCCGCGGCGATATGGATCAGGTGTGCCGTCTCCTTATTTATGTTGTTCAGTGAACCCCGACATGTTAACGTAGAGCATCATACTGAAAATCTGGAGACAAGCGATGGAACCCCATCGAGGAGATGAGAAGATCATGGAAATGACGAAATGGAAAGATACCGCAGGCCACAAACCAGGATGCCCGTATAAGGGGGTACCTGTCAGCGGTACTGCCGCCGAGATGGCCAAATATCATTCGGGATATTGTCCCGGCTGTAATATCCCGGTCAAATGGGAAGAGGAAAAGCGGGAGAAGGAAAACGCTGCCTTACAGTCATGACCGGGGGCGCCTCTTGAAAATCACTACCCTGATCTCCCTATCCCTATGGAGAACCCCTTCCTTTCAGGCTTCCTCTCCCCTCCGCGGGAGAGGATCGAGGTGAGGGGGACGATCCATTTCCACTAGCAGGAAAGGGCAAGGGTGAGGGTGGCAGATTCCTTCCTCTCGCTGGAGAGGGTCGGTGTGAGGGTGAATGATCCCGCTACTCGACAGCCACGAAAAGCCCAAAGAAAAGGGACAGCTGCAAAGCGCAGGCTGTCCCTTTTTCTTGGCGGGCAATCCGACGTTATTGACCAGATGCAATCAATACCTATTTGCAGACCTGTTGAGAGAGCCGTTCATGCAGGGTGCCTGGAGCAAGATCCCTCCATGGGAAACCCCCTGCCGGGCTTCCTGCGACGCGCTTTCCGTCGATATCGTAAATCACCATGGAGAGGCTTCTTGCCTTGGCCCCCTTGCAATTGAATTCGCTCACGGTGATGACATGGTCCAGAGCCTGTCCCTTGTACTCCCCGGTCCCGCGGAGAAATTTATCCTCGTGTCGTTTTCCATCCTCGCTGTAGATGGTCTTTTCACACACGCTGACCGTCGTATTCGTTTTCTTCACGGTTTCCCTGTCGTAATAATGGGTCCCTTTTGCCGTCGTGGCGAAATAGACCCACTCCGCCCCCGGTGCATTGCCCGGGAATCCGGCGATCAGAATGACGGCAAGAACGACAACGGCGATGAATGATCGTCTACCCCTCATGAGGTCCCCCTTCTTCTTTTCGCGGAAGCGATGCATTGAGCAATTTTGAGAACCGCATTCAACCGTGTATTTTATGCGCTTCCGTCAGCAATCTGCTGAAAGATGGGTCCGCTACTGCACGGGGGCTGTCCTTTTTTGCTTTATCCCGAGGCTTCGACAATCGCACCGCGATTTTTACGGCAGCAGCGGGTAAAAGGACGATCGAAGCAGCCGCAATGGCCGCCAGACAGACAACACCGGTGAGAAATTTTTTCATCTTTCACCCTCCCGGGGTTCCTTTTCCTGAAAAACCGCGGCTTCGGGCCGGGGGTTTATCCGTTTCATTTTGCGAGTGCTTTCAGGGCCTTTTTGTCGTTCTCCGTCTTCAAAATAAGGGTCATTTTCCCTTTCGCGGGGCTTCCGTACAGATAGTAGATGTCGATCCCGGCAAAGGCTATCTTCTTCGTGGCTTTATGCAGTTCGCCCACTTTGTTCGGCACCTCCAGGGCAAGAACTTCCTCCAGTTCCACCTTGGCCCCCATCCTGGAGAGCACCTTCTTTGCCTTGGTATTGTTGTCGGTAACCATCATGAACGATGCGTTCAACTCCTCCCATGCGTAGGCGCAGATTGCTTCAACGTTGATTTTGGCTTTTGCGAGCGCCTCCGTGATCTCCATCAGCAATCCAACATTGTTGGGCAGTGAGAAAAAAAGCTGCTTCACTTTAATTGCCTTGGCCATGTCATGTCCCTCCTTTTGTGGTCGATCGGGATTGCCTTATTTTAATCGACGCGCCTGTTGCCTCACCACGGAAATAAAAAACCCCGCTCTCTTCCGAGTGACGGGGTTTAATGTGCTTCTTTCATGGCATCCTCCGGTTCAGGGGTTGTTCGTTGGATCGTTAACCAGATGCCGACACAGTTGAAACTGGAAGAACAATACCCGATTGCGAAAGAAATATCAAATCCTCATCCACCCAATCATCCGGTACCTTAGATACCGTCAGCTATTTTGACGGATCGGTCGGGTAATTCGCCGATGGTTAACAATCTCCAATTTCATTAAGGTTATATAGTTGAGGCAGAGGACCCCGTTCCGTGAACGGGAATAAATGCGCAGGCCCCACGCCGTGACGCACTGGCGCATCAGAGCACAGCAAGGCAGTTCCCGGTTAACCGATAGCAAGGAGGTTTGTTATGACTGCAGAAAAGAAACAGGAAGGCAAGATAGACATGCAGGCGGCTATGGAAGTCTACAGGAAGCTCGGGACCCCGGGAGCCCCCCACAAGCTGCTGGCGAGCATGGCGGGAAGCTGGATCGCCCGGACCAAGTCGTGGATGGGACCCGACACACCTCCCATGGAATGGATGGGCTCCAGCGAGCAGAAAATGCTCCTTGGCGGTCGCTTTCTTCAGCAGGAGTTTGCCGGCGATATGATGGGGAGTCCCTTCAGCGGCATCGGCTTGAACGGGTACGATAACAATACCGGGAAGTATGTGTCGACGTGGATGGATACCATGAGCACCGCCATCCTTTATTTTGAAGGGACGGCCGGCGCGGACGGGAAGACGATTATGCAGACAGCCCGATACGACGACGTCGTCCAGGGGCCCATGCAGTTTCGTTCCGTGACCCGAATAGTGGATGACAATACCATGGTTTTCGAATTGTACAGCACCGGCAAGGGCGGCAAAGAAGAGAAGATGATGGAGATGACCTACACCCGAAAGTGAGATCCATGCATGTTGTGAAATATCCGGAAAGGAGGCGTCCAATGGTTCGCATGAGAGAAGACAGGAGAATCCTCTGCACATTATCTCTTCTGTTGGCAGCAGTTTTCTTCATGGGGACGGATCAAGCAACGGCGCAACAAGTCCAACTCGAAGGTGCCATCATTGCCGCTCCCCGGATCTCGCCGCAGGATGCGTTTCGGCAGGTGTCCTCGGGTCAGGCCATCCTGGTCTGTGCCTATGAGGATGAAACGAAATGCAACACGATGATGCTCCAGGGGGCGATTTCTCTCAAGGAGTTCGAGTCGGGATTGCCGAACCTCAAGAAGGACCAGCCGATCATCTTCTATTGCGCCTGACCCAATGAGCATACGTCTGCCGGTCAGGCAGTCAGATACCTGGGGATGGGATATACGGATGTCAAGGCCCTTCGCGGCGGTGTCGAGGCGTGGAAGAAGTCCGGGTACAAGATAGTCGAGAAGTAGGACAAAGGCTCATTTCGCAGGGCACGGCAGCGGCACCTTCCCGAGCGATGACGCCGTGATGCTGCCGTGGCAGGGCGATGGGGGCCCGAGATGGACGAAAGGAGAAACACGATGAAAACCGGCACTCAAAAAATCACCCCCTTCCTGTGGTTCGACGATCGGGCCGAAGATGGCGTGAGATTTTACGCCTCGATTTTCAAGAATTCCAGGATTGTGGGCACGACCCGTTATGGCAAAGAAGGGGCGGAGGTCTCCGGAAGGCCCGAGGGAACGGTCATGACTGTTGCGTTCCATCTGGATGGGCAGGAGTTTGTCGCGCTGAACGGCGGGCCCATCTTCAAATTCACCGAGGCCATTTCGTTTGTCGTCAATTGCGAGTCCCAGGACGAAGTGGACTATTACTGGGAAAAACTGTCCGCAGGCGGAGACCCGAAGGCGCAGCAATGCGGCTGGCTGAAGGACAAGTACGGTCTCTCATGGCAGGTCGTCCCCACGGTGCTTGGCGAGCTGTTGAGTGACCCGGATCCCGAAAAAGCGCGAAGGGTGATGAAGGCGATGCTTCAAATGAAAAAAATCGACATCGCAACGTTAAAGCAGGCCTATGGCCAGGGCACGGCGTGACATCAAAGGGCAGCAACCTCCAAAATGATTCCCGTGACATAGGAATATCCGATTCACGGCCGGCAACAAAAATCGACACCGCCCTTGACATTGAGGATGAGCAGAAGTAGACTCTAATTACGAGATACTGCAATGTTCGTATTGAGTCGATTCTACTGGATGTTAACGAAAAGAGAAGCGTAGGGTCTTCGTGGTGATTGCCACCCTTAAGAGACCGACTGTTGAATGATGGACTCCAGTAAAGACGAGACGGCATAGGTGGATCTCGTATTTTTTTGCCAACAAAAAATCATCTTTCCTGCCTGCACTAAACAAATCGTCAACCGCAAAGAATGTGCTGAGCTTCACTCTGTAATAATAAACACTTCACGCCAGATAAACATCGACACCTCACTTTGCGGTATGTAATTCATTGATGCACAAGATCCTTCTTCATGAAATTCTCCACCATGAACAAGGAAGTTCGTATCGACTCTACTGATCCCGTATGTTCCCGGAGGAATAAGTAAATAATTTCAGGTATTTCTTGTTTTCAGGTTATAAGCAAAAGGGGCGGTGGTCTCATGCAGATAAGGCATAAGAAAATAACTGTCGACCTGTCGCATCGGGATAATCCGGTTTCTTCGACTCGAAAGGGTAGTCCATCCATGACCAGACTGCCGGAATGGCTCGAAGATTTGTTTTGCAGAGCGGATATCCGCGTCAATGGCGGTCGACCCTGGGATCTGCAATGTCACGATGATGCCTTCTATGAGCGCATCGCCGGCGATGCTTCGCTCGGATTAGGGGAATCCTACATGGATGGCATGTGGGACTGCGAGGCCCTGGACCAGTTCTTCGACCGGGCGCTTTCCGCTCATCGCGACAGGAAAGTGCCCCTCAGCCGTGCGATGCTCGTCGATGTGGTCAAGGCGAGGCTTTTCAACCGGCAGAACAAGCAACGCGCCATACAGGTTGCCAAGGTCCACTACGACATCGGCAATGCATTCTACGAAGCCATGCTCGATCCCTACATGCAATACACGTGTGCTTACTGGAATGGAGCCGCCAGGGATCTTGCCTCCGCCCAGGAAGCCAAACTCGACCTGATCTGCCGGAAAATGGGCCTTGTACCCGGGGAAAAGATCCTGGAGCTTGGATGCGGGTGGGGTGGTTTCGCGCGGTATGCGGCGGAACATTATGGCGTACAGGTCACTGCCTATAACATTTCTAACGCGCAGGTCGAATGGGCTCGTGCCAGGTGCAAAGGCCTCCCTGTGGAATTTCGTCTCCAGGACTACCGGGAAGCAATCGGTACTTTCGACAAGGTAGCCGCAATTGGCCTGTGCGAGCATGTAGGCTACAAGAATTACCGCAGTTTCTTCGAACTCGTCCATCGCTGTCTCGCGCCGGGCGGAATTTTCCTTTTGCACACCATCGGCAGAAACAGCTCAACCCGTTACTGCGATGCCTGGATGGACCGCTACATATTTCCGGGCGGTATGCTGCCATCAGCCACACAGCTTGGTCAAGCCATGGATGACCTCTTTGCGCTGGAAGACTGGCACAGCTTCGGCACGGACTATGACCGCACTCTGATGGCCTGGCACGCGAACTTCGAGAAATCCTGGCCACGCTTCTCCGCGGAATACGGAGAACGATTCTACCGCATGTGGCGGTATTACCTCCTCTCGTGTGCAGGCGCGTTTCGCTGTCGCGATATCCAGCTCTGGCAGTTGGCGCTTTCGAAGGATGGGATCCGCGGCGGATGGAAAGGCGTCCGCTGATGGAGCAGAATCACTCGAACCACTTCGACAACTGGGAGTCCCATCGCAAGACCTGCCGGGAGCTGTCCCACGCCATGGCAAGCCGGGCGGGCGCCCGGGTCAGCCTGTCGAAAAGGACCTCCAATCTCTTCCGTACCCGCAAGGAAACTGAAGCCAAAAAGTTGGACGTCCGGCGCCTCCACCGGGTCCTCGAGATCGATCCGGAGCAACGGATCGCCGAGGTGGAAGGGATGACCACCTATGAGGATTTCGCCGACGCGACTCTCCTGAAGGGTTTGCGACCACCCGTCGTTCCGGAGCTGAAAACCATCACCATCGGCGGTGCGGTATCCGGGCTTGGCATCGAAGCGTCATCGTTCCGATACGGGCTCGTGCACGAGATGGTTGAAGAAATGGAAATTCTCTGCGGCGACGGGACCATCCGCATCTGCCGTCCCGATAATGAGAATGCGGACCTCTTCCATGCCATCCCGAATTCCTATGGTTCTCTCGGCTACATTCTTCGCCTGCGCGTGAAGCTCCTGCCTGCGAGTCCGTTTGTCAAGATAGCCCACCAGCGCTTTCCGGAACGCATGCAATTTCTGTCTGCGATGGAAGCCGTCTGCACGCCGGGCCCTCATGCGCCGGACTTTGTCGAGGGGGTTGCCTTCACGCCCCGTGACTTTGTGCTCACGACCGCAAGACTCACTCACGATCGCGATCCCGTCAGTGATTACAAGGGCATGCAGATCTACTATCAGTCACTGCGGAGCCGCAGTGAGGATCTCATGACCATGCGGGATTTCCTCTGGCGCTGGGATCCGGACTGGTTCTGGTGTTCGCGGAGCTTCGGCATGCAGAACCCGCTGCTTCGCCGCCTGTTCGGACGCTGGATGCTGCGCTCGAGCTCCTACTGGAAAATCCAATCCCTCTACCGGAAGTGGAAGATCGAGGAACGGGTCCATGCGATCCGCAGCGCCCTCCACCTGCCCATCGAACGCTATGAACCCGTGATCCAGGATGTGGAGATTCCCCTGGAAAAAGCCTCGGAATTTTTCGAGTTCTATTTCCGCGAGATCAACATTCGGCCCTGCTGGATCTGCCCGATGCGCCCCCTTGAAGCCGCCCGGAATTGGACGCTGTTTACGATGGAACCCGGTGCCCTTTACCTGAACTTCGGTTTCTGGGGAAGTGTCCGAACCTTTTCAGAGGGGGCCACGGGGCATTTCAATCGCCGTATCGAGAGCATCGTGCAGGATCTCGGTGGACGCAAGTCGCTCTATTCGACATCATTCTTCACGGAAGACGAATTCTGGCGCATCTACAACGGTGATGCGTATAAGAAGCTCAAGGAGAAATTCGACCCTCGGGGCGCCTTCCAAAGTCTGTATCAGAAGGCAGTTCTCGGGCATTGACAGCCATTTGAAACGTTGTGAACCTTCATGGCACGATCATAACTCCAAAAACCGGACAGACAATAAGCAACTGAATTGGGAGAATGATTGCTCCGACAACCATTGTCACGGGAGGTGAAATAAAGCAGCAATGCAATTCTTCGAATTAATTTGTAAAAAGATCGAATGAAAATAGTAATCGTAAAATTGCTTGGCTACCTCTTGACCCCCATATACCTTGTTGTTTTCGGAGTCCTGCTTGTCGTATTCCATCCCATTCAAATGATTTGCAGGAATCTAGGGGGATATGGCGCGCATAAAAAATCAGTCGATGTCATGAATTTTCTGATAATCAAAAGCCTGTTCATTTTAGGGACCAGCACATCGTTCAGGGGTTTTGAAAAGTTACCCAAAGAACGGCCCATCATTCTTATTTCCAACCATCAGAGCCTGTTCGACATTCCAGCCATCATATGGGGATTTCGCGATCATCATCCTAAATTTATTGCCAAGATCGAGTTGGGCAAGGGCATACCCAGTGTATCGTACAATTTAAGGTATGGCGGATCGGCTTTAATCGATCGGAAGAAACCGCTGCAATCTGTCAGGGAGATCGGAAAGCTGGGTAGATATATAGAAAAAAAGAAGTACACCGCCAGTATATTCCCCGAAGGCACCAGGACAAAAGATGGAAAAATGAAACCATTCCTGTCTGCAGGAGTAGATACCCTGCTGAAGGCCACTCCTTCAGCGGTGGTCGTTCCGCTGGTAATCGACGGCAATTACGAACTGCTGAAAAAGGGATTATACCCTATGTCCTGTGGAGTGAACGTTCAGTATACTGTACTTGATCCGATTGAACCCGGCACCCTCACAGTGGAGGAATTAGCGATGAAAACAGAAATATGATCAGGGCTGCCTTGGCGGAGCCCCACTTCGAAAACCGCTCGTCGAATTCCGCCGCACGTTTGATCGCCCCCATGGCGACGATCTCGTTGGTCGTGGTGTCGAGGATCGTCAACTCGGATGCCGTCTCGCCGCTGCCGACCCATCCGCCCGTGGCGCCCTTTTTGACCAGGCTGACGCCCAGACCGACGGGAACGATCGAGGTCACTGCGCTCACGCCGGGTCTGCTCGGCTGTACGTTCGTGATGGCGAAGCGAATGCGCGCCACGTCGGGACCGGGCTCCGCCACGATGGGGAGCTTATCCTTGAAGGCCGCAACGAGGGCCTTGTTGAATTCGTCGCATAGCTCCTTCATCTCCTGGGCATCGATGCCCTTGTAATCGGCCTTCTCGGCCAGGAAGAAGATGACGCTGTCCACCATGAACTTGTTGTACTTCTTCAAATCGACCCCCGGCTTGAGCCAGCGATGCCCCCCGGCTTCAGCAGATCATAAGCGGTCGGATTGCCGAGAAACCCCGAGCGTGTAAAATCATCTGCCGCGAATGCCATTGATGCAGCGAGCACAAGACAGAGCACGACTGAAAAAATCATTCTTGCCGCGTACATCATAACTCCTCCTTTTTGATGGACCTGCGTTATTGTTGAGAGATTACATGGAATTTCGGCGTGTTCGGAACGATGTGCCCGTGTCATTTTCTCAAATGACAGGACGCTGTGTTGTTGTGAGCGATGACGAGATATGTTCCCCTTCCGTTACGTGTTCGTTAGCATTACGGGGGGATGAAGTCAATATCCGCTAATTCCGACAAAGCTCACAGACTTCGGTCATTGATGACATGAAGGATTACCCATTGAAATACGCCATAAATCGTCGAAATGAAAAAATCGCTGTATTCCTCCAGGATTCCTTCGGAAGTCAACACTCCAAACATTTATACTATGGCCCATTCACGGGTTCCAAAAAATGCTTGACAAACAGTTGACCAATCAACTATATCACTTGCAAGAATAAGCGCTTGTGTGGAAAGAATATGAGTAACGATGACCGCCTGATCTATCTTCTCTCCGTCGTCCAGCAGACCTTGAAAGATCATACAAACAGATCCCTCGCAGACAAGGGCGGCAAGGTGACTCTTGCCCAGGCTGCAATCCTGTTCCTTCTCAAAGAGAAGGATCGGCGATACATGTCGGAGATGGGGCAGCTGATGGGTGTCGACAATTCGGCGATGACCCGCCTGGTGGATCGGCTCGAGAAAGCCGGGCTGGTCAAACGTCGGATTGACCCTGAAAACCGAAGGGCGATAT
>DCVI01000200.1 GCA_002327315.1 Syntrophaceae bacterium UBA2192 | reverse complement strand
TTCATGTTGCTGATCTTCTTTTCATTGATCAGGATGTAGGGGTCCTCGATGGAGGCGAGCATCTTGTCCGGATCGGTCACGAAGTAAGGGGAGATGTAACCGCGGTCGAACTGCATCCCTTCCACCACATCGAGGGTGGTCTCCATTCCCTTGGCCTCTTCGACGGTGATGACGCCCTCTTTGCCGACCTTGCCCATGGCCTCGGCGATGATGTTGCCGATGGATTCGTCGTTGTTGGCGGAGATGGTGCCGACCTGGGCGATCTCCTTCTGGTCTTTCGTGGGCTTGGAGATCTTCCTGAGCTCCGCGATGACCGCCTCGACGGCCTTGTCGATGCCGCGCTTGATGTCCATGGGGTTGCTGCCCGCCGCTACAGTCTTGGCTCCCTCGCGGTAAATGGCCTGGGCCAGGATGGTGGCCGTCGTGGTGCCATCGCCGGCCACATCGCTCGTGCGGCTCGCCACTTCGCGCACCATCTGGGCGCCCATGTTCTGGAACTTGTCCTCGAGTTCGATCTCCTTGGCCACCGTGACGCCGTCCTTGGTCACAATGGGGGAGCCGAAGCTCTTATCGATGATCACGTTACGGCCCTTGGGGCCGAGAGTTACCTTGACTGCATCCGCCAGTGCATTGACGCCGTCGAGAATCGATTTTCTCGCCACCTCGTCATACTGCAGAATCTTCGCACCCATCTATTCTATCCTCCTTATTGTTTACTTTTTCTCGATGATTCCCAGCACGTCCTCTTCCCTCATGATGAGGTACTCGACGCCGTCGATCTTGACTTCGTTGCCTCCGTACTTGCTGAAAAGGATCCGGTCGCCCTTCTTGACGTCCATGGGGATGACCTTGCCGTCCTCGGTCAGTCTGCCCTTGCCCGCTGCCACGACTTCGCCTTCGGTGGGCTTGTCCTTTGCGGTGTCGGGGATGATGATCCCCCCCTTGGTCTTTTCCTCTTCCGCAATGCGCCTCACGATGATCCTGTCGTACAATGGCCTGATCTTCATCCTCAAACCTCCCTTTTTATAGTTGATATCTTTTCTTTCTGGATTATTTGCCGACCCTGTGGGTAGCGGATTATTACTGCGGGAAATCAGAGGTATATATATGCATGGATTGGGGACTGTCAAGGGAAAGGATGAAAAATTTTCACGTCATGCTCCAAGACCGCCTGTAGCCCCCCCTCACCCCGACCCTCTCCCGCGAAGGGGAGAGGGAGATCAGGGCTGTGATCTCGACAGGTCCCCGTCGGCGGTCCCTTAGTCGGTGACCCGCTTGATCTCCACCGCAACCTTGCAATATTCCTTGAATTTCTTTGCATCCGCCAGCGACCCCACAATATCGCCATAGTGGATAGGAACGGCGACAACGGGCTTCATCCGGTTGACGGCGTCGGCCGCCTCGGCGGCGGTCATCGTGTAGGTGCCGCCTACGGGAATGATGACGATGTCGGCCCGGATCGTATCCATCTCGGGGATGACGTCCGTATCCCCCGGGTAATAGATCCGCCTGCCTTCCGCCGTGATGACAAACCCCACCCACCCGCTAGCCCGGGGGTGAAAGGTCTTGTTCGTGTTGTACGACGGCACGGCTTCCACGACGATGCCCGGCAGCTCGACCCGGTCCCCCGGCTTGACGGCCCTTGCCCCTGCCGGGAGATCTCCCAGGCAGTCCTCGGGGGCCAGGATGACCGTGCCGGGCCCCGCGACCTTTCTCACATCCTCGGACGAGAGGTGGTCATAGTGGCTGTGGCTGATGAGGACGAGGCCCGCCCGTTTCGGTTTTTTGAGCTTCCAGGGATCGATGTAGATCACCGGATCCGTGTCGATCCGGACGGTCGAGTGGCCCAGCCAGAAGATCTTCTTCAGCATTGTTTATCTCCTTTCCAGGCATTTTACGGTTCTTTGTGGAGGGGGCTTCAGTCGATGATCAGATGGACGGCAGCCGAGATGAGCGCACTGACGGGTATCGTCAGAACCCAGGCCCAGATGATGTTTCCCGCGATCCCCCAGCGTACTGCCGTGACCCGGCGCGTTGCGCCCACCCCCATGATGGCGCCCGTGATCGTGTGGGTGGTGCTCACGGGAATCCCAAAGAGGGTTGCGCCGATGAGGGAACTGGCCGCCGCGGTCTCGGCGCAGAAGCCCCCCATGGGGTGAAGCTTCGTGATCTTCGTCCCCATGGTTTTCACGATCCGCCAGCCGCCGGCCATGGTCCCCAGGGAAATCGTGATGTAACAGGCAAAGATGACCCACAGGGGCACGTGAAAATCCCCCTGCAGGTACCCCGTGCTGAATAGCACCATCGTAATGATGCCCATGGTCTTCTGGGCGTCGTTCATGCCGTGCCCCATGCTGTGGATGGCCGAGGAGACGAGCTGAAGCCTGCGGAAGACATGGTTGCCCTGGGTAACGGTGAATCTCTTGGTGAGATTGAGCACGATCATCATGTACAGAAAACCAAGGAAAAAACCGATGGCGGGAGACAGGATGATGAAGAGTGCCGTCTTGATGATTCCTGACCACACGAGGACCCACGTCCCGCCTTTGGCGAGCCCGGCGCCGATCAGCCCGCCGATCAGCGCATGCGAAGAGCTGCTCGGCAGCCCCAGCCACCAGGTGATGAGGTTCCAGCCGATCGCGGCGATGAGCGCGCACAGGAGCACCTCATAGTCGATGATGATGGGATCGATGATGCCCACGCCGATCGTTTTGGCCACGGGAGTGCCGACGATGAAGGCGGCCAGGAAATTAAAACACGCGGCCCAGTAGACGGCGTGTTTCGGGGACAGCACGCGGGTGGAGACGATGCAGGATATGGAGTTGGCCGCGTCGTGAAAGCCGTTGATGAAGTCGAAGGCCAGCGCGACGACGATCAGGAAAATGACGGAGGCAAGCACCGGATCAAGCATGCTTCAGGACGATTCCCTCGATGATGTTGGAGACATCCTCACAAACGTCGATGGATTCCTCGATCCGCTCGAATATTTCCTTCCACTTGATCAGTTCGATGGGGTCCTTTTCGCGCTCGAAGAGGCGGGCCATGGCCGTGCGCAGCACGTAATCCCCCTCGTTCTCCAGCGTGTTGATCTCCACGCAGGCCTCGAGGATCATCTTGGACTTATTCTTGTCCCTCAGGGCGTGAACAACCACCTTCACCTTGGCGATGGCCTCCGTCAGGATCCGCATCAGGACGAAGAGCTCCTCGGCCGGCGTCTTCACCTTGTAGAGGTACATCCTCACCGCCGAGGCCTCGATCATGTCGAGGATGCTGTCCATCTTGTTGACCAGCGCATAGATGTCCTCGCGGTCCAGCGGCGTGAGGAAGGTCTTGTGCATCCGCTCGTAGGCCCGGTGGGTGATCTCGTCGGCCTCGTGCTCGATCTCCTTGAGCTTCGTCAGCTTGGGTTCGCTGTACTGGTAGTTGTTCAGGATGTCCATAAAGAGCTTTCCGCCCTCTTCGATCTTGCAGGCGAGCTCCTCGAAAAGATCGTAGAACTTCTCATCCTTCGGGACAAACTTCATGGCTGGGGACCCTCCTTCGGACTCGGTGCAGGTAATAGCATACTTTCACGGCCCGTTCAACGACATATCCGAAGAAAGGGATCTGCCGCGTTGTATTCCCAACGCATTGAAAATGCGAGTGATTGCTTTCTCAACGGAGGGTGTTCCCTTGGTAAAACATCCCCGCCTGAAAGCGCGGAGGAAACGTCTCCCCGGTCAGGGCCATGAACCGGCTGAAGGGCCTCAGGCCGCCGGGAAGTAGAGGGATACGGAGGTTCCACGGCCCAGCTGGCTTTCGATTTCCATCCGGCCCTTGTGGGCCGCCATGAGGTGCTTGACGATGGAGAGTCCCAGCCCGGTGCCGCCCAGCTCGCGGGAGCGAGTCTTGTCGACGCGGTAGAACCGCTCGCCGAGCCGCGAGATCTCGTCTTTCGGCACGCCGATGCCCGTATCGATGATCCGTACGACCACTTCCTGACCGGCTGCCGGCGATGCGGCAAGGGTCACTCTTCCGCCCTCGGGGGTGAACTTGACGGCATTGTCGAGGACATTGATGAGGACCTGGCTCAGGCGGTCCCGGTCCGCCCGGATGAGAGGGAGACCTTCGGGGATCGCCGAGGCGATCTCGATTTTTTTCTCCTCGGCCTTCTGCTGGATCATGTGCAGGACACTCTGGGCGATCCCTGAGAGGGCCACGCTCTCGAAGGAGAAATGAATCTCCCCCAGCTCGGTGTTCGAAATCGTGAGCAGGTCATCCACGAGGCGGTTGAGCCGCTCGGCGTGCCGCGCAATCGTGGAAAGGAATTTCTTCGCCGTCTCGCGGTCCTCGATGGCCCCCTCCTGCAGCGTCTCGACAAACCCCATAATGGCCGTCAGCGGAGTCTTGATCTCGTGGGTCACGTTGGCCACAAAATCGACCCGCATGCGCTCCAGTTTCTTCAGGCGCGTCAAATCGTGGAAGACAAGCATCGTCTTGCCCTCCGCCGCATCGACGCCCCGTACGGGGGTGATGCTCACATCGAGCATGACGGGCTCCCCCTCGCCCAGCTCCATTTCCTGCGAGACGGGCATTCCGCTGCTGCGATACTGGTCGAGGGCCTTCTGCAGTCCCAGGTTCCGGAAGGCCTCCAGCGGTGTCTTCCCGACGAGGTCGCGGTAGCGCTCCCCGGTCATGGCCCACATGCCCCGGTTGACCGTTTCGATCCGCCCCTGGGGATCCAGAATCAGGACCCCGTCCAGGGCGCTGGAAAAAGCCGCCTCGACCTTGGCCTTCTCCTCCTGCAGGGCCGCGATTCGTTTCTGGAGCTCGTCGACCATGTAGTTGATGTTTTCGGCAAGCTGTCCGATCTCGTCGGAGGAGCGGATCATGAGCGTGCCCGGCGTCTCCCCTCGGCGCAGCCGCTCCGTGAAATGCTCCATGTCCCGGATCGGCGTTGTGAGCTTCCGGGAAAAGAAAAACGCGACGGCCACCGACGAGACGAGGATGATCAGGAAGGATTGCAGCAGGATCGCCGTGAATTCCTCGATCGTCTTTCTCACGTCGCCGAGCGGGCGGGCCAGGCGGATGTAGCCGACGATCTCGGGCCCTTTCCGGATGGGCAGGGCCACGTAAATCATGTTCTCCTTCAGCGTGCGGCTGTAGCGGGTGGTCTTCCCACTGCCGCGGACGCGAGCTTCCTGGATCTCGGGGCGCTCCAGGTGGCTCCCCAGGGCGGCCGCTTCCGGGTCCGTCTCGGCAATGACATACCCATCCCCGTCGATGATGGTCACGCGCGCCCTGGCAATGTCTGCGATCTCGCCGACGTGGGCCTGGATTTCCTTCATCGGGTAGAGATCGACGATCCGGGCGTGGGCCATCAGTTCGTTCGAGATCTGCTGTTCCAGCTTGGCCCGGATCTGGCTGCCCGCCAGGAACCCGACGATCCCGATGGCGAGCACCGCGATGGCCAGGTAGGTTGCGAAGATCTTGAGAAACAACCGGCCTTTCATCAGCTTTCTTCCCTCTTGGTTTGACAGATGTCATCGGTTGTGTCGCCCGGCCACTGGTGCCGCACGTTGATCCCCGTTACCATGTAGACCACCATGTCGGCCATGCCCTTCGCGTGGTCGGCGATTCGCTCGAGGTTCTTGGATACCTGCATGATGAGAAGGGCCCTGTGGATCGTCCGGGCATCCTCGAGCATGAAGGTCAGCAGTTCCCGGAAGATCTGCTCGTTTAGAGTGTCGATCTCGGCGTCCATCCGGCGGATCCGGTTGGCCAGTTCGCATTCCTCCCGGACGAAGGCGTCGAGGCTCCCGCGGATCATCTCGCGGGCGATCTCGGCCATACGCGGCAAATCGATGTAGGGCTTGAGCTGCGGCACCTCATTGAGCTGGAGAACCTTCTCCGCGATGTTCACGGCCATGTCGCCGATCCGCTCCAGGTGCCCGTTGATCTTGATGGCCGTTGTGATGAAACGAAGGTCCCGGGCGATGGGCTGCCGCAGGGCCATGAGCCGTATGCACTGCTCTTCGATCACCGTGTCGAGCTTGTCGATCTCGGCATCCCCCTCGATGACCTGCCGGGCCAGGTCCGAGTTGCGATCCAGGAGCGAGGCGGTCACGTTCGCGATGGCCTTTTCCGCCAGGGCCCCCAGGTAGAGCAGGTTCTGCTTGATGTCCTGGAGCTCCCTCTCGTAGTGCGTGATGGTCCTGCGCGTCTCTTCCATGCCTGTCCCCCTGATCGTCGATTAACCGAATCGTCCCGTGATGTAGTCTTCCGTCTGCTTGATGTCCGGCCGGGTGAAGATTTTCTCCGTGGCGCTGTACTCGATGAGCTTGCCGATGTAGAAAAAGCCCGTCCTGTCGGAGATGCGGGCCGCCTGCTGCATGTTGTGGGTCACGATGATGATCGTGTACTGCCTTTTCAGGTCCTGGATCAGCTCCTCGATCTTGGCCGTCGAGATGGGGTCGAGGGCCGACGTGGGCTCGTCCATGAGGAGCACGTCGGGTTTCATGGCCAGCGCCCTCGCGATGCAGAGCCGCTGCTGCTGCCCGCCCGAGAGCATCATGGCCGATTGGCCCAGGATGTCCTTCACCTCGTCCCACAGGACGGCCTGTTTGAGGCTCTGCTCCGCCAGCGCCTCGAGCTCGACCCGGTCGCTGAGGCCGGCAAGCCTGGGACCATAGGTGATGTTGTTGAAAATCGATTTCGGGAACGGGTTCGGCTTCTGGAAGACCATCCCGATGCGCCTGCGGATCTCGACGGGATCCACATCGGGGTCGTAGATGTTCATCCCCTCGAAGAGGACCTCCCCTTCCACCCGGGTTCCGTCGATGAGGTCGTTCATCCGGTTGAGCAGCCGCAGCAGCGTCGACTTGCCGCATCCCGAGGGACCGATGAGGGCCGTGACCCTGTTTTTCTCGAAGTCCATGGAGATGTCGGTGAGCGCCCGGAATTTCCCGTAGTAGAAATTGACATCCTTCGTTTTTATTACACGATTGTCTTCCACCGTTACCACCTTTTTCTCTTGCGGATGGTGCTGCGGATGATGATGGCGATCAGGTCCACCACCAGGACGAGCCCCACGAGGACGAGAACGGTGCCGAACTGGATGGGCCGCGTCGCCTCGATGTGGGTCCCCGCCGTGGCGAGCACGTAGACGTGAAACGGCAGGGCCATCACCTCGTCGAAAATCGACGAGGGCAGCTTCGCCGTGAAAAAAGCCGCCGCCGTGAACATGATGGGCGCCGTCTCGCCGGCGGCGCGCCCGATGCCCAGGATGGATCCCGTGAGAATACCCGGCAGGGCGCTGGGCAGCACGATCCGATAGATCGTCTGCCACTTGGACACGCCCAGCGCGAGGGAGGCCTCCCGAAAGGTTTGCGGCACCCCCTTGAGCGCCTCTTCGGAGGCCCCGATGATCGTCGGGAGGATCAGGATCCCCAGGGTGAGCGCCCCCGAGAGGATGCAGGAACCGAACTGCAGAAACACGACGAAGAGCCCCAGGCCGAAGAGCCCGAAGACGATGGAGGGCACCCCGGCCAGACAGTTCACCCCGATCCGGATGACCCGGACGAGGGGGCCCTGCCTGGCGTATTCCGTGAGATAGATCGCCGACACGATCCCCAGGGGAAGGGCGATGGCAATCGCGCCCAGCGTGAGGTAGACGGTCCCCAGGATGGCGGGCATGATGCCGCCTTTTGTCATGGAGTCCGTCGGGGCAAGTGTCAGGAAATCCCAGCTGATGGCGCCGAGACCGTTGAAAATAATATAGAAAAGAAGCCCGCCCAGGGCGGCCGTGATGACGAAGGCCGAGAGCCGCACGAGGCCGAAGAAGAGCCCTTCCTTGAGATAGCGCCAGCGCATGGAGGATTGAAGAGCCATAGGGTTTCCGTGTTTACAGGGTGCCCGATCCCGTCTCCCTGAACTTGTGGGACACGTAGTCGGCGATGAGGTTGAAGGCCAGCGTCAGGAGGAACAGCACGATGCCCGTGGCGAACAGCGCGTGGTAGTGCTCGCTCCGGAAGGGAGCCTCGCCCATCTCGGCGGCAATCGATGCCGGCATGGGCCGGACGGAGTCGAAGAGGCTCTCGGGAATCGCCGCCGCGCCCCCCGCCACCATGAGGACGACCATGGTCTCCCCGATGGCCCGGGCCATCCCGAGGATGACGGCCGTGGAGATGCCCGAGAGGGCCGAGGGGATGATGACCTTGAGGATCGTTTCCGACTTCGTCGCGCCCAGTGCGTAGGATGCCTCCTTGAATTCCCGCGGCACGGCGTAGAGGGCATCCTCGGCGATGCTCGAGATCGTCGGGATCGCCATGACCGCAAGCATCAGCGATGCGTTCACGATGTTGAGGCCCGTGGGCAGGTCGAAGGTGTCCTGCAGCCAGGGCGCGAGGACCACCATGCCGAAAAATCCCAGCACGACGGAGGGGATCCCGGCCAGAAGCTCGATCAGCGGCTTCAGGATCTCCTTCATCGGCCTGGGCGCGACCTCGGAGATGTAGACGGCCGACAGCACCCCCAGGGGCACGGCGATGAACGTGGAGAGGAAGGTCACGATGAAGGACCCCACGATCAGCGGCCAGATGCCGAATGCCGGCGGGTCGAAGGTGGGGTACCACTCGCCTCCCAGGAGAAAGTCCCGGACGGAGACGATGCGGAAGATCGGGATGCCTTCGCGGAACAGGAAGGCGACGATCAGGCCCAGGATCAGGATCGAGACGCAGGCAAAGAGAAAAAAGATGCGCTTGATGATGATCTCTTTCAGTCTGCGGGTCATGGGTAGTCCCTCGATACGAATGATGAAAAAGAATAAGGAAGAGTCTCCAGCTGCATCTCACCCCTGCAATGGTTCCATACGGATATACGGATATCCCGATGTCAACATGGGATCATCGTTTACGACGAGAGACGATTTTCCTCGAAAAAATGAAAGCCAGGATAATTGACGGAATCGCAATGATATACATGGTCAGATACAAGGCTTGATAGAGATGATCAAGCGACTCCCCGACTTTTCCCAGTGGATGAGCCAATCGGATATACCCCTTCATCTCATTCTTTTCCTTGATGGGAAGGGCGACATAGAGCATGCTTTCCTGAAGTGTCACACTGAATCGCGTGGCCTTGCCCTGCCCCTCTGCTCTGGCTTGCTCGATTTCCGGACGGTTCAGGTGATTTTCCATTATCTTCGCATCGGCCTCGGAATCCGCTATAACCGCGCCAGAAGGATCGACCAGGGTCACACGCATGTTCAGTTGTTTGGCAATCTCCGGGACCTTGCCCTCAATGTTTCCCCCGGGCATCAACGCAATGGTTTTTGCGATACCGAACATTTTATCCTCGATCGTCTCCGTTATGATGTCTCGGATCTTCGGCGTGAGAAAAAAATCCATAACGGCGATTGCCAACAGGACCAATATCAAATAGGAAACGAAAACCTTCAGAAAACGCAAATCTTTCATCCCTTGACTCCTGAACGCCGTCCGGGGGCCTCTTCGCAGTCATGGCTCGGCATGGTCCGTCTTTTCATCGCATGCGGCACGGCAACGCATAGGGTCCAAGCGACCTCGTGTTGGCTCCCGGTCTTCACCTTTAGCCTTTAACCTTGAACCTTTCGCCTACCTGATCGGGACGAAGCCTTCCTTCTTGACGATCTTCTGACCCTCGGGGCCGGTGACGAACTTGACGTATTCGGCAACGACGCCCTTCGGCTGGCCGTTGGTGTAATAATAAAGCGGCCGGGCGATGGGATAGGTCCCTTTGAGGGCGTTTACGTCGTTGGCGACGACGCCGTTCACCGTGACGGCCTGGACGCTCTTGTTCAGATAGCCGATCCCGATGTAGCCGATCGCATAGCGGTTCTTCGAGACGGCCTGGACGACGGCGCCGCTCGAGGCCTGGAGCTGGGCCCTCGGGCTCACCTTCTCCTTGTGGAGGATCTTCTCCTGCCAGCTCTCGTAGGTGCCGGAGCTCGTGTCGCGGGACACGACGACGATCTGCATGTCCTTGCCGCCCACTTCCTTCCAGTTGCGGATCTTGCCCTGGTAGATGAGAGAGAGCTGCTCGGTGGAGAGATCCTTCACGGGGTTGCTGGGATGAACGATCGGCGTGAGGGCGTCGATGGCTACCTTGTGCTCCACGGGGTTGACCCCCTTGGACTTTGCCAGCGCGATCTCTTCCTTTTTCATTTCGCGCGAGGACATGGCGACCTGCGTCGTCTTGTCGATGAGTGCCTTGATGCCGTTGCCGGAACCGCCGCCGGAGATGGAGATGTTCACATTGGGGTTCTTCTCCATGAACGCTTCCGCCGTCGCCTGCCCGATGGGCAGCACCGTCGTCGAGCCGTTTACGACAAGATTCTCCGCCGCATGGGCTGACGCACCCCCAAGCAGGCTCAGGGCCACGAGGCCTGTCATGAATATTTTCGACATTCGAGTCATTCTTATTTCCTCCCTGGAATTTGTTTGCCCGTTTGCCGCTAATGTAGATGGGAATTGTTACAGTTCGATGACAGGTTGGTTAAGAAGTCGTTACATTATCTGCCTGATCTCAGCGGATTGCAAGACGACAGACAGCCCATGCCGGGCCGCCGTGCAGGGAGGGTAAGAGAGTGACCAGTTGATATGTTGACAAGTGATAAGGGGAATTCCTAATCAACTCATCAACGAATCAACTGTTTACTGCCGTGCATGCGCACGGCCGGCCATCCATTCCTGCAGGCGCTTCGCCATGGCGGGGTTCTGTTTCTTCAGGGCCGCCAGCTCCCGCAAGGCCTCGCCGCTCCTGCCTGTGACCCAGTAAGCCCTGGCAAGGTTATCGCGAGCCTCCGCGGAGTCGGGCTTCAGCGCAACGGTCTTTTCGAGCTGTTCCATTGCTTCCTTGATATTCCCCTGCCGCCCCAGGGTCACCCCCAGGTTCGTCCGGGCGCCGGCGTGGTCGGGATTGGCCTGCACCGCCTCGGCCAGATGCCTGCGGGCGTCCTCGAGCTTCCCTTCCCGGAGATAGAGGTTCCCCAGGCTGAAGTGGGCCTCCGTAAGGTTGGGAGCAACCCGCAGCGCCGTGAGATACTCCTTCCGGGCCTCGTCGATCATGCCTTTCCTGACGAGGAGGATGCCCAGGTTCACCCGCGCATCGACGAGCGCCGGGTTCATCTCCAGGGCGCGGTAGAAGTGAAAGGCGGCCTCTTCCGTTTTGCCTTCGTTGGCAAGAAGCTGGCCCAGTCTCACATGGACCTCGGGATATTCCTCGATCTGCAGCGACTCCAGGTATCTCGTGATTGCCTCGCTCGGCTTGTCCTGTTTTTTCAGGATGTCGGCCAGCATGGCGTGGCCGGCGCCGAACTGGGGCCAGTTCATGATGATGTGCTGGAAAAAGGCGATGGCGATGTCGGGCCGCCCCTCCCGGTCCATGGCCAGGGCAAGGTTGACATAGGCTTTCAGGAAGAACGGCTTGATGCGAATGGATTCGTGGTACTGGGCGATGGCCTCCTTCATGCGCCCTTCGTCCTGGTAGGCGGAGCCGAGGTTGTTGTGGGCCAGCGCGTTTCCCGGACTTGCCTTGACCACATACTCGAAGAGCCGGACGCTGTCCCTCCAGTGCCCCGCCTGGACCCAGGTCAGGATCATCAGCGCGCCCAGGATGCCGCCGGCCGTGACGGCCAGGGCGGCCTTTCCCCAGGGTCTGCCTTCCACAAGATCGTTCATCCCCCAGGCCGCCATGATGAAGATCCCGATGAGCGGGATGTAGGTGTACCGGTCTGCCATGGAATGCCAGCCGACCTGAAGGATCCCGATCACGGGCAGCAGCGTGATGAGGTACCAGGCGAGCCCCACGATCAGGTAGGGGTACTTCCTGGCCTTCCAGCATGCGAATGCCGCTGTCGCCAAAATCGCCATAACGGAGACGCCCGCCTTCCAGAGGGACACATCCTCACCGGCGTGCTGATAAAAGGGAACGAGCCCCGTCGGCCGGACGGTCTGCACGAGGTACGTGCCGTAGGAAAGCATCCCGTTCACGATCCGGATCCACACCGGGTAGCCGCCGGAAAAGGGCATCGCCACGCCGCTGTGGATCTGGGCGAATACGGCCACGACGCCGAATAGAAACCCGATCATGAGAAAAGGAATCTTTTCCTCGAGAAGCGGCAGAAGGGTCCGCGGGCTCTTGAGATCTTGCAAACTGAACCGTCTCAGCGGCCAGAAATCCAGAAGCACCAGGATCACGGGGACGGTAACGAGCATCGGCTTCGACATCAGGCCCAGAACGAAGAAGAGCACGACGATGCCATAGTGTGCCCACCGGCCCGTCCGGCAGTACTTCGCGTAGGCAAGCAGGGTGAGCATGAAGAAAAAGGTGCTCAGGACATCCTTCCGCTCCGCCACCCAGGCCACGGATTCCACGTGCAGCGGGTGGAGGGCAAAAAGGGCCGCCACGGCGGCGCTCGGTGCGTTGGCCCCTGTCATGGCCGCCAGGGCAAGAAACAGAATGACCGTACTGGCCAGGTGCAGCAACAGGCTCGTGAGGTGATGCCCGCCCGCCCAGAGGCCGAAGAGCTCCACGTCGAGCATGTGGGAGAGCCACGTGAACGGGTGCCAGAAATCGGCGTGGAAGGTCGTGAAGGCCCAGAGGACACCCCTGATGGTTAACCCCTGGAGAACGTCGGGGTTGTCCAGCACGTAGGGGTGGTCATCGAGATTGACAAACGTAAAGCCGATCACCTGCCCGTAGACGGCCGCCGTGGCCGCGACGAGCAGCAGCGCGATCAGTATTTTTTCCCGGTCAAGCTTCATGGTCACGTTCCATTTAATTTCTCACACTTTCGTTTTCCCGTCTACATCGAAGCCCGCCACGGGGTGATGGACCGCAAGTGCCAGCGCGGCAACAGTGAAATTTGCGTAAAATTCCCTGCACCCGTCCGGGTTCGTCATGGTGCCGCCTCGCCGCGCGATGAAGGTTGTTTCGCGCAGCTTTCATCGGGGCGTCGCCTTCGACAC
Organism: Syntrophaceae bacterium UBA2192; assembly: GCA_002327315.1. Classification (GTDB taxonomy): domain Bacteria; phylum Desulfobacterota; class Syntrophia; order Syntrophales; family UBA2192; genus UBA2192. The sequence continues at coordinate 11,237 of DCVI01000200.1, read as the reverse complement.
AGCAGCACGCCGGCGGCGGCCATCCAGGCGGCAGCGCCGGCCAGGGAGAGCCAGACACCGATCACGAAGGAGGCGGGGCGATACTCCATCCGGATGCGATGATGCCCCGGCGCGAGGGGAACTCCCCGCAAGGTGTAGTTGGCGGGGATGATCTCGTAGGTGTCCGAGGCGCTGCCTTCAAGGGGCACGGCGCGCCAGCCGTCTGCGTAGTTGTCCGTGACGACAAGGATCGCGGCGGTGTTCACGTCGGCGTCGATCGTGAGGTGGTCCGACGAGGACCCTGTAACCCGCACCGAGCCCGGGCTGCCGGATGCCTTGCCCGCGGGAAGTTTCGGATCCCTCTCCAGGACGACGAGCCTCCGCGGGTCGAACCCCGGCTGCCCCAGGAGGGCAAAGGCCCGGTCCCGGTCCGGCTCTACGGCCCACTGACCGACAAGGGCCGCGCGGGGCATGACGTCTCCGCCCAGATCCGCCAGCACAATCCTGCCCTCGATGGGCGTCAGCATATAGCGGCACCCCAGCATCCCGAGCAGGGGATGATAGCGGAACTGCAGATCATTTCTCACGATCTGCGCCATATCCGCCTGCTGCATCCAGGCCATGAACTCTCCATAGCGACGGGGGATTAACGGGTCGTAGCCCCATACGTCCCGCCACCCCATGGCCATGGCCAGATTCGGTTTGTAGGGGTTCAGGATGCGGTGATCTCCCGGTCTCTGCCGGAACAGCTCCACCATGTCCGCGGGATAAGCCGCGGCAAGCCGGAAGGTATCCCGGATGGGCGCCCCTGCTGCAACGAGTTCGAGGATAGCCAGGGCAACCAGCAGCGATGCCTTCCAGTGATTGGAAACCCGCAGGAATAGGATTATGGCAATGACGATGCACGTGGCAGACAGGAACGCAAGGCCCAGGGCGGCACCCTCGCCGGCATTCAAGACGGTCGGCCTGCTTGCGAAAAACCCTTCAGCCAGGTAGCTCTGCCCCGTGTTGAACATCCCGCGCATTCCCTGCGCCCACAGTCCGTCTGGCGACAGGGATGATTGCCAGATCGCCAGTCCGAGGACAAGCGACAGCACAGCCGTAGCGCCCATCACCGAGAGGATCTGCCACCGTTTCCGAAGACCATCGCGGAGGAGGCTGTCAAGCCCCATGGCGGAAAGCAGGATCACGAAGAGGGTAGCCTGAAAGACGAACTTGGAGACACCGCGGAACGTGTCGAAACCCGGCAGAAACGCGTACAGCAACCCAAACCAGGGCAGATACGACCCCATGGCCAGAAGCAGGAGGATCCCCGCCATGGCCGCGGGAATGAGGCGCTCCCTGCCCTGCCGGAGAACGACGGCGTAGACGGCCAGCAGAAAACCTGTAACGCTCACGAAAACGGACATCTCCCACAGGTACCAGCGTCCCCAGTAGGGTAAATGAACCATGTCGCCGAAAAAGGCAGGAACGAGCCAGGTAATCAGGTTTTCCGGCGGGAAGGAAAACATCGTGGCGAACTCATAGGGTATGCCGGCCCCCCGCAAGGTGTCCCTGCCCGCCTCGATGCCGGGCAAAATCTGGGCCGCCGCGAGGATGACGGCGCCCATGTAGAACAGGGCAAAGCAGCCAAGCGCCTTCAGGCGCCCTGTCGCCCCGTAAAGCCGTACGGCCAGGTAGATAACGGCCGCGATCCCCGTGTAGTAGACATACTGGATGTGGCCGGCCAGGATCTGCATCGCCACGGCAAATATCCCCAACAGGCACCACCCGGCGGCGGTCTTCTCGACGGCACCGTCGATGGCCAGAAACAGAAGCGGGGCCCAGATCATGGTGCAGAGGTTCGGCAGGTGCCCCGCGTAGATGTGAAGGAAGTAGGGCGCGCAGAAAATGAACTCGGCCCCCGCCAGGAAGCAGGCCAGCGGGTGCAGGCCCCGCTTCAGAGCCCAGAGATAGAAGAAGAGCCCGCCGAGAAAGGCGTGCAGCGCGATGCCCCAATTGATGGCCTTTGCCAGGGGCAGGACAAGGTAAAGGACATTCAGTGGGTACAAAAGCGCCGACTGGAACCCGGCCAGAAAAGGAGCCCCGCTGTAGATGTGGGGGTTCCAGAGGGGAAGGTTCCCCATGGCCATCTCCCCGAAGCCGAAGCCCCGCCAGTGCACGAACTGAGAGGCCAGGTCCGTCCTTGCACTGGAGAGCACCGCGTCGCCGGGGAGGAACAGCACGTCGAAGAACGTGGCCAGCGTCAGGACCAAAAGGCCCAGCGGGCCGAAATAGAAGCTTTTGATGCCGTCCTTACACACGTCAACCTCAGACACTCTGTCATGTCGGGTGCACCCCGCACCGCATTTCGGTGAAACACTACAAGATTCATGCCTTTCCCCGGTCTTTTCGCACCCGTTGGCACGTAACCAACGCAGCCGCCTTTCCGCCATTCGGATATAAAAAATCCCCCTGTGCCTCTCATTGCAAAAAGAGGAACACAGTGGGATTCATTTACTTCTCTTTTCTCTTTGCTTTTGGCCTACACGCTACCCCCTACACGCTGTTTTACAGCAATCTCGCCCCCATTTCGGCCACTAGAGACCTCTCCCCCTTGAACAGGGTCACGTGGCCGGCGATCTCCTCGTCCTTCAGGTGCTCCACGAGGTAGGTCAGGCCGTTGCTGCTGGCGTCGAGGTAGGGGTGATCGATCTGCTCGGGGTCGCCCGTGAAGACGATCTTTGTGCCCTCGCCCACGCGGGTGATAAGCGTCTTGATCATGTGCGGGGTGAGGTTCTGCGCCTCGTCGCAGATGATGAACTGTTTGGGAATGCTCCGGCCCCGGATGTAGGCCAGGGCCTCCATCTCGAGGATTCCCCGGTCCATCAGGTGCTCGATGATCCTGTGCGGCTCTGGGTTGTTGCTGAAGAGAAACTCCAGATTGTCATAAATGGGCTGCATCCAGGGCCGCAGCTTCTCCTCCTTGGAACCCGGCAGGAAGCCCAGGTCGTTGCCCAGAGGAATGACGGGCCGCGTGATGAGAAGTCTCGAATAGCTCTTCTGCTCCATGACCTTCTCGAGGCCCACGGCGATGGCGAGCAATGTTTTGCCCGTCCCGGCGCGGCCCACGAGGGTCGCCACGCGGATCTGGTCGTTGAGGAGCAGCTCCAGGGCAAAGCGCTGCTCCTTGTTTCGCGCCTTGATTCCCTGGTTCGTGCTCTCGCCGTGGACGAGCGGCCTCAGCTCCCCGCGGAAGTATCGGGCCAGCGCCGACTGGGAGGACACAACGTGGTTTTTCAGAACGAAGAACTCGTGGGGCCGCCCGGGTCCGCGGCCGTTCATCTCGAGGCGCCCTTCCTTGAAGAAGGCGTCCATCTCCTCTGCCGTCACATCCACGATGCCTGCGCCCGTGTAGAGATCGTGGTAGTTTACCTTGTCGTTGTAGAAGTCCTGGGCGGGGATGCCGAGGACGTCGGACTTGACGCGCAGGTTCAGATCCTTAGACACCAGAAAGACACGCCCGACAAGCTGCTTGCTCAAGCTGTAGGCCACGGCGAGGATCCGGTTGTCCGCCTTGTGCGGGTCAAAGCCGGGAGGAAAATCGCCCACGGCGTCCTGGTGGTTGAGCTCGATGCGCAACCTCCCGCCCGAGGGAAGAGGCACGCCCGTCGACAGGCAGCCCGACTCGCGCATCTTGTCGAGTTCCTGGGACACGACGCGGGCGTTGCGCCCGACCTCGTCCTGCCTTTTTTTCTGGTTGTCGATTTCCTCGATGACGGCCATGGGGATGACCACGTTGTTATCCTCGAAGGCATAGAGGGCCCCCGGGTTGTGAAGCAGCACGTTCGTGTCCAGTATGTATGTTTTGACCATGGGTTCAGACTCCTCCGTTTCCGCGCTTGCCCGCCGCGCCGATGGGCACTCGGGACCTCATACGGCGCACAAGGGCATATTGACCGATCGCTCCTGCCGTCAGGGCAGAAGTCACGGGGTTCCGGGCAATAGTTTTCCTGTTGGGTGAATCGAGAAGGGGCCGTCGTCCGGCCGTTAGGTGAGGTTCCTTGGGTTGATCCGATTGCAGGATGAGGCCTCCTGTCTACAACGCCGCATGTGCCGGCGCTCGGATGATGGAACTCGAAATGCCGCACTTTGTTTCGCGTATTTTATATCTCGGGCGCCCCGGTTTGTCAAGGATTTCCTGCTCATCGGGCGCCCCGGGAGTGCGAGCTCCAACCATCGGGGATTCCCGCGGTCGGGGCTCAGCGATCCATGAATTTGTAGCCCGCACCGCGCACCGTGACGATGTAATCCGGGCTGCTTTCGTCGTGCTCGATGCGGGAGCGCAGGCGGCGGATATGCACGTCCACGGTGCGGGGCTCCACGAAGGCGTCATCGCCCCAGACCCGGTCCAGGATCTGTTCCCGGCTGTAGACCCGGCCGGGGTTGCGGGACAGGAACTTGAGCAGCCTGAATTCCGTCGGGCTCAAATCGACCCGCTTGCCGTCCACCGTCACCTCGTAGGATCTGAAGTCGATGCTGAGCCCCTTGAACTCGAAGAGCTCCGCCCGATCGGCCGCTCTCCGCGCTTCCGAGCGGCGCAGCACGGCCTTGATCCTGGCCTGAAGCTCCTTCACGCTGAAGGGCTTTGTGACGTAATCGTCGGCCCCGACCTCGAGACCGAGGATTTTGTCGATCTCCTCGCCCTTGGCCGTGAGCATGATGATCGGGATGGCGGCCGTCTGCGGGTCCTTCCGGATCCTCTTGCAGACCTCAAGCCCCTGGATGCCGGGCAGCATGAGATCCAGGACAACGAGGTCGGGGGTCTTTGTGCGGACAAGCTGCAGCGCCTTCTCGCCGTCGAGCGCCTTCAGGGTCTCGTACCCTTCCTTTTCAAGATTGTAGGCGACGAGATCCACGATGTCCTTCTCGTCGTCGACGATGAGTATTTTCAAGGATCGGCTGCTCCCTGCGTTTTCCATAACGGCATCAACCGTTCAAAAGATCTCTGCCAGCAACTCCTTCAGGTGCCCCACGCGAACCAGCTCGATTGCTCCGGCTTTGTCCAGCCCCCTGAGCTGCGTGCGCGGCAGGACACAGCGCGTGAATCCCATGCGGGCCGCCTCGCGGATCCGGATTTCCATCTGGTTGATCCCGCGGACCTCGCCCGTGAGCCCCACCTCGCCGAAGACGACCGTTTTCGGGTCGATGGGCCGGTCGAGGAAGCTCGAGGCGATGGCCGCCACGACCCCCAGGTCCGCGGCCGGCTCGGAGAGCTTCACGCCCCCCGCCACATTGAGAAAGATGTCGTGGTTTCCGAGGTGCAGGCCCCCGATCTTGTCCAGGACCGCCACCAGGAGCGAGACGCGGTTCACATCCACGCCGATGGCGGTGCGCCGGGGCATGCCGAAGCTCGTGCTCACCACCAGGGCCTGGACCTCGACCAGGATGGGCCGGGTGCCCTCGATGCTCGCCACGACCACGGAGCCGGCCATTCCCTCGGGACGCTCCGTGAGGAAGTACTCCGAGGGATTTGACACCTCCACGAGCCCCCGGTCGCGCATCTCGAAGACGCCGATCTCGTTGGTGGGGCCGAAGCGGTTCTTGATCCCCCGGATGATGCGGTAGGAGTGCCCCGAATCACCCTCGAAGTAGAGAACCGTGTCGACCATGTGCTCGAGGACCTTGGGGCCCGCGATGGAGCCGTCCTTCGTGACGTGGCCCACGAGAAAGACGGGAATCCCCGTCTTCTTGGCAAAGATGATGAGCCGCTCCGAGGCCTCCCTCACCTGCCCCACGCTCCCCGGGGCCGAGGTGAGAAGGGAGCAGTAAACGGTCTGGATGGAATCGATCACCACGACGGCGGGCCCGATTTCTTTTATGTACTTGAGGATGTTCTCCAGGGCGACTTCCACGAGGACGTAGAGGCCCTTCGAGGCCGCGCCGATGCGGTCCGCACGGAGCTTGATCTGGCTTGCCGACTCCTCGCCCGTGACGTAGAGGACCTTTCGCCCCCCCGAAGCCAGGCGGTGCATGACCTGCAGCAGCAGGGTCGACTTGCCGATGCCAGGATCGCCTCCTACGAGGATCGCCGAGCCGGCCACGATGCCCCCGCCGAGGACCCGGTCCATCTCCTCGAGGCCCGTTTTCATCCGGGCCTTCTCGTCGGCCTCGACGGTATCGATGGAACGGGGCTTCTCGTTCAGTTGATACTCCGGAGACACATGGGAATCCGTCGCCTTCGTCGGCTCTTCGGCAAAGCGGTTCCACTCCCCGCAGCCGGGGCATTTCCCGACCCACTTGGGCGACTCATACCCGCAATTCTGACAGAAAAACGCGGTCTTCTGCTGTTTTTTCATTCTCCCCCTGTACCCCGGTCCCTTCTTACTTCTTCCACCGGTCACCGGTCACTGATCACCGGTCACTTCTTTTACCCGTTACACGCTTTTTGGTAAAGTTTTTATTCATGTTTCCATCGACCCCAAACGGGGTTGGACCCTGCCGGAGCCCCTCGGAATTTACTTGTCTAAACGGTCGAATTCTGATAAGAGGACTCTTTCCGATTTTTGACAACAGGTGAGTCATTATGCCGCATAATCCCAACTTCAGCTCCGGCCCCTGCAGCAAGAGGCCCGGATGGAACATCGACGGCCTCAAGGACGCCGCCGTGGGACGCTCCCACCGCTCGGCACTGGGAAAGGCCAAACTGGGCGAGGCGATCGCCCGAAGCAAGAAACTTCTCGGCGTTCCCGACGATTACCTGCTCGGGATCCTTCCCGGCTCCGACACGGGCGCCTTCGAGGCGGCCATGTGGACGATGCTGGGCCCCCGGCCGGTCACCGTGCTGGTGTGGGAAAGCTTCAGCGGCGAGTGGGCCAAGGACATCCAGAAGGAACTCAAGCTGAAACCGACGGTCCTCGAGGCCCCCTACGGGAAGCTCCCCGACCTGAAGGCCGTGGACTGGAAGAGCGACGTCGTATTCGTCGCCAACGGCACGACGAGCGGCGTGAAGATCCCGAACTGGGACTGGATCCCGGATCAACGCGAGGGCCTGTCGATGTGCGACGCCACGAGCGCCGTCTTCGCCATGCCCGTCGACTGGTTGAAGGTCGACGTCCTGACCTACTCGTGGCAGAAATGCCTGGGCGGAGAGGCGGCACACGGGGTCCTCGTGCTCAGCCCCCGCGCCGTGGCCCGCATTGCGGCCTACGATCCTCCCTGGCCCCTGCCGAAGGTCTTCCGCCTTAAGAAGAAAGGCGCCGTGGACAAGGCCATCTTCGATGGCGACACGATCAACACGCCCTCGATGATCTGCGTCGAGGACTATCTGGACGCCCTGAAATGGGCCGAGCCGATCGGACTTGAAGGCCTATTCAAGCGCAGCGAGGCGAACCTGAAGGTGATCGAGGACTGGGTCGCCAGGCGCGACTGGGTCGCTTTCCTCGCCGGGGACAAGGCAACCCGCTCGAACACGTCGGTCTGCCTGAAGGTCGTCAGCGACAAGTTCAAGGCCATGGCGGAAAAAGAACAGGGAGACTTCATCAAGGCCGTGGCGGGCCAGTTGAGCAAGGAAGGCGCGGCTCACGACGTGAGCGCCTACCGGGACGCCCCCGCGGGCTTTCGCCTCTGGTGCGGGCCCACGATCGAGCCCGGCGATGTGAAACAGGCCCTCGATGCCCTGGAGAAGGTCTACCTGCAAAAGATTAAATGAATCTTCGGGCCGGTGACAACAGCCTGCGAGGACGATGGAATGACAGCACAACGGAAAGGGAAAAAATCAATGAAGCGAGTACTCATCAGCGACACGCTGTCCCCGGAGGGGATTGAGATACTGAAGAACACCTCCGGCCTCGAGGTGGACGTGATGACCAACCTCACTCCCGACGAGCTCAAGGGCGTCATCAAGGACTACGACGGCCTGGCGATCCGCAGTGCCACGAAGGTCACGAAGGAGATCATCGAAAAGGCCGACAACCTCAAGGTCGTCGGGCGGGCCGGCATCGGGGTCGACAACGTCGACGTCAACGCCGCAAGCAAGCGCGGCATCGTCGTCATGAACACCCCGGGCGGGAACACCATCACCACGGGCGAGCACTCCATCGCCATGATGTTTGCACTCGCCAGGCAGATCCCCCAGGCCACAGCCTCGATGAAGTCCGGCAAGTGGGAAAAGAGCAAGTTCATGGGCAACGAGGTCTACAACAAGACTCTCGGGATCATCGGCATCGGCCGGGTGGGCACCATCGTGGCCGACCGGGCCCAGGGCCTCAAGATGAGCGTCATCGCCTTCGACCCCTTCCTGGCCCCCGAGACGGCCGAGAAGATGGGCATCACGCTGGTCACCCTCGACGAGCTGCTGAAGCGCTCCCACTTCATCTCCGTCCACACGCCGCTGACCAAGGACACGAAGAACATCATCAACGCCGCCTCCATCGCCAAGATGCGCAACGGCGTCTTCATCATAAACTGCGCCCGCGGCGGGATCATCAACGAAAAGGACCTCCTGGATGCCCTGACGTCCGGCAAGGTGGCCGGGGCCGCCCTGGACGTCTTCGAACAGGAGCCCACGAAGAACACGGAGCTGGTGAACCACCCCCACGTCATCTGCACGCCCCACCTCGGGGCAGCGACGGACGAGGCCCAGCGCAATGTGGCCATTGCCATCGCCGAGCAGATCGCCGACTTCCTGACGAAGGGCGAGATCCGCAACGCCATCAACTTCCCGTCGGTGAGCGCCGAACTGCTCTCGCACATCCAGCCTTACCTCGCGCTGGCGGAGAAGCTGGGCACATTCGAGGCCCAGATCGTGAAGGGAGGGATCGAGGAGGTGGCCGTCGAGTACGCCGGCGACATCGTCAATTACAACGTGGCGCCGCTCACGATCGCGCTCATCAAGGGTCTGCTCACGCCGATCCTGAACGCCAACATCAACTACATCAACGCCCCCTTCATCGCCAAGGAGCGCAACATCCGGGTCGTCGAGTCCAAGACGAGCGAGGTCAAGGACTTCACGAGCATGATCTCCGTGACGATCAAGACGACGGAAGAGAAGAGCTACGCCGCCGGGGCCATCTTCGGCAAGCAGGACGCCCGCATCGTGCGGATCGAGAAGTTCTCCATGGAGGTGATCCCCGAGGGTCACATGATCGTACTGTACAACAACGACAAGCCCGGCGTCATCGGTAATCTCGGCCACACGCTCGGCAACAACGGCATCAACATCGCCCGCTTCCAACTGAGCCGCGAGCACGTGGACGGCAAGGCCCTCGTCGTGCTCTCGACGGATACCGTGGTCCCCGAAGATATCCTGAAAAAACTCAGGGACCTCCCCAACGTCATATCCCTCACCCAGCTGGAGATGTAAGCCAGCACGGAGACAGTCTATGTCAAGCGTGATCGTCGTAGGGACCCAGTGGGGCGATGAAGGCAAGGGCAAGATCGTCGACCTCTATGCAGAGGACGCCGACGCCGTCGTGCGCTTCCAGGGCGGAAACAATGCGGGGCACACGATCGTGGTCCAGGGCAAGCAGACCATCCTGCACCTGATCCCTTCGGGGATTCTCCACAATTACAAGACGTGCATGCTGGGCAACGGCATGGTCATCGACCCCCGGGTGCTGATCGAAGAGATCGACTACCTGAAGAAGGAAAATGCCTTCCCGCCCAACACGAAGCTCGTCATCAGCGACAAGGCGCACGTGATCATGCCCTATCACCGCCGGGTGGATGCGGCCCGCGAGGCGGCCAAGGGGGCCGGCAAGATCGGGACGACCCAGCGGGGGATCGGACCGGCCTACGAGGATAAGGTGTCCCGCGTGGGCATCCGCATCTGCGATCTGCTGGACAGCGAGGTTTTGACCGAGAAGATCAAGCGCAACGTCGAGGAGAAAAATTTCTACCTGACGAAGCTCTACGGCGAGCAGCCTATCGACGAGAAGCCCATCCTGGACGAGTACATGGGGTATGCCGATGTCCTGAGGCCGCACGTGGCGGACATCTCGCTCCTGCTCGACGTGGCGATCCGGCAGAAAAAGAAGATCCTTTTCGAAGGGGCCCAGGGCTGCCACCTCGACGTGGACTACGGCACCTACCCCTTCGTCACCTCGTCCAACACGGTGGCCGGCAACGCCTGCTGCGGAGCAGGGGTGGGCCCCACGAAGATCGATTCGGTGGTGGGAATCGTCAAGGCCTACACGACCCGCGTGGGAAGCGGCCCCTTCGTCACGGAGCTCAACGACGAAATCGGCCAGCGCATCCAGTCCGTGGGGCAGGAGTTCGGCGCCACGACGGGACGCAAGCGACGCTGCGGGTGGCTCGACATGGTTTTGGTGCGCCAGTCCGTGAGGGTCTCGGGCATCACGGGCATGGCCATCACCAAGCTCGACGTGCTCACGGGCATCGACAAGCTGAAGATCTGCGTGGGATACCGCACGGACAAGGGCGAGGAGTTCACGAAGTCCGTCCCGGCCGATCTGAAGGTATTCGAGCGCTGCCAGCCCGTTTACATGGAGCTCGACGGCTGGACGGAGGACATCAACACCGCCAAGAGGCTCGAGGATCTGCCGCGCAACACGCGGCGCTACGTGGACACCCTCGAGAATCTCTGCGGGGTCAAGGTGGTCCTCGTGTCCGTCGGCGCCGACCGCAACGAGACGATCGTCACGGAAAATCCCTTCCGGCGCTAAAGAAGAAGGAACTGGTAAATGGGAATTGGGAATTGGGCATCCGGATTCCGGAATCCCGAATCCTGAAGCCCGCGACCGCCAGGTCGCAGAGGGGCCGTTAGCTCAGTTTGGTAGAGCAGCGGACTTTTAATCCGTTGGTCGGGGGTTCAAATCCCCCACGGCCCACCACTTAAAACAAGGACTTACGAGTTTATATTCTCGTAAGTCCTTTTTGTTGTTGTAGTACATCCTGTAAGTAGTAGATTGTCAACCTCGATGAAAATGCAGGGTTTCGATCCGCAAGAAACGCCAATCCATGCCCGACAACAAGTATCGACAACGCCCTTGACATTAATGAAAAGCAGCGTATAGTTTAGCTACGAGATACTGCAATGTTCGTATTGAGTCTATTCTACTGGATGTTAACGAAAAGAGAAGCGTAGGGTCTTCGTGGTGATTGCCACCCTTAAGAGACCGACTGTTGAATGATGGACTCCAGTAAAAGACAAGACGGCATAGGTGGCTCTCGTATTTTTTTGCCAACAGAAAATCATCAAAAGGCAGGATCGAGTTGATCCTGCCTTTTTTTGTACGATGCAGACATTGCTTCCTTCT
>DCVI01000117.1 GCA_002327315.1 Syntrophaceae bacterium UBA2192 | reverse complement strand
GATTTCTGGGCGCCCTGGTGCGGCCCCTGCAAAGCCGTTGGGCCCGTTCTGGAGGAGCTTGCCGGAGTGTACGGGGACCGCGTCACCATCGTCAAACTCAATATCGACGAGAACCCCAACACGCCGATGCTGTGCCGTGTGAGGAGCGTGCCCACCCTGATCCTGTACAAGGCGGGCAAAGAGATGGATCGGATCGTCGGTCTCGCGCCGAAGGCGAAACTGGAAGAACTCATTGGAAAAGGGATGGGTGCCTAGCCGATGCAGGCCTTCAGCACACGGTAGGAGTTGCCGCCCATGTAGGCCGAAATCTCCTCGCGCGCAAAGCCCGTATCCTGCATGGCCTCGACCAGCCGGGAAAGGTCACGGATGTCCCGGTAGCCCTGGATGAACCGCGGGATTCCTCCCCCGCCGTCGGTTCCCAGCCCCACGTGCTCCATGCCGATCCGTTTTTTCATCTCCATGATTTCCCGCGCCCAGTCCCGGAAGGTTTCCCTCCTCGTTTTTCCCTGGGTCATTCCCCACGTCCAGGTGCAGACGACGCCCCCCGTTTTTGCCACCGTCTCCATGTCCTTCCAGGTGCGGAAGCGCCCGCATTGGTTTGTGTTGGCCAGCGAGCAGGGGTTGCTGTGGGAATCCACCACCGGCCGCCGGGTGATCTCGCCGATCTGCCTGAGCGTAAGCGAGTCGGCATGGGCGACGTCGACCACCATACCCAGCTCCTGCATTCTCTCGATGACTTTGCGCCCTTGTGCGGTGAGACCTTTGTTGCGCGGCCTGGAATCCAGGCTTCTCAGGTTCTGCATGCAGTCTCCCAGCCGGTTGTTGCTGAAGTGGATCAGGGTGATCATCCGCACGCCGTATCGATAGAATTCGTTCACCCTTTCCGGATCGCCTTCCAGCGCGTCGCCTCCCTCTATCGCGAGAATGCATCCCGGAACGCCGCCCGGCGCCGGTGCCCGCGGGATGTCCGATACGTTCCGGACAAGCTTCACCTTTCCGGTTTTCACGATTCCGTCCTTCCAGTGGTCCAGCTGGGTCATCGTGTTCCGGTATTCCGTGCCCGGCAGGCGCCCATTGGACAGGTAGACCCGGTCCCCGACGGCGGCAAAGATGCTCGCCGCCATGCCCATCTCCGTCATGGCCTTGACCGTCGACGAGTTTTCGGCGTACTGGCCCTCCGATAGATATCGCTCGGGGTGTGCATGGGCATCGATGATGCGAAGCCCCTTGAGAAGGGCTGTCCGGTTGTCAGTTTCGGGCAAGTCAGCAAATGCGTCCGGGCAGCCGAGGGCCAATGCGGCGGCTCCGAGGTATTTAAGAAACCGGCGGCGGTTCAACGACTACCTCCTGAAATATTCGTCATTGCGGGCACGACCCGGAATCCATCTTCATCCGTGGATTCCCGCTTGCGCAGGAATAACAGGGCTCGAAAGGGTTTCAATTTTCCGGCGGCGCGGCGAGCAGCGATTCGATCTCCCCGAGGATACGGTCGCCGTCGGCGGGCGAGGCCACGGCAAACCAGGCCTTTTGAGGATAGATCATCACGTTGGGACCTTTCCCGCAGAGCCCCATGCAGCCCCCGCTCGAGACGCGGACGCGGCCCTTCCAGCCCCGCTTTTCGACCCGTTCTTTGAGGTAATCTTTCAATGCCGCGTTGCCGCCGCCGTCGGCGCAGGCTTTTTTCTCCCCGTGGCGGTCGTTGGTGCAGACGAATATGTGGCAGGCGTACGGGCTTGTCTCTTTCTGCATGCTGTGATCCACTCCCTCGTTACTTCCTGACCCATTCGATGTCAACTTGAATGCCTACCTCGTTGCCGACGACCAGGCCTCCCGTATCCAGCGCCTTGTTCCAGGTGATGCCGAAATCCCTCCGGTCGATTTTTGCCGTACCCGTGGTGCCCCGCCTGAAGTTGCCCCAGGGGTCCTTGATCTCGGGCGTGGGACCTTCGAGATCGACAGTGATCTCACGGGTTACGCCGTGCAGGGTGAGATCGCCCGTGATCCGGAGCTTCCCCGGGTCTGCCTTCACGACTTTTTTGGAAACAAAGGTGATTGTCGGGTATTTGGCCACGTCGAGAAAGTCGGCGGTCCGGATATGCTCATCCCTCTTCTGGTGTCCCGTGTCGACGGAGGCGGCATCGATTATCACCTCGACCTTGAGGGTCGCCAGGTCCTCGCCCTCGACGGAGGCCGATCCCTTCATCTTGTTGAAGGTGCCCGTCACGTTGGAAACCGTCAGGTGTCGGACCTTGAACTGGATGCTCGAGTGGTCGGTATCCAGTTGATAGGTGGCAGCCCCGGCGATCAGCGGCATGCCGATCGCCAGGCAAACAAGCAGAACAATGATAGAGCGCTTCATCGAGTTCGTCTCCTTTCTTTTCCCTGTCCTCATCCCGGTTTATCAGGTTAACAATTCCTTCCTCAACCGTTCGACAACCTCGCCGTACTCCTTCTCATCCTTCTCCTTGAGTTGCCGGATTCCTTCGAGGAAACGATCGACGTTCGCTTTCGTCGGCGCGATATAATCGCCCTTCACGGCGGCAATCTCTCTGGCCATGTCGAGGAAATCGGCAAGGGCTTTTTTCTGATCGGCCGACCATCCTGCCGTGGCCGAGTTGACAAGCAGGGCGTCGAGGACCTCGATGACGCGGCCGAGCTGTTTGCCGTAGCCGGCGACATTCTCGATAATCCTGCGCTCCATCTCGGGGTCGGAGGACTTGGCCAGGTTGATGTTGATGAAGCCGAACTGGCCCATCCATTGAGACCAAAGCGACGTCCACGACTTGAACATCTGCGTGACGTCGCCGGACGGGAATTCGAAAAGGCTTGCGGACGTCTTTTCCGGCATGGTCGCTCCCTCCTTTCTGATGGGACGAAACGGGATGGAACGCGGTTGCAGTAACGGGGTTGGCTGCCGGGTGTGCGTGGTTAGAGAGGAAGTGCCGGCGCACGCGGTCCCGGCCATTGAAAACCTGATATATGATAGCCCAGAGCATGGAGATTTTGCAAGGGCCTCCTCCTGCGGGGCGATCTGCGCATCCGGACCGGCAAGAGCGCAGGGCAGGCGATCGTGGTTTCCTTTTTGCATGGATTCGTGGGAAGCGAAAACCACGCCTCGAAAGGGGAATGCGCATGAAGAAAACCATCACTCGCCTCGCGGGAATCCTCCTGGTCCTGGCTCTTCCGGCCATCCTGGTGCTGAGTGCGGAACGCACGGCCGCCAAGGCCCCCACCGCGCCGCCGCAGGACATCAGCCAGTCTTACGCCCAGCGGGCGACCTGGTTCATCGACCGGACCCTGGAAGGCCAGTATGCCGCCGCCCTCCAGGTCGGAAGTGATCGCTTTAAGAGGGACATCGGGGAGAAGGGCCTCCGCCACTTCCGGGACAGCATGGCAAAATACGGCAAGGGACGATTTGTCCCGACGACGGCTGGAGCCGAGGAAGGGTATTTTGTAGTGGCGGGCCTGCTGGAATTCCCCGGCGGCCGGAAGATGGCCGTGCACGTCGTCTTCAAGGGCGACAAGGTCGAGCACCTCTACCAGCGCTGGGCGTAGCCCGCCAGAAAGGATGTGAGCATGAAACGGCGTGAAATCCTCTTTACCGTGGCGGCGCTACTGGTTTTCATCGTCCTGCCCTCGACGGGCAACGGCGGCCTGAATCCCTGGGACTGGAAATACGGTCTCACCCAAGAGCAGCAGATTATCGTCCGCGATTGCGTCCTGGAGGGACGGGCGCAGGTGAAGGCTCTCTCGGCGGGCGGGAGGGCGAAGGAAGCGGCGGAGCTGGAGGTCATCCTCAAGAACCTGGAGGGCCGCACGTACTCCCGGACGAATAACCCTTTCGGCTACAGGGCGGGCGCCTACGCCCACGTTTACTCAGGCATCGGCCTGCGGACGATCCACCTCTACAACAGTTTCTTCGAGCTGTCCCGCAACCCGAGCCGTGCGCTGACCCCCCCGATGACAAAGAAGGAGGCAGAACGGATTGGCCGGCTCGAGCAGCTTTCCCTTCTCATCCACGAATACTGGCACACGAATTACAAGTCGGCCTTCGATTTCGGCCGGCCCGAGGGGGAGGCCTACCAGACGCAGTACAAGTGGCTCCGGCTTTTCGGCGTCAGCGACGGCGAGGTGATGTCCGTCGTGAAGGATCAACTCGCCAAAAACAACGTGACCCCTGTGGAGCCACCGCCCCCGGTGGTTCCTCCGAAGCCGCCGGCAGCCGACCCGAAGAGCAATGGCGCCACCATCTGCGCAAGCTACATGGCGGCCCTGCAGCGCGACGTGGCGGCGAAGAAAAACCCCGGGGCCCAGTACCGCCTGGAGTTCACCCGCGCCTACACCTATGACGCAAAAACGAACAGCTGCGTCGGTTCTCACAAGATGTGGGCCTCCTACAACGGCGGGAAGTGGCACGAAGCCCTGGTCTACTACAGCCCGGACAAGCCGGCCCACGAGTCCGTGGGGAGGATCCAGGGCGACTACAGGAAGAAATACCCGGACCTGAAGTGGCAGTGAACGCCCGCCTCGGGCAGGCAAAAAGCAAGATCTGACCCCACCCGCGGCGGTTTATCCGCATGACAGGGCATCTTTTTTGCACAGATCATTCGCTGTCCGGGAATCCCGCTTAAAAAAACGCACGTGGAGGTGCTCATGAAGAGGATGATGATTTTTCTCTCGGCCGCGATCCTGGCGCTTCTCGTTCTGCCGCTGAGCCCCGAGGATCTCTCGGCCGCACCGCCGCAGGACGTGATGACGGGCCACTGGGTGCTCAAGTTCGAGGACGGCCGGAAAGGGTGGGCCAACCTCGTGTCGGACGATTACCCCAAGACGGGATTTTCATCGAAGGGCAAAGTCGAGGTTCCGGGCTTCAAACAGGTCGACGTCACATCCGGCGTCATCCCGGAATTCTACAAGGTCGGCCAGGTGATCCTGTACAACCCCCAATCGACGCAGAATCCTTTCCACTTCGTACGCTTCATCATCGAGGGCAATCAGTTCATGACGGGCTACGTCGCGACGTTCGACGGCAAGCAGTACCGTTTCAAGGCCCACAGGCGGTAAGAAAGCGCCGTTCATCTCCAGACGATTAATCCCCGCCCTCCGGCGGGGATTCTCTTATCGTACTTTGCAGGATATCAAGGATATCAGAACCCGTCTCGACCCACGATGCGCCTGCCTTCTGTCTTGACGGCCCCTGTGCCGCCCGCTATACTCACGGCTCCAAAGGCAGGGTCCCGTTGGTGAAACCGTTCATGGAAGAGGTGGATTATGCGACTGTTTCTGTTCATTCTGGCGGCCTTCATCGTGATCTCCACCCCGGCATTTGCAGCCGACAAGTACCACGTCTACAAGCTCCAGAACGGGGAGTGCGAGATCGACACGCGGGACCATAAGAAGATGAAGGACCAGCGCGGCACGAACGACTGCCTGGGCCACTACGACAACCGCACCGACGCCCAGAAGAAGCGCTCCGAGGCCGTCAAGAGCGGCGCCTGCAAGTGCCCCGCCGGCCAGAACTGCTGAGGCCTGAAGCCTCCCCGGGATTCTGTCTCACCCTTCCTTCGGCTTTGCTTTGCGGTGGATATCGTGGGTCACCACTCCCTCGAGGGCCGAGGGGCGGGCGAAGTATTCGGGGTGCTTCAAGGTATCCTGCATGTCCTTCAACCCGGCTCTCCAGTGCGCCTGCATGGTAAGCAGGCCGAACTCGTAGTCCTTGAAGTGCTTTTCGAAGGATTTGCTCTGGTAGATGAGCTGGATGATGTTGAAGACCTTGGTGCAGGAAAAATTGTCGAGGGTCTGGAATTCAGGTTGCCGCCGCAGCTCGGCGGGCACTTTTTTGAGGGCCTGGTGGATGGCCAGTCGCATGCCCTGCCTGGCGCCGGTCTGGTCCGTGCCGCGCCTTGTGCGGCTCGAGTACTGGATGTCCTTCTGCCTCTCCAGGACATCGAGGATGTTGTCGGGCACATCGCCGCGGGCGCTCCAGAGGTCGATCTGGAAGGCCAGGGTGTCGCGGCGGGGCAGGTACTCCAGGATGAACTCCAGGGGGGTATTGGACACGACCCCGCCGTCCCAGTAATAGTCGCCCTCGATTTCCACCGGGGCAAAAGCGGGCGGCAGCGCGCTGGAGGCCATGACGTGCTCCGGGCCGAGGCGCTTGCCCTCGAGGGCCAGGTCCTGCGAGTCGAAATACCTGAAATTCCCCGTGGCGACGTTGACGGCGCCCAGGCTCAGGCGGGTCTCGCCGCTGCCGATACGGTCGAAGTCGACGAACCTCTCCAGCGTTTCCCGTAGATCCGAGACATCGTAAAGGCTCGCCTTCCCGGGATCCCCCTGCGGGATTGACCAGGGGGGCATGAATCGCGGCTTGAAGAATCCGCGCTGTCCCTGGAGGGTCGCGATCGCCGCGTTGCTGAGACTGGCCCATTCGTGCCACAGGGGGCTCGGCGGGGCGAGATGGAGCATGCCGGAGAGGGCCTGCGGGAAGACGGCCGTGTTGGGCCGGCAGACCATTTCCCAGAAGGCCTTCAGCTTGTCGAGCCGGTCCTGAGGCCCGTTACCGGCGATGAGGGCCGCATTCACGGCGCCGATCGATATGCCGGCGATCCAGTTGCAGCGGATGCCGGCGCGATGCATGCCCTCATAGACGCCCGCCTGGTAGGCGCCAAGGGCGCCGCCGCCCTGCAGCACCAGGGCAATCGTTTCGTAATCGAGCTTCATGGTTCTTTCCGGCATGGGTGTATTCCTTTCCCGGGGCTTTTCGGGTTGGCGAACCGGTGCGCGTCATGCGTCATTGACAGAATTTTGTTTGATCTTACCGTTAAACAGGGGAGCCGTCCAGCAGGAGAGGGGGCTTCAGTTTTTTTCTTTCGTAACCGGAGCACTTTCGCCGGACGGCCGGAGGCTGAGGATCCGGTCGACGTTGAAGACCCGCTTCTCCCGCCGCATCAGGCACAGGGCCTCCAGTCCCAGGAAGGGCCTCCCGGCGTATTCTATCTCGCCCAGTCGAAGGGGCCTCACGGTCCTGCGGCTCTTGACGTCCGAGCCTTTCAGGTAGACCATCTCCAGGGGGCCTTTGCGCCCGATGGCCGCCTCGAGGATCCGGATCTTTTCTTCGCGGGAAAGGGCCTTCGAGGCCTGGTCGTACTGGCTACGGGTCAGGTAACGGACCACCGCCCAGTCCAGCAGGATGTGCTGTCTGCGCAGGGCCTTGCGCAGCACGATTCCCTCGAGGCTCGTGCACCGGGAGAGGGCCACGTAGAGCTGGCCGGGGGCAAAGGTCCCCCTGCCCACATCCAGGATCACCCGCTCGAAGGTCTTGCCCTGGCTCTTGTGGATCGTCACGGCGAAGGCAAGCCTCAGGGGGAACTGGGTGAACATGCCCACCGCCTCCGAGTCCAGGCGCCCGTCCTTCAGGAAGAACCGGAAGATCTCCCAGGTGTTGGGCCCGACCTCCGCCGGCCGCCCGTTGTTCAGGCGGACGCGGACCAGGGGGCCGCCTTCCGGGTCTTTCCCGAATCCGGTTACCCTGCCGACGGTCCCGTTCACCCAGCGGCCGCCGGCATCGTTGTTCAGCATCATGACCTGGGCGCCCTTCTTGAGCTTCAGCGCCACCGCCGTCGGGAGATACTCCCTGCCGAAATCGCCCTCCAGGATTCCCGTCGAGGTCCATGTCCTGCCCTTGAGCTTCTTGAGCTGCTCCTCGTTGTAGCCGTCGGCCAGGGCGTTCGTGCTGGTGAGGTGGATGTAGTACTCGTCGGCGGGGGGCTCGAAGTCCGGATCGAGGCGCGAGTTGAGAAGCGCCATGTCCTCCTCGGTGACCGTGCGGTTGCGGATGGCGTTGAGCAGGTCGATGAAGCGGTCGTCCTGCTGGCGGTAGATCTTCTCGAGTTCCACAAATTCCATCTCCAGGCCCTGGAAGGCCAGGGCGCTGAAGAAATAGGGGCTCGGGTAGAGGGTCTTGAAGAGCATCTTCTCGGCCGCGCTTACCACAGGGGGAAGCTGATAGAGATCGCCGATGAAGATCATCTGCAGGCCGCCGAAGGGGGCGCCGGGCTCGGGGCCGTTGAGCCGCAGAAAGGCATCCACGCAGTCCAGCAGGTCCGCCCGGACCATGGAGACCTCGTCGATGACGATGGCGTCGAGTCTGCGGTAGATCCCGGCGCCTTCGCCGCGGATGCGCTTGCGTGCCGATTCGGGTGTCACGTCGGGCTTGAACCTGAAGAAGGAGTGTATCGTCTGGCCGCCCACATTCAGGGCCGCAACGCCCGTGGGGGCCAGGACCGCCACCTGCCTGGCGGTGCTTTTCTTGAAATAGTTGAGCAGGGTGGACTTGCCGGTTCCGGCGCGGCCCGTGACGAAGACGTGCCGACGCGTTTCCTCCATGAACCGGAGGGCCCGCTCGAAGGGTTCCGTGAACTCGATCAAACTATCTTCCATCAAAGATCCGTCATCCCGCCCTATCGGATGGACGCGTCAGCCAACCTTCTTGACCTGTTTTAATCTGGACATCTCCAGCATCATCTGGGTTCGATCGAAGTAGACCTCGTTGCGCCTGATCTTTTCCCGGTCATCGAACTGCACGAAACAGACACCGATGCACTCGATGATCTTGTCCCCGATGGGTATCCGGGCAAGCCACTTGTTCAGAAACCCGCCTTCCATCGGGATCGCCTCGATCTGGGTCCATACCCAGTTCGGGTTCTGAGCCAGGAGCTTCCGGAAGTAGGCAAGCAGAGGGTCCTTTCCCTGGATCCCTCCGGGCACGGCGGGGTCGAGATAAAATGCGTCATCGGAATAGAAATCGGCCAGCTTGCCGGGATCGTTGCCCGTCCATGCGGGCAGCCACCGGGAGGCAAACTCCCTCGCTTTCTCTTTTGTCATCATTCGCTGTTACTCCGTGTTCAAGGTATTCTCCCCATTTCAGCCGATGCTCTTCTGCAGCACCCTGAAAAAATTCCCTCCCATGTAGGCGGAAATCTCTGCGCGCGTGAAGCCCTCATCCTGCATGGCCTTCACGAGGTGGACCAGGTCGCGCACGTCCCGATAGCCTCTTATGAACCCCGGCAGGCCCCCGCCGCCGTCCGTCCCCAGGCCGATGTGCTCCATCCCGATCCGTTTTTTCATCTCCGCGATTTCCCGTGCCCAGTCCTGGAAGGTCTCCCGCTTCGATCTGCGGCTGTCGCCCATGGGCCACGTGCAGACAACGCCGCCCGTCCTTGCCACCGTTTCCATCCCCTGCCAGGTTCGCAAGCGTCCGCAACGGCTCTCTTCGGGTACGGAGCAGGGGTGTGTATGGGAATCCACGATGGGCCGCCGGCTGATCTGGCCGACGTGCTTCAGGGTGAGTGCACTGGCATGGGCCACATCGACCAGCACGCCCGTCTCCTGCATCCTCTCCACCGCCTTGCAGCCCTTCGGCGTAAGCCCGGTCCCCTGTGAAGTGGCCATGCTCTCGCCCAGTTCATTGCTCCCCAGGTGGACAAGGGTGATCATTCTCACGCCGCAGGCATGGAAGTCGTTTACCCGGTCGGGGTTGCCGGAAAGCGCATCGCCCCCTTCGACGGAAAGGATCGCCCCCGGCACGTAGCCATGCCCCGTCGATTTCGGGATGTCCGATGCCGCCTTGACGAGCTTCACCTTGCCGGACTTCACGATGTCATCCATCCAGAAGTCGAGCTGGATTTTCGTCAACTGATAGTCCGTGCCGGTCGTGTGGCCTCTGGTGGCAGCCACGGTGTCTCCCAGGGCGGCAAAGGCGCATGCCGCCATGCCCAGCTCCTTGATGGCCTCCAGGGAAGATGCGTTGTCCCGGGATTTCGTTCCGATAAGATATCTGTCCGGGTGGGCATGGGCATCGATGATGAGCAGGCCCTTGACCAAAGCCTTGTCGCTCTCGGTAAGCTTCGGCGAGCCGAAAAAAGCCAGGGCGTTGGAAGGCCCCATGGCGAGAGTGGCTGCGACAAGATATCTCAGGAATTGCCTGCGGTGCATGAATTCCCTACTTCACGAAGCACGCAAAGCGTTCGTCGTACGAGCCGGGGGTGAATTCGATGAACTGATACTCGGCGGCCCCGTGGATCGTGAAAGGGTCTTTGTTCATGATCTCGCGCGCCTCTTCGATGCCGACGTTGGCGATAATCGCGCCCCCGACCCTGGGGTTCTGGGGCCCGGAGCAGATGAACTTCGACTGGTTGTAATACTCCTTCAGGAACTTGCGATGATCGGTCAGCAGCGAATCGATCACGTCGATCGGCTTTACGTATTTGCTCGTGATGATGACCATGTCAGCCTCCTTTAAATCCCCCTCTTTCCCCCTATTTGCTGCTGCGCAGCAGTAACCGGTGATTCGTTGACTTGACCCATTACCCAATCAACCAATTACTGCAGCGAAGCTGCTGCAGGAGGGCAGGGGAGGATTTTCTTTTTCACACTGCTTTACTCAGATATTAAATCGCGTCTTCTTTCGATGCAGGGCATCACGCCACTCACTCGATGTGCGATCTGGCCGTCTTTACGGCGAGGTCTCTATCCTTCGTAAAGAGCCTCCACTGCATTTCCGTCGTGTGGATTGCGGCTTTCTTGTCCTGGCCCCTGCAATAGTACCAGTGCCCGAAGCGCTCGACCGTGGAAAAGGGGTGGTTGCCGGCACAGAGGAAGCTGCAGGGCTTGACGACTTTGAAATATACCGTCTCGTCGGGGGCTTCGTCAAAGGACAGTTCATCGGGCAGGGCGATTTGCGACACGTCGACGCCTTCGGCTTCCTTCTTGTCGAGCCACTCCGAAATGCTCATGACCCATCTCCCCCATCCGAACTTATCTGTCTCTTGAATGCGCGGCTTGCCCTTCCTTATCCGGCCGTCGGCTATTTCACCCGGATCGATTCGATGATCACGGCGCTGCGCGGGACGTCCGAATCGAACGGACCCTGCGACCCGGTCGGAACGCCGGCGATGGCGTCAACCGCGTCCATCCCCGTTGTGACTTTGCCGAAGACGGCGTATCCGTAATCACGGGCGCCGTGGTTGAGCATGTCGTTATTTTTCAGGTTGATGAAGAACTGTGCGGTAGCCGAATCCACCACGGAGGTGCGCGCCATGGCCAGCGTGCCGCGCTCGTTCTTCAGGCCGTTGGCGGCCTCGTTCTTGATCGGCGGCCGGGTGGGCTTCTGGGTGAAGTAGCGGTTAAATCCTCCGCCCTGGATCATGAAGTCGGGGATCACCCGGTGAAAGATGGTCCCGGTGTAAAACCCGGCCTCTACATACTTCATGAAATTATCGACCGTGATGGGCGCCTTGTCCTTGTACAGCACGGCCTCGATCACACCCTTGTTGGTCTTGATCACGACGGTCGGGTTGCCCTTGCCGGCGTCCTGCGCAAGCGCCGGGCCTGCGCACAACGACAGCACCAATACGATCCAAAACCATTTCTTCATGTTCCCGCTCCTTTCCTGACTCGTCTCTGCCGGGGTCGGCCTCGATATTTACACATCGAAGCAGGGCAAATGTCAATACTTCAGTGTCGTTTGCCTGCGATGTGCCGAGCCGTCAAGGATGACCCTTATCTTGTTCGAGGACGGCGTTGCGCGGAAGTCAGCGATGCCAGCTTTCTATCTTTCGGGAGCCGCTTGATCCGGTATTCCAGGCGGAAGGCCTCGGCCTTTCCCATGGCCCTGCTTGTCGCCATCAGCGTCACGGGCAGCCGCGCCCGGGTGAACCGGGAGGCGATGCCCCGGTTGTGGGCATCCAGCCTCTTTTCCATGTCGTTGGTGACGCCGCAGTAGATCTTCCCGTCGGCGCAGAGAAGAAGATAGGTCATCCACGATTCACGCATTGAGCAATCTCTGCCGTCATCCCGGTTCGCCGCTGAACTTTGCAGCCAGGCTCTCCAACTCGTCCCAGCGACCGTAGGCCCCATCCAATTCCTCTTCCAGGGCCTTCAGCCGGTCACTGGCCCGCTTTATTTCATCGGCGTTCCTGCCTGCATAGAATGCGGGAGAATTCAGGGTCTCCAGCAGGCGCTCCTTCTCCTGCTCCAGGGCGTCGATCTGCAGGGGCAGCTCCCCCAGCTCCCGTGTCTCTTTATAGGAGAGCTTCTGCTTTTCTTTCGGGGGTTTGTCCTTCTTCTGTTTCTGCTCTCCCGGCGCCGCCTTCAACGGCTCATCCTGTACCGTACGCTGCCGCAGCCAGTCGTCGTAGCCGCCCACGTATTCCTGCAGATGTCCCTGGCCTTCGAAGACAATGGTCGAGGTCACCACGTTATTGAGGAACGCACGGTCATGGCTGACCATGAGGATCGTGCCGCTGTATTCCAGGAGCCGGTCTTCGAGGAGCTCGAGCGTTTCCGTATCGAGGTCGTTGGTCGGCTCATCCAGTACGAGGACATTGGAGGGGAGGATGAAGAGTTTCGCCAGAAGGAGGCGATTGCGTTCACCGCCCGAGAGGGAGCTGACCGGCGACAGGATTCGGTCCGGCGGAAAAAGAAAGTCCTGGAGATAACCCATGACATGCCGCGAGACGTCGCCCACGACGACCATGTCGTTGCCGTCGGCGATATTATCCCTCAGGGTCCCGTTTTCGTCGAGCTGAGCGCGGAGCTGATCGAAGTAAGCGATCCGGATTCCGGTCCCCAGGCGGATCCTGCCCTGTTGCGGCTCCAGTTCGCCGAGAAGGAGCTTGAGCAGCGTGGTCTTGCCGGAGCCGTTGGGCCCGATAATGCCCACCTTGTCGCCGCGGATGATCGCGGTGGAAAACCCCTCCACGATCTTGTGATCGCCGAAGGCAAAGTGAATTTTTTCCGCTTCCACGACAAATCTGCCGCTGCGTTCCGCCTCCTGGATCGTCAGCCGGACATTGCCCGTCTGCTCCTGCCTGTGTGCCCGCTCCCGGCGCATCTGCACCAGCGCCCGCACCCGGCCCTCGTTGCGCGTGCGGCGGGCCTTGATTCCCTGCCGGACCCAGGTCTCCTCCCTGGCCAGTTTCCTGTCGAATTCCTGCCACTGCCTTTCCTGCGCCTCCAGCAGGGCCTGACGGCGTTCGAGGTACGTGCCGTAATCGCAGGGAAACGACAGCAGGCGTCCCCGGTCGATTTCCACGATGCGTGTCGCCAGCCGCTGGAGAAACGTCCGATCATGGGTCACGAGCATGAGGGTCTTTTCGAACTTCAGGAGGAAATCCTCGAGCCAGAGGATGGCGTTGATGTCCAGATGGTTTGTGGGCTCGTCCAGGAGGAGCAGATCCGGCTCGCTCACCAGGGCCTTGGCCAGAAAGACCCGGCGCTTCATGCCCGCCGATAATACCCGGAACTCGGCATTCCCATCCAACTCGGCCCGCGCGATCACCGTTTCCACCCGCTGATGATAAAGCCATGCTCCGGTGGTCTCCAGCCGGTGCTGAAGCCGTTCGAGCTTTTTCAGCAGGCCCTCATCGCGGTCCCGGGACATCTGCAGGGTGAGATCGTGGTATTCCCGGAGCAGCTCGAGGTGTTCCCGGCCACCGGAGGCCACAACGTCATAGACCGTCCCGGGCAGGTCGTCGGGAACATCCTGGGGCAGCATGGCGATCCGGACCTCAGCGTTTCGGACGATTTCGCCGGTATCCGGTTTGATATCGCCCATCAGCAGTTTCATGAGGGTGGACTTGCCCGAACCGTTCCGGCCCAGAAGCCCGATCCTCTCGCCCGCTTCGATCTGGAGCGTGGCGCCGTCCAGCAGCCGCGGCCCGCCGAAACTGACCGAAACATCATTAATCCAGAGGAGTCCCATATCGTCTCGCCTGTAACTCAGCTTATCCGTTCGGGGGCGCCGCCGGGTCCGGCCCATCCCTTCAAGGCCGCCCGGGGCATTCCCGCCCTCTGCCTATCGGCAATGCCCGCTTTTGTAAAGGATAAGTTCTTTTCTTAAAATATACCTTGCATTTCCATAAAAGATGCTTTATATTACATATCACTTGAAGTGCAGTGCGTTTTTGTAAATCAACAAAGTACAGAAAAGTAGACCGCACAAACCGGCAGAAACGGCAAGTGCGGTTTTTTTGTGCGCAAAAACAGGCTGCCAGCCGAATGATTCGGCATAATTTAATGGTTCCCAGGAGGAACCCAAGAAAAAGGAGCAGTAAAGATGTCTGAAGGAAAAGTAAAGTGGTTCAATGATTCAAAGGGTTTTGGTTTTATCGAGCAGGACGGGGGCAAGGACGTTTTCGTTCATCATTCCGCCATCCAGGCAGAGGGTTTCAAATCCCTGGCCGAGGGTGACCGGGTAAGCTTCGAAGTGGTCGCAGGCCCCAAGGGCCCGGCTGCAGCGGATGTTCGCAAGCTGTAAGACCTGAGCTTCATTCAGCCGATTAAAGCTCCCCCGGAAACGGGGGAGCTTTTTTTATGAATATCCCGCAGAATACCCCGTCCTGTGGACGGGGATGAATGCGGAGCAGGGGCAAGGGGGATGCAATCCCCCTCATTGCCTTTCCAGATGCCCCGCCTTGTAGGCGGGGTAATTCACGCTGAAAACGGATGCCCGCCTGTAAAGAGGACCCCGCTGCGCTTACGTCTTGCCGTTTTCGGTCTTCAAATGCCGGGTCAGGAAACTGTCCAGCCGGTTCGCGAACGTCTGGCGGTCCAGCTTGCCGAATGCCGCCGGGCCGCCCGACATCATGCCGCCGTCCCGCAGCTCTTTAAACAGTCCGCGCATGGCCAGGCTGTTCTTGATATTTTCCTGCGTATAGAGTTTGCCCCTGGGGTCGAGCGCAAAAGCGCCCCTGGTCACCACCCGATCGGCAAGGGGGATATCGGCGGTAATCACCAGATCGCCCGGTTGCACGAACTCGGCGATATGATTATCGGCCACATCCGGGCCTTCAGGAACCTGGATGATGGAAATGTTTGCCGGCCCCTCGAAGCGCATGGGCTTATTTGCCACAAAACAAAGGGGCACGTTCAAGCGCACCGAGGCCCTGATCAACACATCCTTGATCACGTTCGGAAAGGCATCGGCATCAATATAGATCCGCATTCTGCTCCTTAAACCCTGCGGGTGCAATTCCGCGAAGCCCGCTTCGCATGAGCGTCATTCCCGCGGAGGCGGGAATGCATCTAATTTAATCACTGCGGGTAAACTCCCCGACGCTTGCTTCGAAAACGTTTGCACGCGACCTGCAGCCTGCTGCGGGGTAGCGCGCATAATAACAGGGAAAATCCCTTCCCTGAGTTTCTAAATTCCTGACCCCTTGGTGCCAGGAATTTTCATTTGTCATTCGCTCGAAAGAGGGAATCCAGGATGGATGCCCGTTTTCACGGGCATGACATTCCGGTTTGATACCCCGTAGCTTGCTTCGGTGTAGTTCATTTATCCTGCGGCGGGTCCTGTCCCTGCGGGGCAATGACTATCCATTCAGGATCTCCTTGACCCGGCCGACGATGCCGCTTTCCAGGCGAACCTTGATGCCGTGAGGATGCAGGCCGGACTTGGTGAGGATATCCCGGACGATGCCTTCGGTCAGTCTGCCCGAACGCTGATCCTGCTTTTGGACAACCTTTACGCGGGCTCCCACCTTGATATCGGAGCGATGATTTCCCGTCATGCCTGTTTCCTCCCACCGATGCTGCGCGTAACGTCACGAACTTTTCACAGCATGATTTCAATCTACCATCGACAACACGAGATTCAAGCAGAATAACGGGACCGCCCCAAGATCGAAAAGCGGCAGGGTCGGGACGGGACATCGGCTTTATTCTTGAAACCGTCGCACCGACAGGGTACCATGGCCGTCCAATACCAAAGGGGTTATAAAAATGTCAAAAGTCATGATTCACCCTGCGACGTATGAAAATGTCCGGCAGGCGATCGACCGGGTATTCGAGCTGTTTCCGCCGGTGCTGAAGAACAGGAAAATATTGATCAAGCCCAACGTGCTCCGGGCCTCCGAAGCGAAAGAGGGCGTTGTGACCCACCCCGCCGTTCTTCGTGCCGTCGTGGAGAAGGTCGAGACCATGAGGCCCGCCTCCATCGTCGTTGGCGATAATCCCGGTCTTTTCGGGTACGGGGACAACGAGGATTGCTTCCGGAAGACGGGTCTGATGGAGGCAGCCAGGGGGTACTATCAAAACATAGGCAACGATTCAGTGAAACTGGACTTCAACCCTGCATTTATGCCGGCCGTGAGCGTGTCGAAGATCGCCATGGAGGCCGATTTCATCATCAGCCTGCCCAAATTCAAGACCCATGGATTGACCGTCATCACCGGGGCCATCAAGAACAGCTACGGTCTGCTGCCGGGTGCCCAGAAGGCGAAGCTGCACAAGGCGGCGGGAAACGCCGAACGCTTCCATGAATTGCTGGTGGACGTCTTCAGGCTTCGCGTTCCGGACTTGTTCATCGTGGATGCCGTCGTCGGGATGGAAGGCAATGGTCCCGCGTCCCCGGATCTCCGGGAGATAGGCCTGATCCTCGCATCGGACAACGCCGTGGCAATGGATGCCGTCATCGCGACCATGATGGGGTGCGAGCCCGGCCGACTGCGCTTTCTGCAGAAGGCGAAACAGGCGGGACTGGGGGATTACGATCCCGGTACGATCGACGTGGTCGGCGAATTGAAGAAAATACCCGGCTTCAAGCTTCCTCCGCTGAGCGGCGAAGCGAACCTGAGCAACGAAGCCATGCAGCAGATGATCCACGCCAGGACACTCCTGAGGCCGCAGGTCGATCCGGACCTGTGCACGAGCTGCGAAACCTGTATCGATGTGTGCGCCGTTTCCGCCCTGTCCATGAGCGGGGATCTGCCCCGGGTCGACGCGGATACCTGTATTTCCTGCTTCTGCTGCCAGGAGATGTGCCCGACTAAGGCGATTACCCTGAAATGATGCCCCTATGGGGCCCCCGGATCCCTTGCGCCGGAAACGGCCTCGGAGAGACATATACGCTTTGAATGAGCATTATTACTGCGGCAACTAAACAATGCAACCATGTCATACCGGATACCCGATCATGTCGAGTACAGGCCCGATCCGGTATCCAGTCATTTGTGGATTCCCGCCTTCGCGGGAATGACGCAATTGCGGTATTTTGTTGCCTGTCTAATAACTTGCCCCGATCAGCCTGCAGCCATTCTCCCAGAATACTTTCGCGTAGAAATCGTCGGAGAGATCGAGATTGAGAAGATACTCGATTTCCTGCTCCCTGGGGTGAATCAGATTGGGGAAATCCGAGCCGTAGAGGATCCGGTCTTTGTATCGTTCGAGACAATCGTTGCCCAGATTGAATTTATAGGGCACATGCGGCACAAAAGAATAGGACGTGTCCAGGTAGAGTCCGGGATGATGATCGAGTAGCTCGAGAAAAGCCCCAAATTCCAGGCCGCCCATGTGCGGGATGTTGGCAGGCAGGTCCGGATATCGGTGAAGGAGTTTCTTGAAGGTTGTCACGCCGACAAATGCACTTCCTCGCACGGGTCCCGTGCCGACATGCAGGAGGACCCTCTTTTTCCTTTCAATAATCATTTCGTACAGCGGAAATAGTCGACTGTCACAGGGGGACAACTGCTGCACAACAAGCTGCAGTTTGAACCCCAGGATTTTCGGATGTTCAAGGAGCCTCTCTGCCATGACGAGGGCATCGTCATCGTCCGGGTGATAGGCGGCAAAACAGTACAGATCCGGAATCTCTCCAAGGACCCGAACGTTCCAGTCGTTCAGAACTCTTGCAACCCCTTTTCTGTGAGCGTAATTGGAATAGACGATCGGCCCGACACCCCTCTCTCTCAAGTACGCGACAGATTCCCGATAGTAGTGCTTGTACAGGATCTTCAAACCCATATGTTCTTCGAAATAGCGCCAGATCGCATCGAAAAACCCATCGGGAAACAGATGCACATGGAAATCGATAATCTGTCCGGGAAGCATCGACGCCGCACCTTCCTGAAATATCTTCTTGTGTATTGCTGACTTTAGTTGTGATGCAGTACTCCAAGGGCATCGAGGCTCGCTTTTCGTGGCATGAAGTCAGGATACCCTCAGCTCTTACCTGGACTGGCTCCGTTCCCCCCATTTGGGGGAATCCCCTTTTCTCCGTGGAATCAAATGAATATGGCAATGGAATACTTTCTGCCCGGCATCCTCCCCCACATTTACGCCGATATCGAATCCCGAAATCAGGGGATCCTTTTCCAATAACTGTTTTTCCCGGATTTTCAGCAACTCGTATATGGCATCGTGCTCTACCTGTATGCTGTCGAAATAACTGGCATAATGTCTTTTGGGGATGATGAGGGTGTGTCCATCCGTGGAGGGGTATTTGTCGGGTATGGCAAAGGCATGATCGTTTTCGATCAGGATATTTTCTTTGGATGCTGCGCAGAATATGCACTCTTTATTGAACCCTTCATCCGCACCCGGCCTGAAGTCTGAATCGTCCCTGTCCGATCTCGATGAGCTGCACTTGTCGCATAGAACCTGAAGATTTTCGTAGAGCGTCTCTCCACCCCTAGATGGGGGCTTTATATGGCAAATATTCAAGAGCCGCTCATGGCTGGTCGCTCCACAGAGCATGCAGCGACCTTTTGCCGCTTTCAGGACTCTATATCTCAAAGAGTCAGGAACATCGCCTTCCCCCGTTTTCAATGCATCGCCTGCCCGATCGGATATCAAATCCACGATCCTGGCGGCCTGCGCTTCACTCAGGTTTTCTTTCGTTATCAGCATCTTCATCAGATCCGATTTATTCATGGATAACCCCACTGATCTCTCACCGTTCCATTATGCTCTCTTTTGATCCATCTCAACCCTGGCGGAGGCAATCAAGGCCCTGCGGCTGCCTCATCCCGCTGCCGCGGNNATACTGTTGAGCATGAGGGCCACAGATCTTGATGTTACGGGTCTTTCGCGCCCATTTTACATCACATCAGGAATTTCGAAGCTGAAAGTCAACCATTCCCTTAGAAACTTTTGCGACTGTTAATGATAAGATAGTTACGAATCATGGATGATATTTTTATCTCCTGACATCCGTAAAAGCGAGGATCCCGAAGCAGTAATTTGAGGAAGTGCCAAAGTACCCTCTTTCCGCTCTACCTTCAAAAGAGATCTCTCGACCAACCGGTCAACCAAACTCTCAACCGTCAAATTCAGTGAAAGGAGTAAGGATCATGAAAAAGAGCTATCCCGTTATCCGTTTTCTTGTCGTCCTCATGATGATCGCCGCCTTTGTGGCCTGCGCATCGACACCGCAGCAGTCAAGCACGGGGGAAGTTGTCGATGATTCCGTCATCACGACCAAAATAAAATCTGAGCTCGCAGGTGATGAATTTCTCAAGTCGTTTCAGATAAGCGTAGAAACCCGCAAGGGCATCGTTGAGCTGAGCGGCTTCGTCGATTCTCAAAAAGCGAAAGATAAGGCGGGCCAGATCGCACGCGGCGTCGGCGGGGTCAAATCCGTCAAGAATGCCCTCATCGTGAAATAGGCGTCGACCGAGATCAAGACCAACTGGAGCGCTCGTTGCCGGCCGTCATAAGTATGCGTCAGCCGGTGACGGGCCTTAACCATCCGGGAGGGAGATCCTATGCTGTGGACAATCGCTGTCATCCTGATCGTTCTGTGGTTGCTGGGGCTGGTTACCGGCTATACGATGGGCAATTTTATTCACATCCTGCTGGTCATTGCCATTGTCGTCGTTCTCGTAAGAGTCATCCAGGGGCGAAGACCCATCTAGT
>DCVI01000163.1 GCA_002327315.1 Syntrophaceae bacterium UBA2192 | reverse complement strand
GGAGTTATTTACGGATAGGCTCTTATTGAAGGTCATGCCGACCTCCTGCTTGAATGACCTCTGAAAGCAGGACACGCTCATTCCGCATTTTCGCGCTGTTTCTTCCAGTGAGAGTTGATCCGTCAAATGTTCATTGATGTATTTTAATGCCCTCCATATCGGATGATCGTTTTCTTCCGCCCACCTTCCATCATATTTGAACTGTAACGCCTGGCGAATGCTGTCGGCGATGTCGGCCTTTTCGGCAGGTTCTTTGAAAAAATCCCATGCGTCTGCCCTCAAGGCGGATATTACGAAGTCTTCGGAAGAGTGATCTGAAATGACGATGACGGGAAATGCCGGCCTGACAGATTTAAAGAAACGGATGATGTCAATACACTGCTTCTGATCGTTCATGCACAGGATCGACGCATCAAAGACATTATGGATAAAATGGCCCACCCCTTCCGCCGGATCCGCTGCACGGACCACTTCACACGGTCCCAAAGATGCAAATACCCCCGAGTCCCATTTTTTTTGACTGGGATCGATGACAAGGATCAATGCGGTTCGGGCCGGAATCCTGGCGGAATTCATGAGCTCCACGCTAAAATACTTTCTGTCCTCGAGATGAGACAACTCGACTGGAACACGGATAAGAAGGAATAACCCGTTCCTGAGACGTGCCGGCGGATTTAATCCGGTGATGGGAGGAATTTGAGATTCATGGCGCCTCCGTTCAGTCAAGAAAGCCGTTTGTGGTCCTCAGTCATTGACCGGGCAATAGACAGTAGAGTGTTTCTCATGCAATAGGTTGCACTATTTCGAGGGCATGTTCTTCCCAAAATAGTAACCAACGATGATTCCGAAGATTCCGGTGAATTCCTTGCTGAGCGCATCCGGGTTATTGATCCCTTCAATGCTCAAGTAGATGAATAAAGCCGTGACACAAAGAGCGATCACGGCGCCCATGACCTCAACAAGACTGAATTCGCGAAGGCGCTGCCAAAATGAGCGGCGACTGTCCAAAATGTCCTTTAATTTTTCGATAGCAAGCACGCCGTCGTCGTACGTTCTCAAGTTCCCGTCCTTTGTTACAAGAACATAAAAGAAGCTCTCGTTTTCGGGCAGTTTAGTAGATTTCCATGATGCATAGTAAACATCGCTTTCTACGAAATCGGATACTACCTTTGACAAATAGATATCGTTGGCCGATGAATCCTCTGCCTTGATTGCCGCCTCGATCGCTTCTTTGACTTCAGGCATACCCAGATCTCCTTTCCACATTCGTCATGCAGTGAAGCTCCCCGCCCACAGGGCGGGGCTTCCCGGCAGGGAAAGAACCAAATATGAATGCGCACCCTAAACCCGCCTGCAAGGCGGGGCCTGCGGGATGCGCCCCCGGTCATGAGTATCCAGCACGACCGGGCCAGGACATGAATTCGTACAATTGAACCAATGGCGAACGGAAGAAAGGCCTTTTCTTATCCTCGGATCTGTAAACTGGTCAGCTTTGAAATCTGGATGGAAGGAATTTGAGATTCATGGCGCCTCCGCAAAATTGTGAAAGCCTGTTATGGTTTCCAACGTTGAAGGACCACGATGCGTGAAGGTGATGAATAATTCTCAGGTTATAGGGAGATATCGTTGCATTTGTTGAACATATAATGGAAATGAGGTAACTATGCAAG
The DNA here is from genome assembly GCA_002327315.1 of Syntrophaceae bacterium UBA2192. Taxonomy (GTDB): domain Bacteria; phylum Desulfobacterota; class Syntrophia; order Syntrophales; family UBA2192; genus UBA2192. The sequence goes on along the minus strand of DCVI01000163.1, from coordinate 14,061 downwards.
ATTATTTATTATTGAAAAAATGTGGAGAAAATAGGGAGGAAAAACCAATGCAGGGCGGAGTCACAGAGCGGCCGGGTCTCGCAAAAAGGCTCCGTCACGGGGAGATATCGGGGTGGCCGGGAAGGGCGGCGACGGCTTTTCCTGGCGATGCCCAGAAGTCGTAACCTGACGTAAAATATACAAAAAGGGGTTAGCCATGATCGGCTAACCCCTTGATTTTACTGATTCACCATCCATGGCTCGACCCGGATCTCGGGTCAGGCTTCGGAGAGCTGCAAGGTCTTTTCCTGTTTCCTCTTCCCTTGTTTCCTCAACGTTTTACTTTCTCACGACCAGTCTGGCCTGATCCAGAGACACGATTTTCATCGTGCGTTTCGGCTTTGCCTGCCCTTTTTTATAGATGGACAGAGTGTCATCACCTTCGAGCTTCCAGGTTCCCCGGCTCTCTTGAGGGCGATCGGTCGGACCGGGTCCGCTTTCGACCAGGCCGCCATCGGGTTTCAATGCCATGGCGGATCTGCCGCGGGAGCGGGGAAACGCAAAGGAAGCGGGTCGATATACCGTTTCCGTCGCGGTATCTTCCTCATGGGAATGCACCCACTGCTGATGCAGGGCATTTTTGTCAATGTTCTTTTTCATCGTTGTCGTGTCTCTGTGTGCGCCTTACGACTACTTGCCGATCTTCTTGCGCGGACCATTCAGGGCCGCCTGCATCCGCACCACCTGCTGCGTGGTAAACATGAACATGGAATCATCGTCAACGTAATCCATGTAGTTCACGAACATGTCCCCATTGGGGCCGTTATTGCAGGTCACATGGGGGAACTTCGGTTTCCCGTAATTCGGCCCCGCTGCATTCGGCGTATCGGCGACAAAATCGGTTCCGCTGCAGTCTTCCGTGTCCGCCCAGATGTGGCGCAGGTTGAGCCAGTGCCCGACTTCGTGCGTTGCTGTCCTTCCCAGATTGAAGGGGGGGCTGGCCGTTCCTGAAGTGCCAAAGGCCGTATTCAGGATCACGACGCCGTCGGTTTTCTTGGGTCCGCCCGGGAACTGCGCATATCCCAGGATGCCGTTTGCCAGGGTGCATACCCAGATATTCAGATACTTGTCCGTGGGCCAGGCGTTCACGCCTCCCGTGGCCGAAAACTTCACCGAATCATCGGTGTCGAAGGACGTCCGGGTCGTCTTCGTCCGCGTGATGCCCGTTGTCGGTTTGCCATTCGGGTCCTTTGACGCGAGGGCGAACTGAGTGCTCACATCGGATACGAGGCCCTTCCAGACCGGGGGAACCTTTGATTTATCGGCGTTCCTGGCTCGATAATCCTTGTTGAGAACGTTGATCTGGCTCTTGATCTGGGCCACCGAGATATTTTCCGCCGCGGTTTTATAGACGACGTGAACGACAACGGGGATGGTGATCGGCGCTGCGGCTGCCCGCAGAGCCTTCACGCCCAATGACATCCTCATGGCCGTCGCATTTTCGAGCTGCGATTGTCTCATCCGGAAGTTCGGATCGAGCTCGAGGAGCCGATGATGCGCGGCCATCGCACCGCACGTCCGCCTCTTGATCGCTTTTTGTTTCTTCATGGCATCCTCCGTTCAGGAATTGTTAATGACCGTCCCGCGTGAGCAGGGATTTCAAATCAGAGAGGCAGGGGCTTCAGTTGAAACACCCAGTCAGGCACGATGAGTTTATAGTAGTCGGGCGACAACCGGTTCGTGGACAGATCGACAGGACGTCGCGCGCGGTCGCCGGAGTTTCCCTGCCATCGAAGCGTGCCGTAGGGCAGATCAAAGCGGGGAATCTGGCCCTTCTGCCCATTATAGACTAATGAAGGATTGGCGGCATCCTTTTTGTACGCGATCTGCCCGATGGCAGGAAGCCGTCCCTGCCAGTCCTGAAGTGCCCCCTGCTCCTTCCAGGCCTTGAGCCGAATGACGGGCAAGCTGCCCGGGGAAAGGCTCTGGGAAAGAGTTTGCGCATGCGGGCCAAACGTTAAAACCAGTTTCAGGTCCGGGTTCTCCATCCTGATTTTGTCGACAATCGCCTGGTAGACTTTTTTTGTCTGGGCATGATTCACGATGGAAGCAATCCTGGCTTCGCTGAGATCAAGGGTGTCCACGGGCAGGATTCGAATGATGACGTAGGATTTCAGGATGCCGATGCTCTGGAGAAAGACCTGCATCCGCTGGCCGCTTTCACCCGTATGGGCACGCCCGGAGAAAAGGTCATCATGGTCCTGCTGATCGGCCAGGATGAGGACGTAAGCCTGGCCCGGCCGGCCGCGATAAATCGGTCCCGTTCCGAAAGACGGATGGGCCGTTGCGCCGAGAAGGGTGAAGTCCGGCCACTCCAGGCCGGTCTCGCCTCCCATCATGAGACGCGCGAACGGGGAGCCCGGGCCGCTGTCATATTCCGTAAAATTCGTTTTCGGCGGTTCGTAAGGGACATCACCCGGTTCTTCCCAATAGCCTTCCTGGTTCCCTCCTCCCGGGTCAATGTATTTGAGCTTGACGCCTCCGGCGTTGTACACCCCTCGGGCCGAAAAGATCTGAATGGATCGCTGTCCGTCTTTGCGGTTGCTGGATGTGCCGCCCCTGCCGAGACGGATCGGGACCCCGTACGGGTAATCCCGGAAAGGGATCGGGGCGCTTCGGTACTTGTAGGGCTGATCGAACATCCGGCTCCCCGCTGCATCGGGAGGCAACCAGGCCGGGTCCGCATCGATCCAGGATTTGATCTTTGCCAGGGCCTTCTTGAAGTCGGCGAGTATTGCAGCTGCCGAGCCGCCTTGCCCGGCCGCACCGGGGTGCATGACCCCGACGATCTTCGTGAGCGGGCCCAGTGCCTCGCTTGTGCAGAGGCTGACATTGGCCGCTCCCTGGGAACATGTGCCCCCCCGCGAACGCACCCAGGTAACGATGCTCTCCTTTGCGGCGTTGCCTACCGCAATAATCAGGTGAACGTCGTTGAGGTCCAGGACGTAGTTGAAAACGTCGTGGCGATGCTTTGCGATGGGGGCTTGCGGGTCCTGGGCAAGCGAGGCCATGCCGTCGTCATATTGGCCGACAATAGGGTAGATGAAGGTATTCAGAAACAGGTAGGACTCCGTGATCCCGATGTAATTCAGGAAATATTGCATGCGGGAGCCCGTTCCCCCGGTAAAAGACCGGTGAGCGAGTGATTCATCCTGCGCGCCGTCCTGGCCGACAACCAGCACCTTGACTGCATGATCTTCCAATCGCCCCCTGTAAAACACGGGACCGAAGTGCCAACGAAAGACTTCCTTGCCGAGGGTGCTCTTTCCGAGACCCCGATAGTTGGGCGTCCGGGCAAACAGCTCCGCCCATCGACGATTTTCCGGCGGACCCGGATCATAATCCCAGGGAGACCCCCTGTCTTTCCAGTAGGGATTCATGTCGGCTCCTCAAAGTCGGAACATAGCCGTTTTAATCCGCCGGATCCATGAAACGGGGATTATCCACTACGTGTACAGGAGCGGCAGACCCTGCTTGATGAAATCCGGCAGGTTCTTTTCCGCTGCCACCAGGCCGAGGAAATCGTCGTCATCCGCCACCGTCATGGGATCCAGTTGAAGCGGCTTCAACTGGACAGGGGCGGCTTTCAGCGTGATCGGGCCTCTGGCCGCGGCCATCGTGGGTCGGCCCCCCATGGGCAAATGAGGGCGAACATCCATGCCGGTCGGGGCCAGCTCGTCAAGCGCCAGGAACCATTGCAGCGGCGGCTCGATCCCCGCACGCGTGGCGGGAGGCGCGGCGGGGGGCTTGAGGGTCGGGAGATCCTTCAGGGCTTTTCCGAGTTTAGCCTTTGCCTTCTTCAGGGAAATGGGTGCAACGTCGGGGTCGGCGGTTTTCTGAACCAGGTACAGGACTTTCTTTTTTCCGCCCACGGTCAGGTTCTCGCCGGAGACTCCCAGTTGGCTCATGATGTCGGGGGTTCCGTAGCGGGCAACACCATTGATCATGACCAGCTGGATCGAGTGCTCCGCAGCCCTGATCAGGGCGCCGTAGGGATCGGCCGGGACCCCTTCGAGCACCAGGAAATCGGCGCGTTTGCCCGCCCCGATGGAACCGAGGCGATCCTGCCATTGCAGGATAGCGGCCGCATTCGTAGTGGCCAGAGCGACAATGTCCGCATCACTGAAAATCCCGCCCATCTCCTGGCTGACCAGGTGAGCGACCTTGAGCTCTCCCAGCAGATTCTTGCTGCCCGAGGGTGACCAGTCGGAGCCGATTCCGATGCGCACGCCTGCCTGCCTGGCGGAGGCCACCTCCGCCGTTCCTCCATACAGGAGGAGATTGCTGAAGGGTGACCAGACCATGGAGGCGCTGTTTTCTGCCATGATGTCGAAGTCTGATCTTTCCAGAGCGGTGCAGTGGATGCCTGCCAGGGACTTGGCGATGGCCCATTGGCCGGGCTTGAACTCGAGGCTCAGGAAGTGGCTTCGTGCGGTTTTGTCGCGTCCCTCGGCCAGGTGCAGCAGAAAGCAACTCTTCTGTCCCAGACGCGCCAGGAACGCCTCTGCGTTGTCTGCCTCCACATCCGGGATCCGGGTCCCGGCTTCCGGAAGGCCGGGGTCACCCGTCCGTTCGACGTTGCGGACGATGCCCCGATAGAACCGTCGCGCCCCCATATTACTGAAGAGCTCGACGCCCTGGCTGGTCGTCACTCCTCCCAGCAGGCACTTGCATTCCACGAAGCGGATAACGGCAGGCATCAGACCCGAAATCTTGCCGATGAGCTTCATGGGCCCGCTGATGAGCTGCCGGTATTCCGGGATTCCCGCCCACTGGCCCCGGTTTCCGTACTTCCTGGGCACATTCCAGAGCCGCAGGATGTCGTAGCTCAGATGGTTGTGCAGCTCGATGAGCCCGGGGAAGATGGTTCCCTGCGTGTCCACAACGGAGACCGTCTCGAACCCGGGCGGTGCTGGCTCTCCTTCGCCGCACAGGCCAACGATTCCCCCCTGTTCGATGAAGATCGTTCCCTTTTTCAGGACACGCCGGGTTGAATCCATGGTGACGATCTGACCCGCGAGGGCCAGCTTCGGTCCTTCCAGCGGGTCGATCGGGATTTTCGCCTTCCCGGCACAGGCTTGGGCCTTGTGATCTTTCATGTATGACCTGTGATTCAGGGTCGAGATGCCCTTGACGCGATGACGGTGACGGTCACTCGCTGAACGGGGATCAATCCTTGAGCGTGGTCACTCCCGCCAGGAGCGATGTGCCGCTTTAACGGGTGAGTTGATAAAATTGTCCGCTGCTTAGCGTCGAAATCCGGATGGAAGGAATTTGAGATTCATGGCGCCTCCGCAAAGTTGTGAAAGCCTGTTATGGTTTCCAACCTAGAAGGACCACGATGCAGGTAGAGGCAAGAAGCAGTGATGATGTAACAGGTGCAACAAGTGAACAGGAAAAAGAGAACAAGATGGATTGCAGAGTACCTGGGTTGTTTATGCGGGAATGCCAACGATACGTCAAGGAAAAATATGGGAAATATTGTCCTCTGCGTCAGGAAAGCCGACAACCGTCCTGCAGGATTGCAACAGATGTGACACCTCCCGCGCAGAAAAAAAGGGACCAGCCTTTACCTGGCTGACCCCTTTCAGTTTCCTTGTGCGCGCTCCGAGATTTGAACCGGGAATCTTTGAAAGCCCGTTTCCTGTCTTTTAGTACTTGCCTTTTCCCTTCCCTTTGCCCTTTGAATTCTGACCGTTGTAGAGATCCTGGCTTCGCTTCAGTTCATGGAACTCCTTCGAGCCGGGCTTGATGCCCAGGCTCTTGGCAATCACTCCCCAGCCCTTTCCCTTCGAGGATTTGTATTCCCTCAGCACCTGGTCGGTCGGCCGGTGCGACATCTCCCCGAGCCTGAACACGATGTAGGCATCGGCTGGGCTCGATACGTTGCCGATCACCGCCGAGATCTGCGCATCGCCGATCCGGAAGCGGGTGGCAAGCCTCGCGTGGAAGCCCGAGGGGTCCGCCTGGGCCTGGATGTTGAAGTCATTGACCCAGGCGAAATCCTGCGCGGCCTGCGCGGAGGCAGCGAACAGCAATACGATGGACAGTGCTAAGAAGATCTTTCGTTTCATGAAACCCGCCTGCATTGCCCCCTCTCCCCGCCGCGGGAGAGGGCAGGGGTGAGGGGGACTGAAGATGATTCACCCTCCCCTTTATCCCCTCCCGTCAAGGGAGGGGAATCGAGAGGTGCTGTTTCTTACAAGCCGAGTCTATATAGTCCTTCTGTCACACTTTGTAAAGAGATCCCCTCTGGATCTCCATGATCTCCCGCGCGAGCTCCCGTTCCAGCTCCTTGTCCATGCGCGTGAACCGGATGGCCACGAACTCCAGGTCGCTGCAGCGCGCATCGTGGGGAGTCCAGACCCGCCTGACCACGGCCGGGATGAGGTGCCGCGTCCCGTCGCTTCCCGTGTAGGTCACCTGGAGGGCGCGGTTGTACTCGAACGGGTTTGCGTTTCCGTGGCTGAAGAGGGCCCCGCCGATGGAGATGTCGATCAGGTTGACCGGCGTGGAGTCGACCTCGATGCGCGTCGACCACTCCGAGCCGGGCCTCACGCGGTAGTGCATCCTGAGGTTGTAGGTCTCGAAGGGGGAGGTCTTGCGGATGCAGAGTGCCAGGACCGTCTTGGACGCATTCAGCGGGTACTCGCGGATGATCTCCTCGAGCTTGCCGGAGAAGCCCCAGCGATGAAGCTGATCGCCCTTGCGGGTCAGGCGGGTTACCCGGGCGTCTTTGCCGAGATCGGAGGGCCTGACGGGCGGGCTCGTCTGGGAGAGGATATACCGCTCCCCCTCGATGTCGTGGATGATCGCCCTGCGGACATCGATTTTCTCTTTCAGCACATCCATCTCGAGGATGAGCTCTACGTTGGAGCCGGGAGCGATATTCATGACCGTTAACGGGACAAACCCCGCCGTTCCTCCCTGATCATAATATCGAACGGGATGAAAATAACTTGAACCCTTTGACGGTTTTTCTCCTTTTGCGCCGTGTTTTTCCCCTACCGGACCTCGAAGAGGAACATCTATATCTGCTCTTCCTCGACGCCTCCCGGCGGAGGCGTCCACGGGCTTTGCGGCTACTACGCCGCGAGAGGTCTCTGAGCGCAGGTGCGCTGTATCCCCGCTCGATCTGTCGCGCTCCCGGGAAGGGGGCTCAAATGACCACGGGAAAAGGTTCTGATAATTTCTCTTGGCTGGATGGGTTCTGATTCGGCATTCGAGCGGAAGCTCTCCGAAGGGCAATCCTGCAGTCAATTGCTTTTCTTACCTGATCGATGTCAAAAGGTTTGGAAAAGCAGACATCGGCCCCTGCGTCCGCGAGATCTTTGAGGGCCGATAAGTAGCCGCTCATGCCGATGACATAGACATCGCGAAAGTGCGATTTGATGAATTTGCAGAGTTCGGGGCCGTCAATGCTGATGATTTCCGAATCGGTGATGACGACGTCGTATCGGCTGCCCTGAAGCCGCCGGATCGCTTCTCTGCCATCGCTTGCCTCGTCCACGAGATGGCCGCAAAGCTTCACAAACGACGACAGAACCTGTGCGATGTTCCAATTCCCTTCCACAACGAGCACATTCATGGCAATCTTCCGCTATGGAATCTTGTTTTGTGAAGGATATTCCGACAGTTCTTCAGCTCACAGCAGGCACCGAAGTGCAGTCATGCCTGCACGTACCGGCTGAGTTCCGGATGGTAACAGAATGGTTCTGCGGGCACCTGACGGTCACTACCTGCGTGGATCCGATCAACATTCAAGTTACTTGTTCGCCGCAGATGTTGTAGCGGTTCGGGACGAGAGCAGGTGTTTTTCCGACAATCTGATGAGTATCCCGGATGCGGGTTCTTGCAGGAACAGATAACGAAATAATCATATCTGAACGGAAAAGTTTTTTAAATACGACGAAAGTATGATTTTGTACGAAGTAAAAAAGGGGCCGGCCTTCATCGGGCTGACCCCTTCTGTCTCATGGCACGCCCTTTTCACCCCTACATCCCCATGTAGGCCCTGCGGATCTCCTCGGAGTCCAGAAGCTCCTGCGCGCTGCCCGTATGCACGACGCGCCCGGTCTGGAGCACGTAACCGCGATGGGCGATCTCCAGGGCCTCCTGGACCATCTGTTCGACCAGCAGCACGGTGACCCCGCGGCGGTTGATGGCGACGATGGTCTCCATCATCTTCTCCACGAGTGTCGGCATCAGGCCCAGCGACATCTCGTCGAGCATCAGCAGCTTGGGCCGCGACATCAACCCCCGGGCTATGGCGAGCATCTGCTGCTCGCCGCCGCTCAAGGTCTCCGCGGTCTGGCGCGCCCGGTCCCGCAGGATCGGAAAAAGCTCCAGCATTTCATCGAGGCGCCGCTTGATCTCGGCGGCCGATTTTTCGGTATAGGCGCCCAGCGAGAGGTTTTCCTCGACGGAGAGCTTGGCGAACAGCCGACGCCCCTCCGGCACGTAGCTGATACCGAGAGCCAGGGTCTGATGGGCGCGCAGCCGCGAGATATCCCGGCCCTCGAAACGGATGGTGCCCTGCAGGGGGTTGTTGAGGCCCGCAATGGCGCGCATGGTGGTCGACTTGCCGGCCCCGTTGGCCCCGACGACGGCCACCAGTTCGCCCGGCATCACCTCCAGGGACACGCCAAATACCACCGGCACCCCGTCGTAGCCGGCGTGGACGTCGAGAAGGCTCAGGATCGGATCAGGCATTGGTGCGTTCCTCCCTCTTGGCCTGCAGACGGCGACTGAACTTTGCGCCCAGGTAGGCGGAGATCACGCGCTCGTCGTCGATGATCCGATCGGGGGGGCCCTCGGCGATCTTGATGCCGCCGTCGAGCACCACCACCTTGTCGGCGATCGGCATGATGGCCTCCATGACGTGCTCTACGATCAGCAGCGTGATGCCTTTTTCGCGAATGTGCCGGATCAGCTCCAGTGCGGCCTTGACCTCGGTGGAGGTGAGTCCCGCCATGACTTCGTCGAGCATCAGCAGTTTGGGCCTTGTAGCCAGGGCCCGGGCGAGCTCGAGGCGCTTCTTGCCGCCGATCGGCAGGCCGCCTGCGGATTTGTCGGCATACTCGGCCAGGCCGCATAACTCGATGCAGCTCTCGGCCGCCTCGCGGGCCTGCGCGCCGCCCGCGCCGTGCAGGAACGCGCCCACCAGCACGTTGTCGAACACCGTCATGTCCTTGAGCGGCCTCACGACCTGGAAAGTGCGCACCGCGCCCATGCGGGCGATCCGGTAGGATGGAAGCCCCGTGACCTCGGCGCCGTCGAAAAATATCCGGCCGGCGGTAACCGGGTACAGGCCGGAGACGCAGTTGAAAAGCGTGGTCTTGCCGGCGCCGTTGGGCCCGATCAGGCCGACGATCGTCCCGGCGTCGACGGTGAAGCTCACGCGGTCGTTGGCGACGAGCTCCCCGAATTTTTTGGTCACGTCACGGACTTCAAGCAGTGCCAACGGAAGTCCCTCCTTTTGCGTCGGCCGGCCGCCGGAAGCGTTTTGCGATGTCGCGGACGATCCCGCTGATGCCCGCCGGCTGTTTGACGACGATGACGATGATCAGCACCCCGAAGACGATGAGATCCACCCCGCCGCCCAGACCGCCCCACAGCGCGCGGGTGTACTCCTGCAGCGGGATGAGCACCGCGGCCCCGAGAAGCGGCCCGGCCAGGGTCCCCGCCCCGCCCAGGATCGTGACGAGGACGAACTTCATCGACATGTCCAGAGACATGACCATTCCCGGGTCGACGCGCAGGTTGTACTGCACGAAAAAGGCGCCGCACAGGCCGGCCAGTGCCGCCGACAGGGCCATGGCCGTGAGCTTGACGGCCGTGCTGTTAACCCCGAGCGACTCGGCCGTCTCCTGGCCCTCGCGCACGGCCCTCAGGTAGTAGCCGAAGCGGTGCCCCTCGAGGAACCGCACGATGCCGAAGATCAGCACGAACAGCACCAGTGCGCAGTAGTAGTAGCCGGTCTTGGAGTCGTACCACATCAGGTTCTTGAACCCTTCCTCAACCATCGGGTAGTCCAGCCCCAGCGCGCCGCCCACCCAGTACCAGACCAGGAACATCCGGTTGAAGATCTCCACGACGGCGAAGGTGGCGATGGCAAAATAGTGCCCGCTCAACTTGAAGCAGGGGTAGCTGATGAGCACGGCCACCGTGGCGGCTGCCAGCATGCCGACCCCGATCCCGGGCCAGGGGCTCAATCCGTACGTGACCACGGCCATGCCCGCGCCGTAGGCGCCGATGCCGAAGAACACCGAGTGGCCAAAGGAAGTCTGTCCGCCGTATCCGCCGATGATGTTCCAGGCCTGGGCCATGCTGGCAAAGAGCAGGATCAGGATGAGCACGTGCATGAGGAAGGAGTTGGCCGTAATGGCGGAGACGGCCGGCACCAGGGCCATCAGGGCCACGAGGGCCAGCCAGAAAAGATCTTTTCGCTTCAGCGCACCGTGATGCATGGGGGTTACCATCCGAAAATACCCTTGGGCCGCAGGAACACGACGGCGAGGTAAAGGCCGAACACAGCCACGTATTTGAAGACCGGGGCGATATAGTAGCCGCCCAGGGCCTCCACCACACCGATGAGGATCGCCGCCACAAGCGCCCCCGGGATGCTGCCGAAGCCGCCCATGGCCACGCAGATAAAGGCGATCAGGCTGAACATGGTGCCGACCTCCGGGTGCACGGCCAGGTACGTGGGCATGATGCCCCCGGCAAGGCCGACGGTGGCCCCGCCGATGCCGAAGACCAGGAGATAGATCCTCTCCGTGTTGATGCCCATCAGCTCAGCGGCCTCCTTGTCCATGGCGGTGGCCTGGACGGCCCAGCCGAAGCGCGTGCTGCGTACCATGTAGTACGTGAGGCCCACAACAACGAGCGCCACGATGGCCGTGACGAGCTGGGGCAGGGGAACGATCAGCGCCCCCAGCTGAAACGTCTTGTCGCCCAGCCAGGTGTCGGAGAGGATGCGGAAGTTGGGGGTGAACTGGTTGAGGCACAGGTTCTTGAGGAGCATCGCCAGCCCGAAGGTTGCCAGCAGGGCCGAGAGCGGGGGTTTGCCGATCGTGTACTTGATGATCAATCGATACGTCAGGGCCCCCAGGATGAAGATGAAAAGGCCGCCCGCAAACATGGAGATGAGAGGATCCACGTTCGCCAGGAACCCCAGCCAGTACGTGACGTACATCGCGATCATCACGTACTCGCCGTGGGCGAAGTTGATCACGTCCATGACGCCCCAGATGAGGCAGAGCCCGACGGCCACGAGGGCGTAAAGCATGCCGTTGAGGATGCCGTCCAGAAGAACTTGTAGCAGAGTGTCCATAGAAAATCTGAGGTTTCATAAAGGTGCCGGGGGCCCAGAGACCCCCGGCACCGGTTCGGTTCACGGCAATGCGGCGGAGTTCTACCTCTTATCCCACGCCTTCATGGGGAAGATCGGCTTCGTGTCCGCCTTCTCCGTGGGGAAGATCCGCTTGTACTTGCCGCCCTGGAGCTGGGTGACGATGCTCAGGGCCAGCTTGTTCTGGCCGCCCGGGGCGAAGGCCACCTTGCCGCTCAGGGAGAGCGGGGAGGGCCACGTGTTGGCGTACAGGGTCTTGGCCACCACCTCGGGATCGAGGCTCTTGGCCTTCTCGATGGCCTGGGCCAGGACCAGCATGGCGATGGTTTCCTGGATGCTGTCGCTGTCGTAGGGCACGTTGTTGGTCTTCGTCTTGAAGATCTTCTCCACCTCGGCCACGGCGGGCATCATGCCGGCAAACTCGGGAGAGTAGCCCGTCGAGCCCATGAAGAAGTCCGCATCGGGGCCCAGTTGCTTGGCGATGACCGGATCCTGGTAGCCGCTGCAGTAGTTGAGGGACACCTTGGGGATCCAGTTCATCTTCTTCATCGTCTTGACCATCAGGGCATAATCGGCCCCCAGCACGGCCCCGAAGAGCGCATCGGGGTTCTTGGACTTGACGGTCTGCACCTCGCTGTCGAGGTTGGTGGCGCCGGGGGTGAAGGGCACGTCGGCCACGACAGTAAATCCGCCTGCCGCTGCCGCCTTCTTGGCCTCTTCGGCTGCGTGCTTGCCGAAGACGGAGTTCTCATAGATGAGTCCGAGCGTCTTCACGTTGGCGTTCTTCTGGGTCTTGTTGAGCCACTTCAGGACCTCGACGAACTCGTGGGACTCGACCTCGTCGGTGGAGGCCGTGCGGAAGAAATATTTCATATCGGGGCGCTGGGTCAGGGCCGCGGAGCTGGAGGCGCCGCACATGAAGATCTTCTTGGCGCGTTCTGCCACCATGCTCGCCGGCATGCTCACCGAGCTGTTGTAGGCGCCGATGAGGGCCCACACGCCTTCCTGGTTGATCAGGCGCTCGGCCTCGGCCTTGCCCACGTCGGGCTTGCCCTGGCTGTCGGTGTGCACGAGCACGAACTTGTACCCTGCGAGCCAGCCTTTCTTGTCAGCCAGCGGTACCTTGATGTTGGGGTGCTTGTTGTTGAGGATCTCGACCGCCGTCTCCACCGCGGCCTTGCAGCGCTGGCCTGCCAGCGCTACGGGGCCGGTCAGGGGGAAGATGGTGCCGATCTTGATGACCTTTTCCTGCGCCAGGGTCGTCGCGGGGGCGACGCCCAGCATCAGGGTGACAGCCACAGCGATCAAAAGGCAGATTGTCATACGGGACTTGCAGTGAACCATCGGTGACCTCCTCTCTCGGGTTGATTGCACCTGCGCTGCACGGGCAGGGCCAAGGCACACGCGGCATTGGCTTTCACAGGTTGTAAATGCGTTCTGACGGATCACGAAGCGTATACGCTTGAAGAGGGACGATAGTAAATGCACTCTCGTATGTCAAGGAGGTTTTCTTGCGGCACAAACAGAAAAGGGGTCGGCTCGAAATAAGCTAACCCCCTGATTTTACTGCTGCGCCTTCCCGGGATCGAATCGATTGTATCCCCGGTGTTCTATGTTTGATCCTGCATCCTCACATCACGCCCGGCATCTTCGCCACAAGCCCGGTCGTCGTGACAAATAGAACAACCCGGACTGCGCGAAAAATCCATCTGTCCAAAAGTACCTTCGTATCCTTACTCATTTTATCACCTCTATACGGTTCTATACGGTAAAAACGGGATAGCACATGGGGTCTGCCCAGAGCTTCTTGTCCTTCTTGATTCCCTTCGTCGTCTTTTTCATCTCACAGCCCTCCTTGTCGGCTTGTGATTGTGTCTACCGGTCGATCTTTGTCTCAAATGCCGGAAAACACATGGGGTCATACCAGATGCCGCCACGCCGGAATGCCTTGATCCCTCTTTCGATTCTTTCAATCTTCTTCATGTCGGCACCTCACATCCTTGACATTTCTTGTTTTCGCCCTACCGGCCACGCTTCGGGGTGTAGACGGGGAAGCTCATCGGGTCGGTCCAGTACTTCTTGTCGGTCTTCACGTTCCTGGCTTTCTCCTTCATGACCATACCTCCTTGAATGGTTATGCAGGCCCGGGGATCAGCGATCGATACCCTTGCGCGGGTTCAGGATGGGGTCCGCCCACACCCTGTCGATCCGTTCTCCCATCAGGTTGATCCGGGGGTCGTTGTAAATCCTGTTTTGTTCTGTCTTCTGGATCCGAGTCATCATGGTTTGTCCCTTTCGTTAACCTCAATATAGAGATTTTTCTTTTTTATGAAATCGGCGGCAGTCTGAATCTCGGATAGGAATGCCGGGCCAGTGCAAGGCAGAGGGTGTCTGACAGGACTATAGGACATACACCTATGGAGCCGGACAGCTCATGATCCGGACGAGTGCCATGTGAAGAGCCAGGGGTTCCTCTTGATCCCCGGCTCTCCTTTGTTTTGATCGTTTCATTCACCGCCGGTTGAACGTTCCGTTCAAAACGGGGCCTTTTCGAGGGCTTCCGAGGGAGGGTCGAGCAACCCCGTGCATCGCAGTTTCCTACATGGATTCAGCAGCTTGCAAACTATCTTTTTCTTGGTCCCCATCCTGGCACGGTCCTTCCAATACTA
>DCVI01000027.1 GCA_002327315.1 Syntrophaceae bacterium UBA2192 | reverse complement strand
CCGCAGAATACCCCGTCCTGTGGACGGGGATGAATGCGGAGCGGGGGCAAGGGGGATGCAATCCCCCTCATTGCCTTTCAAGATGCCCCGCCTTGTAGGCGGGGTAATTCACTGCCTGCCGTGCGGGGCCTGCGCCGTCAAGGGGCATCAAATGCCTCAAGTTTGGCCCGCCCGGGGCGATACAGTAGTAGGGCACATTTGCCGTTCGGGCGGCGGTCCACCGGATTGCGCCGTGACCGATCGGCATGGAGGGGGTGATGGCAACTGCAGGAGATTTCCATGTCATCGTTGGAGACTTTAACGACGCCTTCGTCGAGATTGTCGCCGAGTCGGTTGCCGATGCCCTTGACCCCTGCCAGAGGCTGCGCGTCCACGGCATGCCGGAGGCCGACCGGATCCTGGCCATGGCCGACGAGAGGCCCGCGGACCTCTTCGTCCTGTTCCTCAACAACGTGAGCTTCGGGCAGTGGGGCCGCGACCTAGAGGCCGACAGTTTCATCAAGGCCCTCATGCTGGTCAGGCATCTCAAGATCGTACACCAGAGGCCCATCATTGCCACGGCGGCCTTCCCGGCCGAGTTTCTTTACGAGGACATCGCCATCCGGGTCGGTGCAGACTTCTTTTTCCGGATGCCCTTCGACATGAAGGCCTTCACGGAAACGATCCGCGCGCTGTTTCCGGAGCGGGCCCGACAGGCATCGGACCTGCGCACGACTCCCCTGTCAGCCTTCCGGGCGGGAACCCACAGCTTCAAGGCCTGAGGCCTGCGGCAGGGGCGGCTGCCCAAAGGAAAGTATCCATGTCGAAAAGAGAGAAGACATGAACCGGATCCGCAAGCAGGGTCAAAGCGCTTTCTTCGTTTTTCCCGACGGCGAGAGCATCTCCATCGAGGACACCGAGAGGGTGCTCATGCGCATCCTGGAGGTGAGGACCGATGAGATGGACATCGCAGGCGCCCTCTGGGGGCTGGCCCAGGATTGTTTCGTCCAGGCCTGCAACGAGGCCGGGGTGAGCTACATCCGGACGGCGATGCAGTTTTCCCGTGACGGGGTAGAGACGGCCAAGCGGTGCCTCTTCCTGGGCCTGCTGATGGATCAGCGCGAAAATTACGAGGCCGCCGCGGCGGCCTATTCGGAGGCCCTGCAGACAACGCCTTCGCGAAACGACACCTGGTATTCCATCTACTGCAACCTCGGCCACGCCCTCAGTCGCTGCGGGCGCTACCGCGAGGCCGAGTCCTACTGCCGGGCCGCCTTCGACATGGACCCCGGGCGCCCCAACGCCGTGAGGAACCTGGGCATCGCCCTCCAGGGGCAGGGCCGTTTGGGCGAAGCGGCCAGGGCGTTCCTGCAGGCCGTCAATCTCTGCCCCGACGACCTGAGGGCCTATGTCCATCTGGAGGACCTCCTGTACAGTCACGAGGAGATTGCCGCCGATATCCCCGGAATCGTCGCCCACGTGGAGAAGGTCAAGGCACAGGTCATGAACAGGGGATAGGGGCAGGGAATCGGGAATCGGGATTCCGGATGCGGGATGAAGGGAGCAAGAGCCGCAAGCCACAAGCCACAAGCCACAAGCCTCAAGCCGCAAGGCAGAGGAGCAGACAGCCGACAGCCAACAGAAGAAGACAAGTAGCAGGAAGGGCGAAGAGTGGAAAAGTTTGAGCGGTCGTGGCAGATCATGAGGGCCTCCTGGGATGTGCTCAGGAAGGACAAGGAAATCCTGGTGTTTCCGGTGTTCTCGGGCGTTGCATTGATCCTCATCATGGCTTCCTTTGCCGTTCCTGTTTTCGCCCTGGGCGGCATCGACACCGTCCAGCGGATCGCCCGCCACAACGGAACGGTGGGAAACCTGGTGGTCCTCTTCGCGTTCTATTTCATCAACTACTTCGTCGTCATCTTCTTCAATACGGCCATCGTGGCCTGCGCCACCATCCGGATGCGGGGCGGCAACCCCACGGTGGGCGACGGTCTGCAGGCCTCAAGCGCACGTGTGTTCGAGATCGCCGGCTGGGCCCTCGTGTCGGCCAGCGTGGGCATGGTCCTCCGGATGATCGAGGAGCGCTCGAAGTTCGTGGGCCGTATCGTTGCGGGCCTTCTCGGCATGGCCTGGGGAATCACGAGCTACCTCGTCATCCCGATTCTCGTCAACGAGCGCAAGGGCCCCATGGAGGCGTTCCGGGAGTCGGCGCGCCTGCTGAAAAAAACCTGGGGCGAGGAACTGATTGGCGGCTTCAGCTTCGGTCTTGTCTTTTTCGTCCTGTCGCTCCCGGCCATCCTGCTGATCGCCGGAGGAGCGGCGAGCGGCAAGGGATTCCTGGCGCTTGGCTTTGTCGCACTGGCGGCGATCTACATCGTGACGCTCTCCGTTCTGCAGGCCGCCCTCCAGGGGATCTTCCAGGCAGCCCTCTACCAGTACGCGAAAAAGGGCGAGACGCCACGGGGATTCGACCGGGAGATCCTCACCGAGGCGATTACCCCCCGGGCCTTCGGCTGACGGCACTCCTCACCAGGCACGGCCCTTGCACTTTTCCCTTCAACAACCCGAAACCAGCAGGAGGTATTTCATGAAGAAGAGTCTTTACGTCTTTGCGCTCGTCATGGCCATGATGGTTGCCGGCGCCATCGTCTGCCAAGCACAGCAGGACCCGGCCAACGTGGGAACACCCGCCTTCAAGCCGTTGCAGAGCAAGTCCATGAACATGACGCTGAAGTACGGTTTCCTGGGCGCGTCGGTATATGACGGCTCGACGAAGAAGTGGGAGTTTCACAAGATGACGACCATCACCCGCCACAAGGTGGAGGGCTTCGTCAATATGATCAACGACAACTTCGCGCTGGCCGCCGGCCTCCACGAGGTGTCGCTCTACGATTTCGGCAAACACAAGTGGTTCACCTACAAGAAGCTCGGCGCCGACGACAGCACGGGGATGCTCAAAACGAATTTCGAGCTGACGAAGGATTACGCCAAGGTGAAAACCCTCAACGGGCCCTGGATCAGGTACACACCGGCAACGGGCTGGCAGGAGACGGCGAAATAGCAGAAGAGAAGTTGCGAAGTTAAGACGTTGTGAAGCTTGGATGAGCTGAAAACCGAATGCGCACCCCCTGCTTCTCCTAACTTCTTAACTTCGTAATTTCCTAACTTCCAGATTCAGAAAGGGGCGGTCCGGCGACCGCCCCTTTCTTTTGCCCGCGGATTGTGGCAGATAGGAGCGGTTGGGATGCATCACCAGGAAGGGAGGATAAGAGGCTATGTATGACTTTCTGCTGACGGCAGAGCAGCGGCGGGTCCGGGACGAGGCGAGGGCCCTCGTGAAGTGGGTTCCCCGGCAGATGATCCTCGACATGGACACGGATGCGATCAAGTTCCCGAAGGAGTTTCTCCGGGAGGCGGGAAGACGAAACCTTCTGGGCTGCCGTTACCCGAAGCAGTGGGGAGGCCGGGGAATGGACTGGGTCACGACGTGCCTGCTCATGGAGGAGATCGGGACGCTCGGCTACGAGCTTGCCTGTGTCTTCGGCGTGGGGGCGGAGCTTGTCTGCGACGCCATCATCCTGCACGGCACCGATGCCCAGAAGGAGCGCTTCGTGAAGCCGCTGCTCCGGGGCGAGCGCTTTGCCGCGGAGTGCCTCACGGAGCCCCGGGGCGGCTCCGATTTCTTCGGGGCCACGACAAAGGCCGAGGACAAGGGGGATCATTTCCTTCTCAACGGCCAGAAGCGCTTCATCGTGGGGGCCGAGGGCGCGGACTTCTTCCTCGTCTATGCCCGCAGCAACCCCTCGGCAAAGCCCCAGGATGCGATTTCCTGCCTGATTGTCGAGCGGGGACCCGGCGTCGATACAAAATACCTCTACGGCCTCATGGGCTGCCGCGGCGGCGGGACGGGCCGGCTCGTGTTCAAAAACGTCAGGGTCCCGAAGGAAAACGTGGTCGGGAAGATCCACGGCGCCTACGAGGTCTTCAACACGATGATGATCCCCGAGCGGCTGGGTACGGCGGCCATGACGATCGGTTCAGCCAGGGCCGCCCTGGACGTGGCCACGGCCTACACGACACGCCGCAAGGCCTTCGGCCAGGTGATCAACCAGTACCAGGGCGTGAGCTTCCAGGTGGCCGAGGCGGCGACACTCCTCGATGCCTGCCGCGCCATGGCAAACATGACGGCCCGCGCCGTCGACGCGGGGGCGAACGTAAACCTCATCCGCAGGCTCGTTTCCGAGTCGAAGAAGTTTATCACCGAGTCCTGCCAGAAGGTCGCCCACAACGCCATGCAGGTCATGGGGGGCATCGGCTACACGAACGTCTTCCCCGTCGAGCGCATCTTCCGCGACATCCGCCTGGCCTCGATCTGGACGGGCACCAGCGAGGTCATGTCGCTGATTGCGGCCCACGAGTGGTACCGGGAGCACTTCGAGCGCAGGGGGAAACTCCCCCGCGACTACGAGGCCGACGCAGCCGAGGCCCACGCCGCCGACGAGAAGGTCTACGACGACGAGGACATGTGGAAAAAGGGCTGGGAGTGATGGATCCCCGTTGCGCCTGTCGTGTCAAGGACGGGGCAGAGCGACGCTCGCGCTGCCCCGTAAATCGACAGAAGCTGCAATCCCGCGTAACCCGCTGAGGCCTTTTCTCATTGCACGGCGGGCATCGTGATGGTGCCCGAGTTGTTGACCGTCCCGGTGTCCCTGCCGGAAGGCAGGCTGACGTGCCGCAGTGCGATGGTGCCGGCACCTACGGTCATGTCGGCGGCGATCGTTGCGGAGACGTTCGGCGATCTCTGGTACCCGGCGCTCGTCAGTCTGTCGAGCGAGTTCACCGTTCCGTTGGGCCAGTCGGAGAAGTAGGCCTGCGCTGCCGTGTAGGCGTTCTTGAGATCGGAATTGAGCTCGGCCCGGTAACTGCGATACCGGTACTGGACGAACTGCGGGATGGCGATGGCCGCCAGGATGGCGATGATTCCCACAACGATCATGAGCTCGATCAGCGTGAAGCCCTTCTGTCCTTTCTTTTTCGTGAAATAGCGAATCATGTGAAACCCTCCTTCTTTTTTTCGAAAACGCTTCGCTTTCTCATTTACCCCATCCGAAAGAACGGAAGACGCCTTCACCGCCGGCAATACCGGCCGTGATGTGCGGCACCCGGCAGGCCTGTTGCGCACAGCTGTCCGTTCGGGCGGCATCCGTCCGATCAATACGGACAGGCCGTCCTGCTCTTTCGTCACAGGTTGTGGAAGGAGGAGGGTGAAAATTTACAACCCGACCTTTAGAAATGTAAAGTGCGAACTGCAGCGTTTTGAAAAATACGAAAGGAGTAGTAGGGGAAAAAGGCCGGATCTAATACTGCGAGCATTAGATATCCGGACATTGGTTGCACGATCCCCCGCCCCTGTGAATACATGACGGATCATCATTTTTGTTGACGGGTACGTCGTCCCCCAATAGGATCATGCAAAATGATCCGGGGAGGCAGGACATGCTGAAGGTGAACGAGTATTTCGAGGGGAACGTGAAGTCTATTTCGCTCACGACGAGCGAAGGGCCGGCAACGGTCGGGGTAATGGCAAAAGGCAGCTATGAGTTCGGGACATCCCAAAAGGAGATCATGGTCGTCACGACGGGTGTCCTGAAGGTGAAACTCCCCGGCCAGTCGGAGTGGAAGACCTGCAAACCGTACGAGCAATTCGAAGTGGCGACGAACCGAAAATTCCAGCTCGACGTGCCCGCTGACGCCTCCTACATCTGTTACTACAGGTAGGCTGCGGTCGCTCAGCGATCGCCGTACTCGAACTCCCCGTTGTCGATGACGCTCTGGCCCGTGCCCGCGTGGACGACCCGCCAGAGGGCCCTGCCACCATTCGTTTTCCAGATGAGAGTCTGGATGGGCTCGCCGGGGTACAGGGGCCGTGTGAACCGGCAGGCCATTCGCCGGGTGCGCTCGGGCTCACCGGGGATGAGGCTTTTCAAAAGCGCCCGACAGGCAAAGCCGAAGGTGCACAGGCCGTGCATGATGGGCTTCTCGAAGCCCGAGTCCCGGGCAAATTCGGGGTCCACGTGCAGGGCGAAAAAGTCACCCGTGAGGCGATAGAGCAGGGGCTGGTCGGGCGAGGGCAGCGCATCGACGGTGAAGTCGGGGGCGCCCCGGGGGAACTCGACCGTCCGCGAGGAGCCTTCCTCGCCGCCGAAGCCGCCGTCGAGCCGGCTGAAGATGCTCATGGTGTTGGTGTAAAGCGTTGTCCCGTTGGAGTGGATGGTGACGCTCTCGCCGCGGATGACGGCGCCCTTCCTGCCCTTGTCGAAGCAATTCGTGATGGTTCCGTTGGTGGTGAGTGTCCCCGAGACGGGGATGGGGTTGTGGAAGAGGATCTCCTGCTCGCCGTGCAGGGCGCCCTTCGGGTTCAGGTTCGAGTGTTTCGCCACGGCCCAGAAGAAGTCGAAGATCGTCGCGACGGAGAAGGTGGGGATGACCTTGAGGTCCTTCTCCCATGTGTAGCCCAACTCGTCGAATCCTGCGCCCACCGAGAGGGCGTAGAGGATGACGTCCTTCCATCCGTATTCCCGGACGATGGGACCGATGGGACTGCCGATTGCCGACAGGTCCAGCGCCATAACAGCTCCCTCCTTCAGTCATTGACCCGTAACCGGTCAGGTAACGGAAAGATGCCCCTTTTCCCGTCATCGCGAACGCGAGCCCGGTCATGAAGTGCGCGGCAAGCTGAGCCGCCACGGGCAGTCTAGGGGGAATTGCGTCGCCTGTCAATACGAAGAGGGGGGATGAAAGGAAAGCCCCGTCTGTCAGGAGCGATTTCCCGGTTCGGATTGCAGGGCCCGCAGGGGGGCGCTGCTTTTTTCCGTCAGGAGGCTTTTTTCCTTTTTGATCATTTTCGCGTACTGCTCGGCCAGGTAGACGACCCGCTCGTTGGTGATGATCTGAGTTTCCGGGTCATCGAAGAGGGATGAGATTTCGATTTCTCTTCCGTCGGATCCGATGAAAAGCCGGGCGCCCTCCCAGTGCGAGAGGTTGAAATGCGCGATCAGGAAATTCCGGACGTAGACGAGCCTCTCTTCCTCAGCGGCTTTCGAGGCGATCTCCATCTCCTGCCGCGGGATGATCTCCCGTTCGATGGCCATCTCGACGAGCCTCCCGGCCGTGCAGGGCCCGTCGCCTTCCTTTTCGCAGTCCGATACCAGGCCCAGGAAACCGCTCATCCGCTCCCACTCCCCGTTGCCGAGAAGCAGGCCGTGGTCGCAGCGGAACTTAGCCAGAATCGCAAGCAAGTCGCGGGTCTTTATCGAAATGATCCCTGCCCGCAAGGCTTCGTCGGCATTCATGAGGACGGCCTGGGCACCCGGCGTGATCAGGTCGGCGAAGACCTTCGACGCGGGGTCTGACGTGATGCCGGCCCGGTTGACGAAGTAATGCCGGAGCGTCCGGTCGAAGCTGTAGCCGAGGCTGTTCTCGAGGGGGTCCCTGTACAGGGTGGCAACCCGTTCCAGGACGGTCCCCGTATTGGGCTCGATCTTCCGGGAGCTCTTGTCGACTGCCGCGACGTACTTCTCGATGTTTTCACGGCTGAGCGGAAGGGGCTCGTCCTTTACGCCCGTGCAGGCCGCAACGCAAAGAACCAGGACGATGGCTGCAAGCTTTCGGTACGACATGGATCACCTCGCCCCGGGGGGTGTTTCGCCGGTTGTCCTGACGATCTGCCGGGGATGAAGTGAATTCAAAGCAAGAAAGATGCCTTGTGCAGTTTGGTCAGGACGGCGGGCACAAACCCGGGGTTGATCGCCCGGGCGATTTGTGGGAATCTTCAGGCAGCAATCGAGTAAAGGAGGCAGGCCATGATCGTTACCACCACGCCCGGTGTCGAGGGGAAAACCATCCGTGAGTATCTGGGAGTTGTCACGGGCGAGGCCGTTCTCGGGGCCAACATCTTCCGGGACCTTTTCGCGGGGGTGCGCGACATCGTGGGCGGGCGCTCGGGCTCCTACGAAAAGGAGCTGCGGCGCGCCCGGGAGATCGCCTTTCAGGAGCTCGAGGAAGCGGCCGGGGCCCGCGGGGCAAACGCCGTCGTGGGCGTGGACATCGACTACGAGGTCCTCGGCGAGAAGAACGGCATGCTCATGGTCAGCGTGAGCGGCACGGCCGTGAGGCTGGGTTAGAATCGACGGGATGGAAAGGTCTCCGGCAGGGCGGTCGGCAGGCCGCCCTGCCGGAGACCTGTTTGCGGATTACTTCACGAGCTGAGCTCAACGCGTCGGTTTTTCGCCCGGCCCTCTTCGGTTTCATTGCCGGCTATGGGCTTGTCTTCGCCGTATCTCTTCCCTTACTTGCTCGTGACTCGAAGATCGATTCTCCGGTTCTTCGCACGTCCTTCTTCCGTGGAGTTGTCGGCAACCGGATACTTCTCTCCATACCCTTCGGTTTGCAGTCTCTTGGCATCGACGCCTAATTTGACAAGCTCCTGCATGGTGCTTTCAGCTCGTTTCTGAGAGAGCTTGAGATTGGCGTCTGCATTGCCCGTATTATCCGTGTACCCTCCAAGCTTCAGTGCAACTTTCGGATAGGCTTTCATGATCTCCGCGATGTTTTTCAGCTGCTCCGCCGAGGTCGGTTTCAGCGTTGCGCTTCCGGTTTCGAAATCCAATCGATCAAAGGAAAACCAGGTCGTTTTGTCAACAAGCTTGTTTTTGTCTTCGATGAAGGCAATCAGTTTTTTCTCGACGCCGAACTCGGGAAGGTTGAGCTCAACCCCGTTCGGCAGCTTGGTCGCCATGAATTTGCCGAGTTTGTCCATCACTGCCTTGGCCGCCGCGTCAACGGCCGGCTTCACGGCCGGGGCCGGCGGCGTGGGTGCGCAGTACCGGACCTGCAGGAAGACCATGATGATGATGCACACCATGACGACCAAAAAAGCCGTGTTGCCCGGATCCGCGGGAATGTGGTAATTTACCTGTGCCGGTGTTCAGTGAAAAGCAGTTCTCATTAGACGGGTGAAGGAGGGTCTAGATATGAAGACAAGACGGCTGGGGAAGAGCGGCCCCGTCGTTTCGGCGATGGGCCTGGGGTGCATGGGGATGTCGGACTTCTACGGCCCGCGGGACGAGGCGGAGTCGATCGCCACGATCCACCGGGCCCTCGACG
The DNA here is from genome assembly GCA_002327315.1 of Syntrophaceae bacterium UBA2192. GTDB lineage: Bacteria > Desulfobacterota > Syntrophia > Syntrophales > UBA2192 > UBA2192. The sequence goes on along the minus strand of DCVI01000027.1, from coordinate 19,946 downwards.
TGGGTCTGAATTTTCTCGACACGGCCGACGTCTACGGGCCTTTCACGAACGAGGAACTCGTCGGTCGGGCCATTCGCAAACGGCGCAAGGAGGCATTCCTCGCCACCAAGTTCGGCATCCTGCGAAGCGCCGACCCCAACTACCGCGGGTTCTGCGGCAGGCCCGAGTACGTGCGATCGTCCTGTGAGGCAAGCCTGAAGCGCCTCGGCGTCGATGTCATCGACCTCTACTACCAGCACCGCATGGACCCGGAGGTGCCCGTCGAGGAGACCGTGGGGGCCATGGCCGGCCTGGTGAAGGAAGGAAAAGTTCGCTTCCTGGGCCTTTCGGAGGCAGGGCCGAACACCCTGCGGCGTGCCTTTTCCGTCCATCCCATCACGGCCCTCCAGAGCGAGTATTCCCTGTGGACACGAGACCACGAGGACGACTCACTTCCCGTCTGCCGCGAACTGGGGATCGGCTATGTGGCCTACAGCCCCCTTGGGCGGGGGTTTCTCACGGGAAAGATCACAAAACCGGAGGATCTGAGCGAGGATGATTTCCGGCGCACGAATCCCCGCTTCCAGGAGGAGAACCTCAGGAAGAACCTGGCGCTGGCAAAAGCGGTCGGCGAGATGGCGAAGGAAAAGGGGTGCACGGCGGCTCAGCTGGCCCTCGCCTGGCTGCTTGCCCGGGGCGAGGATATCATCCCAATCCCCGGGACAAAGCGCAGGAAATGGCTGGAGGAGAACATCGCGGCCCTCGAGGTGACCCTCTCGGCAGAGGATCGGTCGCGCCTCGAGACGATCGCCCCGAAGGGGGTGGCTGCCGGCGAGCGTTACGGCGAGGCCATGATGAACTTCATGAGAAAGTCGACGTGAAGGAAAGCCGCGGGCCAAAGGAGACGAAACCATGTCCATGTCGCGGGATGAAGCGCTTGCGCTGCTCGGGCAGCATATCAAAAATGAACGGATGATCAACCACTGTCTCGCCTCGGAGGCCGTCATGCGGGCCCTTGCCCGGAGGCTGGGGCGCGATGAGGAAAGGTGGGGCCTGGCGGGCCTGCTGCACGATCTGGACGTGGAGCTCTGCAATGCCGATCTCAATGTGCACTGCCTCGAGACGGAGAGGATCCTGAAGGAGAAGGGCCTGGATGCCGAGATCATCGACGCCATCAAGATGCACAACGAGACGGCGGCCGGGACGAAGAGAAGCACCGAGTTCCAGCACGCCCTTGCGGCGGGCGAGACGATCACGGGCCTCATCATCGCAACCACCATGGTCTACCCCGACAAAAAGATCGCCGGCGTAAAGACAAAGTCGGTGGTGAAGCGGATGAAGGAGAAGGCCTTTGCCGCCTCGGTGAGCCGCGAGAATATCCTCGAGTGCGAAAAGATCGGCATCCCGCTGGACGAATTCGCGGAGCTATCCCTGAAGGCGATGAGTATGATCAGCGACCGGCTGGGACTGTGATGCTGGCCACGGAGGAGACATCTCGTTGCGGGATCTGCGAACGTCCTCAGACGACAAGCTTGTGAAGATCGGAAGAGCAGAAGTTAGGAAGAGCGGATAAGAAATCTTCCATCAACTCCTGGCTTCCGCTCTTCATAGCTTCCTGACTTCGTAATTTTGTGCAGGGGCCTTGCATCTGGGCATTTTAAACCAGCCTCACGAACTCACTCGGTAAGCCGCAGATGAAATGCGAGGAGGGCTTCCGCGAAACCCCTGAGCGGAAGCCCTCCTGCTATGGATACATCCCCGTCAGGCCGCGCGCACCGCGGGGGATGCTTAAGGGTAAAGGCTGATTTTGGAAAGAGAACCCCCGGAACGAACGGGGCATCCTTTCCATACAGAGTGGACAGGGTTTTTGGTGAGTTACGAGTTCAAGGGCCGGTATCCGGTTCGTCGTGGCGGATCATGAAAAAAGCGACATTTCGCAAGCAGAGCGTTGACACAGAAGGGAAATGAAAGGGAAAGGTCGGAGAAAAGAAGAAGATCGGATTTCAGTGCAACTTGTTTATTATTAAAGACACTCCCGCCGTATTTGTCAAGCGTTCTTTTCCCCCGGGGCGCCGCTTTTCATTTCTGCCTTTCTGTGGGATGATAAAGCCTTGAAAGACCATGGAAAGGAGGGTTCAACCGATGCGCAACAGAATGACCGTCACAGTCGTCATGGGCCTCGCACTGGCTGTCCTGCTGCTGCTTTCCGGCACTGATGTCTCGGCACAGGTCGAGAAAATGAGCAAGGAAGAACTCAAGGCGATGCTGGGCAAGCCGGAGCTCGTCGTCATCGACGTGCGGCAGGCGGGCGATCTGGCTAAAAGCAACCTCAAGATCAAGGGCGCCGTCCGGGAAGACCCCAAGCAGGATATAAAATCCTGGGCGGACAAGTATTCAAAAGACAAGGAAATCGTCCTCTACTGTGCCTGACACAACGAGGCAACCAGTGCCTGGGTGGCACAGGAAATGATCAAACTGGGGTTCAAGAAGGTCTACGCCCTGAAGGGCGAGTGGAACGAATGGGTGGAGGCCGGCTTCCCCACGGAGCCGATGTAGAACGCAGGGGCCCTCGCCGCGGAGCGGCAGGGTCCTTTTTCTTGCATGGGCGACCATGAAGGAGCAATGGAGATGATGCACAACCGATGGTTGAAGCGGATTGCCCTGTCCCTGCCGATCGTCCTGCTGGCTTTTCCCGTATCCGGTGCGGGAGCGAAAGACATCTCCCTTCCAAAGCGGCCGGCAGCCGTTCAGTCGGATCTGGTGAATGCGTTGGAGAATCGTAAGAGTGTGCGTGACTACACGACGGCCAGGCTCAATCTGCAGGACCTTTCCGCGATCCTCTGGGCGGCAAACGGCGTGAACCGCGACTACGGCAGGCGCACGGCCCCGTCGGCCTTCGGCAACGAGTACATCGACATCTATGTCGTGAGCGATGAAGGCGCCTGGCGCTACGATGCATCGGCCCACCGACTGAAGGCCGCCGCACCGGCCGGCCTTAAGGAGCGCCTTACGGGCCAGCGGTTTGTCGGGCGGGCCTCCCACGTGCTCGTGCTGGTGGCCGACCCGGGGAAATACCCCGGTTTTTTCGCCAGCGGCGAGGAGCGGCTGCGCTGGGCCCACGCGACAGCAGGCGCCATCGCGCAGAACGTGTATCTCATGAGCGCGGCCCGCGGTGTCGGGACCTGCCTCGTTGCGGGCATCGACGAGGGTGCGATCCGCAAGGGGCTGGGCCTTGCAGCCGATGCGATGCCCCTTTATGTCATGCCGCTCGGTTACGAGGAGAGATAGGAAGGGGGAGTTCATGAAGAAAAGGCGCTTTGTCGATCTCAGCATCGCCATCGAGTCGGGGCTTCCCAGCGACCCGCCCATGATGATCCCGAAAATCGACTACGTCGGCCACGAGCAGGGCGCCGAACAGATGCAGGATTTCTTCCCCGGGGTGAGAAAAGAGCAGCTCCCGGGCGGGCTGGGCTGGTCGCTCGAGTTCGTCCACCTCACCACCCACAGCGGCACCCACCTCGACGCCCCCTGGCACTATCACCCCACCATGGACGGCGGCAAGCCCGCCATGACGATCGACGAGATCCCCCTGGAGTGGTGCATGGGCGACGGGGTCGTCCTCGATTTCCGGCACAAGGCGGATGGCGAGCGCATCACCACGGTTGACGTCCGCAAGGCCCTCGAGAGGATCCGCTACGAGATCAAGCCCCTCGACATTGTCGTGATCCAGACGGGGGCGGATGCAGCCTGGGGCACACCGGAGTACCTCGTGAAGGGGCCCGGCATGGAGCGTGAGAGCACCCTCCGGCTGTTGGAGAAGGGCGTCAAGATCGTGGGCACCGATGCCTGGAGCTGGGACAGGCCGCTGCCTTATATCGCCGAGGAATTCAAACGCACCGGCGATGCACGGGTAATCTGGGAAGCCCACTTTGCCGGGATCGACATCGGCTACTGCCACATGGAGAAGATGGCCAACCTCTCGGCCATTGGCCGCCCCCACGGGTTCACACTCTGCTGCTTCCCCGTCAAGGTAAAGGGGGCGAGCGCCGGTTGGTGTCGGCCGGTGGCCATTGTAGAAGAAAGGGACTAGGGACCAGGGACGAGGGTGTAGGGTATAGGGTGTAGGGTATAGGGTATAGGGAAGCCTCCTTTCCCCTTCGCGGGCCGCGGGGACGTCGAGTTCACGAAGATCGGAGGAGCGGAAGCGAGGAAGATCGGGTGAAGAAATGATCCGAAAATCCGCTCCGATTTTCTGCTCTTCCTAACTTCCTTACTTCGCGATCTTGAACCGGTGGCTTTACCTCCGGATATCTGTCACCGGCCCTGACGCGCAACCAAAGGATTGTCCCGGGGCAAGGAATGTGTTATGGGAGCGGCATCAAGTCCGATCCCGGACCCCAAAGCGAGGAGAAATCATGAACATGGAAGATACGGAAAAGAAAAAGGTCAAGGTCAACCTGCAAAACCTCTACAGGGAAGAGATGTACACGGACATGCGCACGGCGGCCATCCGCCAGCTCACGCCCGTCAAGCCCAACGGCGAGATCGACAAAACGCGGAAGTTCGTGTTCGTGGGGCAGACGAACATCATGTCCCCCCAGGGTCCTCTGCCGGTTCAATTCCCCATCGAGGCGAAAAATCTCCAGGAAGCGGCCGAGAAATTCCCCGAGGTGATGGACCAGTTCCTGGCGAAGCTCGCCGAGGAGATCAAGGAGGCGCAGCGCCAGGAGCAGTCGCGCATCATCGTTCCCAACGCGCAGGGACCGGATTCGAAGATCATCTTGAAGTAAGCAGCCGCAAGCCACAAGCCGCAAGGCAAGAGGACATAAATCCCCCTTCATCCCCCTTTTTCAAAGGGGGAAAATACAAAACGTGCCCCCCTTTTGTAAAGGGGGGGAAGGGGGGATTTGGATGAACGAAACAAACGAAAAGAACGGACATGCTGGACAGAGAGCAAACCATCTCGACGCTGACGCGATGGAATGACGCCTGGAATGAGCACGACCTCGACAGGGTCATGGAACTTCTCCACGACGAGGTGGAGTTCGAAAACTGGACGGGCAGCCGCGTGAAGGGCAAGGACGCCCTGCGGCAGGCCTGGGCGCCTTGGTTTGCCAGTCACGGCGGCTTTCGCTTCACGACGGAGGATCTCTTTGTCGACGAGAAGGCCGAAAAGGCGCTCTTCCGCTGGTCCCTCGACTGGCCTTCCACGGAGAAGGGCCGCAAGGGAAGGCCCGAGCGGCGCCGCGGTGTGGATGTGATGCACTTCCGGGACGACCTGATCATCAAAAAATATACATACTCCAAGACCACCCTGGAGATAGGCGGGGAGCGGGTGAAGCTCTCGGCCGGAAACTCCTGAGGCCCCCTTTTCATCCTTTCCCCGATCCGATACCCCTTTGCTCAGGATGATCGCCTGTTGCGCAGCTCGCGCCCGCGCGTTGCGCCGAACAGGAAGACGATGTTCACGACGATGAGCACGAGCAAGGCGCTCGAGAACAGGTAGACCGTTCCCAGCGACCAGCGGGTCGAGACCCAGCCGACAAGGTAGACGGCGAGCGCCCCCACGCCGAAGATGAGGATCGCCGCAAGGCCGTAGCCGGTGCTTCGCCAGCGAGGGGGAGTGAACGTGGCAATGAGGCTGTTCTCGATGGGCTGGATCCCCAATGCAAAAAACACGTAGGCCGCCGCCGCGGCGACAAGGTACTGTTCCGTGAGAAAAGCCATGAGCAGCGCCAGGGGCAGGATGGCGGCATTGAAGACGATGTAGAGCCTTCTGAGCTCGTGACGGTCGGCGATCCGGCCTCCCCAGAGCTGGCCGAAGATCCCCGCAACATAGATCAGGGACGTCAGGGTGGCAGCGGCCATCGTCGCGGTGGCCGCCAGGTCCGGGATATTCAGAAGATCGTGAAAGGCCCGCGAGAGGAACCCCGCCTTGAACTCGAGGAAGGCCGGCAGGGCCACGATGTTGATCCGGTAGACAAGCCCTCCCAGCATGACGATCCAGAAGAAAAGGATGACGGTCCCCAGCGGGAAGACGTTGCCGTTCCCCACGCCGCCGGCAGTGGCGCTTTCCTGCGTGACGGGGGTCTCGTCGATCTGGATGAAGATGAGGGCGATGCCCCACAGGAGGCTCACGGCGCCCATGACGGCATAGGCCACCTTCCAGCCCGCCAGCCAGTTCATGAGCCCCGCCAGGAAGGGCCCCACGATGAGCCCGACGGTCCCCGCCACGCTGAAGATGCCCAGGGCCGTCCCCCGGTTTTTCACCCCATGGGAGATGAGACCCATGCCTGCAGGGTGGCAGATGCAGGAGAAAATACCGACGACGGCCAGCGACCACAGGATACCGGTGGGAGTCGACGACAGGGCCGTGAGGAAGGAGCCCGCGGCGCAGCCAAAAAAGCCGATCATGAGGGCGAGCCGGTTGCTGAAGTGATCGGCGAAAAACCCCCAGGGAAGGGCGAAGAGGCCGAACATGAGGTACATGGGAAACCCCAGCTCGAGGACGTCCTTGAGGCTCATGTTCAACGACAGCGTGAGCGGGATGGCGAGCGCAGGGAAGGCGATCTCGTAGAAGTGAAAGAGAAAATGAGACGCCACGGGGAAGAGGAGGATCTTCTTTTCGTTGCCGATCATTTCGTTGCAACCCGCCGGAAGTGTAGCCTGCCGGAACCATACGGGAGGGGCCGCCAAAAAGCAAGTCGGAAGAGCCGCAAATCCGCTTTGCAAGAAGCAGTCGGTCGTGTATGATTTCTTCGTTTGACGATGGAGCCCTTATCGTGGAAACGGATCGGAGGAAAAGGCGGGTTGCGCTGCTGTCGGTCATCTCCAACACGATGCTCGTCGTGCTGAAGCTCGCCGTGGGACTTGCGATCAGCTCCGTCTCCGTCATTTCCGAGGCGATCCACTCCGGCGTCGATCTTGTTGCCGCCGGGATCGCCTACTATTCCGTCCGCACCTCGGGCATTCCCGCCGACCGGGAGCACCCCTTCGGCCATGGCAAGATCGAGAACATCTCCGGGACCGTCGAAGCGATCCTCATCTTTCTGGCCGCCGGATGGATCATCTACGAGGCGGCGCAGAAGATCGTCCTCCCGGAGCCCCTGGAGATGGCTGCCTGGGGCGTTGCTGTCATGCTGCTGTCGGCTGTCGTCAACACGTTCGTCTCCCGGAAGCTCTTCCGGGTGGGAAAGGAAACCGATTCGGTGGCCCTGATCGCCGACGGGTGGCACCTGCGGACTGACGTGTACACCTCGGCCGGCGTCATGGCCGCCCTGGCCGTCATCTGGGCCGCTGATCTCTTTGCCCCGGAGGTCGATCTGCACTGGGTGGACCCCGCGGCGGGCATCGGGGTGGCCCTGCTCATCATCAAGGCGGCCTGGGATCTCACGAGGCAGTCGGCACGTGACCTGTTGGACGTTCAGCTGCCGGGCGAGGAGATCGCGTGGATCGAATCGTTGATCCTGCAGCGAAAACCTGTCGTAAAGGGCTACCACCAGCTGCGAACCCGGAAGTCCGGCCATTTCCGCTTCGTCGAGTTTCACATCAAGGTGGACTCGCAGATGACCGTCGAGGCCTCCCACCGCATCACGCAGGAGTTTGCCCGGGAGATCCGGGAACGCTTCCCCGGCGCAAGCGTCACCACCCACGTTGAGCCCTGCGATGGGTCCTGCGGCACTCGATGCCTGGAGGGGTGCTTGCTGACGGAGGGGGAGCGCGGCGTAGTGGCAGCCAGGCCGATGAACTGAGATGAAATGGCCGGAATCGTCCATCGGGTGTTCGTTGTCCCGGTTCCATTTCCGGCGGATTTTTGATATCTATAGCCCGTTCAAAGGATGGGGAAGGAGGCGGAGGAAATGAAAAGAACAGTCGTTTCGGCCTGGATTGTGATCCTGGTGATTCTGGTTTCCGGCTGCGCCTCTCTCTTCTGGATGGGGGAGAAGCCGCACGTCGACATCGTAAACGTCACGCCGAAAGAAATGCGGCTCCTGGAACAGACGTTCCTTTTGGAACTGCGAATCCAGAACCCCACGGAAACGGACCTGGACATCAACGGCATGGCCTTCGAGCTCGAGATCAACGGGCAGCCCTTCGCCCGAGGGGTCTCCAACCAGAGTCTGAAGATCGAGCGCCTGAGCACCAAGATCGTCGAGGTGGAGGCCTACACGGGGCTCACCAGCATCCTGCGCCAGCTCTCGGAAGCGAGAAAGGGCAGCTACGCCTCGGGGTTCAAGTACCGGCTCAAGGGGTCGATTCACACAGGCGCCCCATCCTTCCGGATTCCCTTCGACGAGACGGGGGAGTTCAAATAAAGCGGTGATCCGTGGCTAGTGGCCAGTGACCAGTGAATGAAAAAGGGACCTGGGACGGATGAGACAGGTATTCAGGTCGGGACGTGTCCGTATCCATTTTCTACAGTGCGACGGAAGAGGGCATTCATCAGTGTGAGGCCCGCGCTACTACCGGGTCGCTCCGCCGGGCATATTCCCACCGGTTCATTCTGTGTTTCAGGATAAAATCAGCCCCCTGGTAGTATGCCATGGCTTCGAGAGAGAGGGGGTCGGCCGTCGTCCCGTTCGCGATCTGATTCTGCATCAAGGGTTTTTCCATCACGTCAATTTTTTTCCGGGGCGATAGAATCACCAGCTTTTCGTCCTTGTACAATCCCAGCTTTTGATAATTGCCGATCAGGGCCCTCTCCGCAAAATCTTCGCTTAAGATGTTATTGCCCCAGAAATGACTTTCATAGCTGAATCCCAGCAGCGCAAGAAGAGTGGGGGCAATGTCGATCTGACTGGACGTCTTGGCGATCTCCCCCGGTCCGATATTCTTCGGGGAATAGATGAACAGGGGGATGTGGTATTTCCTGACCGGCAGCCCGACCTCGCCGGCACTGCCGGCACAATGATCGGCAACAACGATAAATACGGTATCGTCGAACCATTTCCGTTTCTTTGCCGACGCGATAAACTCCTGCAAGGCGTAATCGGTATATTTGACGGCGCCGGATCGGCCTGTTCCGGATGGAATGTCAATTTTCCCTTCCGGGTACGTAAACGGCCTGTGGTTGCTGGTGGTCATGACGTGATAAAAAAAGCGACTGCCCCTGCCGTATGCGGCATCGGCCTCCCTCAGGGCTTTCCGGTACAGGTCTTCGTCTGACACGCCCCAGGCGTTCTTGAATGTGACCTCATTGCTTTTCAGATCCGTCTGGTCAATGATCCGATAGCCGTTTCCGGAGAAAAAAGCGTTCATATTGTCAAAATATCCCCTGCCCCCGTACAGGAACGCGACATCGTATCCGCGGTTTTTGAATTCGAAGCCCAGGTTGTAGATGTGTTCATTGTCCGGCCGCTTTACCAGCGATCGGCCGGGCGTGGGCGGGATGGAGAGCGTAATTGCCTCCAGGCCCCGATCGGTCCGGGTCCCTGTGGCGAAATGCTGGGTGAAGAACAGGCTCTCTTTCTGCAGGCCATCCATAAAGGGGGTGATGCCTTCCCGATTGCCGAAGCGGGTCAGGAACTCGGCGCTCAGGCTCTCAATGGAGATTAAAATAACGTTGAGTTGCCGTTCCTTCGCGCCCGGTTGGATGCGCCGAGAGATGTCGAACAGATCCCCCTCTTCCGGATTCTTGGAGACGGATCGTTTCGACAATCCGGACAATTGGGTGTCATCCCCTCGAACATAAAACGTTTCATAATCCAGGGTGTTATTCCTGAAAGCGCCGACCAGTTGATAGGGCCCATTGGAGGCCAGCTCCCTCGCGTAATTGTTCACAAAAGAATCCCTCGGGGATTGCCCGACGAAATAAAACGAGGCAAGGGACGCCAGCAGGATCGACGACGTGATGAACAGCCTTTTTCGAAAACTTTCCTGGAGACGCAAAAGGTCCGTCAGGCGATTCCTGGCCGCGTAATGGGTGATCAGGGCGGCAGCAAGGAGTCCTGCCAAGAGATAAGCAACCGGGTAGGATTCATAGATGTTGTGAGTGACTTCGGTGCCGTAAACCAGATAGTCAACGGCTATGAAATTAAAGCGGGTGCTGAATTCATCCCAGAAAAGCCACTCTGCAATCTGGGTGAAGTAGAGGGCGTAAAGAAATACAAAAAAAGACAGATGGCAGAGCCCCTTGAAGATCCTGCTGTTATAGGCTTTATTCGGAAGAGCGAGGAGGAAGATCGCAAAAAAAATACTGAAGTAGAGGCTGAAGATCACGTCATACAGAAAACCCAGGCCGAAAACGCGCAGGGCATTCGACAGGGAGTGATCCATGACGCCCCATGACCTGATGTACAGGACAGCCCTCAGAAGGGTGAAGCAGAAAACGTTGATCGTGCAGGCAAGAAACAAGATGTTGTAGCGGCTTTTTGGCATCCGTCACCTGAAATTCCCATGGCTTTCGTGACCGCCGCCTGCCCTGCGTGCAGGAAAAGCGCGGCGGAAAGGGTTCCGTCCGGCGGCTATCGAAGAGAGGCCCTTCCTCTCCGGAAAATGCGCCCTGACATCCATCGTGTCATTTTTAGCACGGGAAGATTATGGGAAGATTATCGGGGGATTATGATTTGGTAATGTTGGGGCAGGGGGGACCCGGGCGATCATGGATAAGCTACCGGGCAAGAGTGACGGTGAATGTGCTTCCCCGGCCGGGTTGGCTTGTTGCAGTGATGTTTCCGCCGTGCGCACGGGCGACCGCCAGGGCAAGGCTCAGTCCCAGTCCGAACCCCGGTTGCGAACGACTGCTGTCACACCGGTACAGCCGGTTAAAAACGAGGGGCAGATCCTCCTCGGAAATGCCGATTCCCGTGTCGTGAACGACAATCTCCACAGGGTCGTTTTCATCCCGCAGGGATACCGATACGGTTCCCCCTGCGGGTGTGTACTTGATGGCATTGTCCAGAAGATTCACGACGATTCTCTGAAGGCCGTGGATGTTCCCACGGATAATGACCCGATCGGGAAGTTGAGATACGAGATGGATGTTTTTTTCTTCGGCGATCGGTCGAAAAAGGTCAAGGGCCTCGCCGATCACCTGCGTCAGCTCCGCTTGCACTTTGGATGCTTGGCCGATCCCCGCCTCTGTTTCGGAAATCTCCAGCATGGTGTTGATCATGTGAAGCAGGTTGTCACACTCCTCCACGGTGTCCGCCGCAAGTTTTTTCGATTCATCACCTGATTTCCCCGCATTCAACTCCGCCTCGGCAAGCCCTCTTATTCTGGCGATCGGGGTCCTGAGGTCATGGGCGATATCGTCCGTCACTTCCCTCAGGCCTTTGACCAGATCATGGATACGGTCCAGCATCCGGTTGAAGGCCACGGCAAGCTGCTCGATTTCATCCCCCTTGGCATGGACCTGCACCCTTTTCTCAAAAGCCCCCTCCGATATGTCGAGCGCGGTCTTTGTCACTCCCTTGAGACCGGCTAATGCATGTGAGGCCATGAACCATCCGATCAAGGTGGAAAAGACCATGATGATCATGATGCTCGGCACAAAGACTTTCCGGAATGTCTCAAGGAATCGGGCATCGTCTTCCAGGGAAAAACCAATTTGCAGGAATCGACCCGTCCCGACGGCCCCGTAGACGATTCGCGCCTTATCCATCCGCTCAGGGACGGATATCGTTTCGAATACGGAGGGTTCCCCCCCCTTGACGCGCTCCAGCGCTCTGCTGTCTGTACCGATGCCCTTCCAGGAGGACATGTTCGTTGCGGCAATTTCGCTGCCCGCCGGATCCAGCAGACGAAAGAATATATTGCCGACCCCCTCGGCTTCCGCTTCGATACTCATTTCGGCTTTGAAAGAACCCTCTCCTTTTGATTTCAAAATGGAAGCAACCTCGGCCATTTCCTTCAAGAGGGCCTGGTCGGTGTGTTCCTGAATCACATTGGAGATAATGATATAAAAGATGGAGAACGCTACCAGAGACGAGACCGTAAACACGGTCGCGTACCATAATGTGAGCCGGAATGCGAGCGTCCGGCGTATCTTAAGGGTTGCCTTTAAGGACATATCCCGCTCCGCGGACCGTATGGATGAGCTTTTGACTGAACTCTTTATCGATTTTCTCTCTCAGGATGCACATCCGGGCCTCAACCACGTTTGTCATCGGGACAAAATCGTAGTTCCATACATGCTCCATGACCATGGTCTTGGAAACGACCCTTCCTTCGTTGCGCATCAGATACTCGAGCAGCGAAAATTCCCTGGGTTGCAATTCGATCTTTTTCCCCGCCCGAAGCACTTCCCTTTTGAGAATATCCATGGACAGGTCAGCGACGACGAGGCGAGTCGCATCTTTTGCCCCCGTCGCTCTCCGGATCAATGCCTGCACCCTTGCCAGCAGCTCGGAGAATGAAAAGGGTTTCGTCAGATAGTCGTCACCGCCGCTCTGAAGCCCCTTCACCCGATCATCCACCGATCTTTTTGCGCTCAAAATGATGACAGGCGTATTGATTTTTTCGAGCCGCAATCGATGGATGAGGGTCAGGCCGTCCAGTTTGGGCAGCATGATATCGATGATGGCTGCATCGTAGGGCTCATGAAGCGCCATGTGGAGGCCCGTCTCTCCCTCCCTGGCATGGTGAACGACGAAGCCCGCCTCTCTGAATCCCTTCAGTACGAATGAAGCGATCTTCAGGTCATCCTCGATCAAGAGCAGGCGCATGGTTTTCCCCTAATATTTTTGAGCTCATAAAAAAGGCTCTACCCCAGGCCGGGTGCAATGGCCCTTGGAAGCCGGCGATTTATCGGTCTGACTCGCTTACCCGCGGAGGGAAAATGCACCGGGAGGCGCAGCCATGAATATGGGTGGAGATTATCATAAGCCATATCCCTTCGCAACGGCGACGGATGACCCGCTTTCCCTCACAGGACTGAGAGGGGAGCGTACACGTAAAAATCGGATCGGGGACAGGTCATGGGTCGGGACACAGGCTGCCGGACATCGCGCTGCCTGCAACTCCTGGCCTGGATCGCCAGGAAAGATGAAATCATCCCGGCCTGACCTTCGAGCGGGTCATTGACAGGGTCCGGTTAAACCCCCTGGAGGATCTTCCCTGGCCGGGACCCGGCAAGGGCTAAATTTTATCTGAAATCAGCCGACAATAAACAGTGGATTCCTTTCCGAGGCTGGCGGGTATGCAAAGAGCGACCCCCAGCCTGCAATTGAACCCGGAGCGTAGAAGATGCTGAAAATCCTCATCGGCCTCACCCTGGTCCTTCTTTTCTTCGTTGTGCTTTTCTTCAACAAGCTCAGGGAGGCGCTCAGCACCGGAGGCATGGCCATCCTGCTGGCGATCATCGTGGGCCTCTCCGGCGCAGCGGGTTGGCTGGGGTTTGCGGACAAAGGCAAGACGGACACGGCGGCCGTCCCGGCAGGCAAGACCGCTCTCCCCGTTGCCGAAGCTCCCGTGCAGACCGCCATCGTCTCCGGCGACGGGATTCCCGGCGCGTCTTTGAGGGGGACAGCGGCCGGGGAAGGGGCCCTGAGCGTGCAGGAGATCTACGAGAGGGTCAGCCCCTCCGTCGTCGTGGTCTACAACCTCAATGAATCCGGGCAGACCCGCGGCCATGGGACGGGGTTTTTCATCGATCCCTGGGGAATGGTAGCGACCAATTATCATGTCGTCGAGGGGGCCTCGTCCCTCAAGATCAAGACGAAAAACGGCACGACGATGGACATCAGGGGAATCGCCGCCGCCGATGCAGAGAACGATGTCGTTATCCTCTCCGCCATCCTGCCCGTTGACAGCATCCGGACCCTCAAGATGACCCCATCCCTGCCGCAGGTGGGCGACAAGATCGTGGTCATCGGAACACCCTACCACCCCCAGCTTGCGCAGACCATAACCGACGGCCTCGTTTCCGCGATTCGCCCGCTGGCCGGGGGCAAGCGGCTGATCCAGATCTCGGCGCCCATCTCCCCGGGCTCGAGCGGGAGCCCCGTTGTGAACACGAAGGGAGAGGTCGTCGGCATCGCGACGCGCGTCCATCGCCAGGCGTCCCACATCGGGATCGCCGTGCCGGGTGAGATCATCTCGGGCCTGACCCCGGCCTCGCCATTTTCCGTGGCGAGCCTGCCCATCCTTTACACCGGGCAGGCGGCGGGTGGTGATCCGGTGCCGCAGCCGGGCGAGGTCCAGCGCAGGATGGAAGAGGAGCGGCGGAGGGTTCTGGAACAGCAGGCAAGAGTCCAGGAGGAGCGCAGGCGGTGGCGCGAACAGCAGCTCGGCGAAGCGACCGACCTGCTCGACAAAGCGAGGCACAATATGAGCTTCGATCGCCACGAAATCGCTTTCGGCCAATACGAAAAGGCCCACCAGATCTTCCGGGGTTTGGGGGAGACACAGGGCATGGCGGTCTGTCTCGATCAGATGGGGCTCATCATGCAGAAGCGGGGACGCCAGGACATAGCCACGGAATATCTCCGCCAGGCGGCCACGCTGAGGGCACAACGCTAAAATCAAGAGTCTATCCGGTCTGTTCCGTCTCTCCGGTCGTGACGCTGTGCGGCCACGCCAGTTGATTCGTTTCCTTCTTCCCATCGGCTGCGACCACGCAACGGTTTCCTGCCAACCCTTTGTTTTTTCCCTCAATTTCCGTCGAAAACAGCCGATAAGTTACTTGCGGAGCCCTCTTTCGATAGGGGGCTGCCAGGATAACGGTTTTCGACGAGGACCCGGATGATCATCGTTGCGTCGTTGTTTCTTGTTGTGCTCCTGCTCGCTGTGCTCTTCTACAGGAGACTGAGAGAGTCCTTCAGCCGCCGGGCCTTGTTTTTTCTGGGCGCCGTCCTGGCGGTCACGGGGATCGCCTTCGCATACTGCGATTACGTCATCCTGCGCGAAGCCATCGCGATGACGCAGAAGCCTTCCATCATCATCCGCGGGCCGTTCTACATCACGATCCTGCTCACGGTGCTCTTCTACCGAAGGTTCAGAAAGCTGCTGCGCCGCCGTGTCGTGCTGTCCTTCGTGATCGTCCTCGGCGTCATCACCTGCAGCGTCACCAGCTTTCACTTCACCGCGCTGAGGGAGACCCTCAGCGGATCGCGGGAGTACCAGTTTGCCAAGCGGGTCAAGAATGCCGCCCAGAGGGTGGTCGTGAAGATGACGACACCGGAGCAACCCGTTGTGCATGCGCTCAGCAACCAGGATCTCTACCGGAGAGTGGCCCCCTCCGTCGTGCTCGTCAGCTGCCCGGGCAAGGGATACGGCACGGGGTTTTTCTACGGCGGCGATGGCCTCGTCGTCACCAATCACCACGTAATGCGCGGGGTGGAGCATGCCGAAATCGTCACACAACAGGGGCAGAAATACCCTGTCCGCGGTGTCGTGGCCGAGGATGCCGCAAATGACCTCATCCTGCTCTCGACGGGCATCCCTCCTGACGAGATCAGGGCCCTGGCCGTGAATGCCTCCTCCGATGCAGGCGACCGGGTCCTTGTCGTCAGCCGCCACAAGGTCTTCACCGATGCTTTGGCCGAAGGCACCGTGTCTCCCGCGTACGGACATCCCTGGACGGGAATCCGGCTTGCCACACCGCTGACCTACGGGGCAAGCGGAAGCCCCGTCTGCAATTCACGGGGCGAAGTGGTCGCCATCTTCTGGGGCGGGGACAAGCAGGACACCCGGATGGGGTTCGCCACCCCTGCGGCCCGACTGTCGGCTCTGGTCGCAAAAACGCCTTATCCGCTGTCGCAGATCGCTGCTGCTGAACCCCTAAACCTGAATATTCTTGAACCGTCTTCTGCCCGCCAGGCTTCTGCAGAGTCGCCCGCTGCGCGGCAGTAGCCGGGGGAATCGGGAACTGGGAACTGGGAATTGGGTATTGGGAAAGAGGAACCCGAATTCCTTCGTTTTGCCTCTTATCAACTTATCAACTCGTCAACTGATTACTTCTTCACCCCGGCCGGGTTTTCATCTCGACCCCGACTGCCCTTTGATGTATACAAAAACCGGTTGCCGGGAAAGTAATACCGCATTGACCGGGGCTGCACATGACTGCCATCTTCGATGCCATCGAACTCGCGGCCCGCGCCCATCGCGGGCAATGCAGGAAGGGAACGAAAATCCCCTACATCGTCCACCCTCTTGCCGTGGCGAAGATTCTCCTCGAAGCCTGCTGCGCGGAGGACGTGGTTGTGGCGGGCATCCTCCACGACACCGTGGAGGACACGCCCTTGAGCCTCGACGAAATCCGGCACACATTCGGGGATCCCGTCGCCCGGATCGTGGAAGGCGCCTCGGAGCCGGACAAGTCAAAGCCCTGGGAGGAAAGAAAGACACACACCATCGAGTTCCTGAGGACGGCCTCCGAGGCCGTCCTCCTCGTGTCCTGCGCCGACAAGATCGAGAACCTGCGGGCCATCCGGGAGGACCGGGAACGGGTCGGGGAGGAAGTCTGGACGCGTTTCAGGCGGGGTCGTAACCAGCAGGCCTGGTACTACCGCTCGGTCCTTGCCGCGCTGGAGGAGCGACTCACGGCCGAGCCGGGACCGCCGCTCGTCCAGCGCCTCAGGAAGGCGGTTGAAGCGGTGTTCGGCCGAGGGAAAGATTGGCCGAAAAACCGTTTCACGGTATCTCAACCCGGAAACGATTCAGGTTACGCATCTCTTTTCCCCGTCTGCAGCATGATGATGGACGCAACGACAAGGACAACGCCGAATACCTGCCAGGGTCTCATGATTTCATCGAGAAAAAAGTAGGCGATCACGGCGGCGGCGATGGGCTGCAGGGTTGCCGTGATGCTGGCGTGGGTGGATCGGATCAAGCGCAGGCCCTTGTTAAAGAGGCCCAGCGAGACCGCCGTGCCGGCAATGCTGATGAACAGGATCCAGAACCATTGAGTGGCGCTGTAGGATCGGGTCAGCCCTTCGAAGGGCGGCAGCAGGATGTTGCAGGCCGCCGCGGAGAAGAGGGACGCATAGAAGAGTACCGTCCAGGGTTTGTGCCGGCGCAGGGCCGATTCGCTCAGAAGGGTATAGCAGGCCAGGAAGGCCGCAGCGCTCAGCCCGCCGATGATTCCCGCTTTGTTGAGGCTCAGCAGGTCGAGCGTATAGGCGCCGACGGCCAGATAGCAGCCGAGGCCGGAGCCCGCAATGGCCAGAAGGGTTGACGTGGAGTGGCGCTCCCCGGAAAAGGCCAGGGCGTATGCGGCAACGAATACCGGCGACTGAAACTGGAGCAGGATCGCCGCCGCCACCTGGATCTTGCTGATGGCGTAGAAGTAGGTGAACATGGTTGCCGCAAGCACGAATCCCAGGATGATGAAGCGGGGCAGGCTCTGCCGGGTGATTTTCAGCGCGGAGGGGTTCGCGGCCGCAAGCCATGCCAACAGGACCGCCGAGGCGATCACCGTCCGGATCTGGACAAGCTGATACGGCGTGACGCCCTGGTGAAAGAGAAACTTGGAGGCCGTCCCCGAGATGGCAAACAGCAGGGCTGACAGGGCAACATAGAGATAACCGAATCGTCCGGACGAACTCAATGCGTCAATCCTCTCCCGGTGGCAGCGGCATCAAAATTATCTTATATCATGCCCGAATCGTTCTGAACCCTTCAATTCTTCGTCAAGCTGTGATAGGGATTTCGTGTAGAGTTCTTTCCTGATTTCCGGACCATTCATTTCCCTGGGGGGGTGTCTCGATATGGCCCGTCGAAAGCAGCCTGCCGGCAAGATCGAACTGAAAGCGCTCGAACCGTCGGAGATCCGGGTTCGCCTGAAGGAGTTGGGCCCCGTGGCGGAGATACGGCTCACGCGAGCCAACCTGCCGCTGTTCGAGGAGGACGAGTTCGAGCTGTTTCTCGCCTGGGGCGGTCAGCGCAAGAAATACAAGGTGCCCGTCAAGGACGGGAAGGCGCTGTTCGGCATCCTGCCCGATTCGGTGTCCCCGCTCACCGACAAGAAACCGCAAAAAGGAAACGAGGCACTGATACGCGAGCTCACGCTGGCCGGAAGCGGGGGTGAGGCGACCTTCCCGATGAGCTGGGGTTATGCCGTTCCCGAGGAGTGGAAACCCCTGGAGCGGGTTTACAGCCGGGTGATCGAGATGGCGAGGTTGTACAGCGGCTGGCAGGTCTTCTGACGGGCTGTTGAAAAACGGCCATCTGCGGCGTTTCCCTCATCCCTCGTCCCTGCGGCGTACGACAAAGTACGCCTCAGTCCTCGGGATTTCGGGGGCCTTGCATCTGGCCATTTTTGAACAGCCCGGGGAAAACACCAGGCGGTTGACCGGGGACGCATCAAGGGCCGTGAAGCTAATCCATGTGGGAACCGCCATTAATATCGATATCCTCACCGGTTATGTAAGCGGCTTCCTCGGATGCCAGAAACGCAACGGCTGCAGCCACTTCTTCCGGCGTTCCCAGTCTCTGGCATGGGATGTCCCTGGACATTTCCTTCTGGCGTTCGAGCGACTCGAGGCCTCCGCGGATGTCCGTGGCGATCAGTCCGGGAGCAACGGAGTTGACGGTAATCCCGTGCGCGGCAACCTCCCGCGCCAGGGCCTTGGCAAATCCGAGAATTCCTGCCTTGGCCGCGGAATAGTGCGCCCCCCCAAAAACGCCCCCACCCCGCTTTCCCGAAACAGAGCTCAAGTTCACGATGCGGCCGTACCCTTGTTTGATCATCGTGGAGAGAACGGCCTTGGAGCATAAAAACGTTCCTTTCAGGTTCACCGCCAGGATGCGGTCCCAGTCGTTTTCCGTCATGTCCACCACTTTGATCGGCTGGGTGATCCCTGCATTGTTCACCAGGATGTCGATCCTGCCGAACCGGTCGAGCACTGTACGAACGAGTTCGGTGACGTCCTGTTGCCTGGTCACGTCGACCTGGACGGCCATGGCGCCGCGCTTCATGGCCCTGATCTCTTCGGCGATTTTTTCAGCGCCTGCCGGATCCAGGTCACCCACAACCACATCGGCGCCTTTTTCCGCCAGGGTCAGGGCTATGGCGCGTCCGATCCCTCTCGGTGATCCTGCTCCCGTAACGATCACAACTCTCTTTTCGAACGACATTTCTTTACCGTCTCCTTTTATGAATATCCCGCAGAATACCCCGTCCTGTGGACGGGGATGAATGCGGAGCAGGGGCAAGGGGGATGCAATCCCCCTCATTGCCTTTCCAGATGCCCCGCCTTGTAGGCGGGGTAATTCACTATAGCGGTCAGGAGCCCCTGTCGATAAAGGATCCCGTTAGATCCGGGGCGACCCGCGAACCGTAACAAAATCGAAACGGGCGCTCCGTCCCAACCGGACCGCGATCGACTCAACTCACTGATTGGACGGGATTATTTCTTTTCAGTTTGCGCTTGATTTGGACGGGGCTACCTTCTATAATCAGCGCCACTTTTGACGTATTCCCATTCCGTTTCCGATGCACATCGAACTGTCATTTTAAAAAAGGAGAGGCGACTTATGAAGAAGATCTGGACGCTCACGATCGTGACGGTCGTCGCGGCGGCGTTTCTGGTAACGCCCTGCCTCGCGAAGACCACGTGGAACGCAAACTCGGTATGGCCCCCAAAGAACAATCACAGTGTCGGGCTGACGGAATTTGCCGAGAAGGTGAAGAAGACCACCAACGGCGAGCTCGAACTGATGGTGAGCAGCGGCGGCGCCCTGGGCTACAAGGGGCCCGAGCTTCTCAAGGTCGTCCGTGACGGCCTCGTGCCCGTCTCCGACATGCTGATCAGCGGCGTGGCCGGTGACGAGAAGATCTTCCAGATCGTGACGTTGCCCTTCCTCGTCCGGGATTTCAAGGAACTGAAGATGCTCATCGACCTGTCCCGGCCCGCCTTCGACAAGACGGCCGAGGGGAAGTGGAAGCAGAAGATCCTCTACATCGCCCCCTGGCCGGGAGCCGGACTCTGGACGAAAAACAAGATCACCACCCTTGAAGAAATGAAAGGTCTCAAGACAAGGACCTATGACAAGAACGGCGCCCTGGTCATGGAGGCCGTCGGCGC
>DCVI01000016.1:295-4024 GCA_002327315.1 Syntrophaceae bacterium UBA2192 | reverse complement strand
CGCCCCGCCCCCGCGCGCCTGAAAAAAATAGGGCGCTGTCCCTAATTAAACCAGGAGAGCGGTTCACCTGTTTGCAGATATTGGTTGACGATTGTCAACCTTCGGTGTTAGGCTAATGACAACGAAAGGCCCAACAGTCCACTGGAAAAGGTCAAAACCGTATTACTCGCTGGTGGAAGTCAAGCAATTGGCTAAAGAAGGCGCCGTTAGTTTTAAGGCAAACGCAAGGGATTCAGCACGAGTCGATTTCGGCTGGCGAACCGATGAGATGGTCGCCGCCATCCAGAAGCTGAAACCTTCCCATTTTTTCAAAAGCGAACCATCCCGGATGATCAAGAATCTCATGATAGATTCATACAGGGCGCGCGATCTGAACAATGAGTCCGTGTATCTTCATTTCTANNCATCCTCAAAGGGCGACTGATTGTCAACAGTTTCAAGAAATTATAGGTGATTTTATGCATCCGTGCGAATGCGGAGGAAAATACATCAAGAAACGCGCTTCCCTGGAAATTCAAGATCCTTTCGTAGGACCTGTGAAAAGGGATCGTGTCGATTATGAAGAATGCGATCGATGTGGAGAGCTGATCCTTCCCTTGGAAACTGCACGGGCCTTCGACGACCATGCAGAAGCGCTGCTGGATGACATGCTGAAGAAACAGCCGATTCGGGACTTCTTGACGGCCTCGGAAACGGCGGCGGCTTTGGGAATCACAAAACAGGCATTGCATAAAAACAGGCGGATCAGGCACGGTTTCATCTACCGGACCAGTCTGGGCGGCCTGGCGGTTTATCTGAAAAAATCGGTTGAACTCTACAAGAAGAAAGGGGACGGTCGGTTTCCGCTGTCTGAATTGGCGAGTGACCCGGGAGAAAAACCCGCTTCCACGAGACGCGTTGTGGACAGCGTTTATCGGGTACATGAGCCGTGAGATGACCGAATGGAGACGGCGAAAATAGAAAAATAGGGACAGCGCCCATTTAATTTAACCGGAGGCGTCCCCGATATCCCCGAAAAAATAGGGCGCTGTCCCTATTTTTCAACCGGTTTTGTAGCTTGAAATTTCCCTGTGCCGGTTATACAATAACGCAAAATTGTCCAACGCTATAACAAACGGGGGTGGATTGTGGAATCCGTAAAAGTGCTGAATAAAGGTCAGATCGTCATTCCCGCCTCAATCAGAAAAAAATATGCAATCAGGCCGGGGAATAAAATACACATGTTTGAATACGGAAAGCTGATTTACATTGTTCCGCAGGCCGACGATCCTGTGGACGAGGCTCGCGGCTGTCTGCCGGCGCATCCTTCCCTGTCGAAAGAGTTGCTCAAGGATAGAAAGAAAGAACGAAATAGTTGATGTCAGCATATGTGTTTGACAGCCATGCCCTGCTGGCGTTTTTTCAAGGGGAACCGGGCGCTCGAACAGTAGAAAAAATTTTGCGGCAGTCTCGCGCAGAATCTTCTGACATCTTTATTTCATTGATAAATCTTGGCGAAATTCTCTATCTTGCTAAAAGACGTTTTGGCGATGAAAAGAAAATTGAATTGCTGAGCCGGATTTATCAGCTTGGGTTTAAGATCATACCTGTTTCTGATGTTCTTGTTTTTCAAGCGGCCGAGCTCAAGGCTGAATATACCCTTTCGTATGCTGATTGTTTCGCGCTTGCCTGCGCTATAGATCATTCCGCAATCCTGGTGACCGGAGATCCGGAATTCAAATCCGTGGAGCATTTGGTTTCTATCGCGTGGATTGAAAAATAGCGTCGAAAAAATAGGGACGGCGCCCATTTTATTTTGCACGAGGAGAAAATAGGGCGCTGTCCCTATTTTTTAGAGGTCTTTGAGGTCTTTGGTGATCTTGAGGCGGCCGCTCTTGATCATGGCCTTCTTGGTTTCCTGCAGCCATGAGCGGACCGCCTCGTTGCGTTTGGCGGTCAGGAGCGCGCCCCGGAGGGCGTCCTTTTTGCCTGCAAATTCGGCGTCGCTCGCCGCCTGCCGCGCCTGGAAGCGGATCAGGACGAGCCGCTCGCCCATTTCGACAACGCCGTCCGGGTAGGGTTTCTTCTCGGAGATCTGGAAGAGGGACTCGGCCAGTTCCTGGGAAAGCCCCAGCTTGGGGACGGCGGTCCCCGGGATGAAGAACCCGGTCTCCGCGACCGGAAGCCCCTTGGCGCCCGCCAGGGCGGCGAAGCCCTCGCCCTTCTTCAGGCGCCCGAGCATCTCCTCCGCCTCGCGCCGGCAGAGCTTCTTCGCCTCCGCCGCCGTGTAGGCGCGCGCCACGTCCGCCTCGACCGCCTTGAGGTCGGGGACGTAGGCCGGCTTCCGGGCCTCGACCTTCAACACGTAGTAGCTCCGCTCGTCCGACAGGACGCCGCTGACCTCGCCCTTCTGCAGGGCGAACACGGTCTTGGCGAGGTCCTTGATGCCGGCCAGCTCCACCGGCGGCCGGTTGAGCGGGAAGAAATCGGTGGTCGCGACCTTCAGGCGGTTCTGCGCGGCATACCGGTCGAAGTTCTCCTCCTGATAGATCGTGTCGTGCGCCTTCTTCGCCTCGTCGGCCGCCCGGTACAGGCCGCCCACCTGCCGCAGCTCGGCCGCGATGGCCTCGCGCACCGCCGCGAGCGGCGCCGTCTTGCCCGCCCGGGTGAACTTCTCCTTCTGGCTCTCGTAGGCGTTGGCCACCTCGTCGTCGGTGACCTTGACCTGGCCCGCGTAATCGGCCCCCCGGAAGGCGAGGACCTTCACCTGGAGCTGCTCCGGGACGCGGAACTGGTCCCCGTGCACCCGGAGGTAGTCCTCCAGGTCGGCGCGGGTCGGCCGCACGCGCCCGGCGAAGTCCGCCGGCGCGAGCTGCACGAAACTCACGCTGATCTTTTCGGTCTGCGCGCGGTACAGGTCGTACACCTCGCGCTCGGAAACCTTGATCCCTTCCTGGATCAGGGTCTCCACCTTGACCGTCGTCAGCCCCTTCTTCTGCATCGCCTCGAATTCCTCCGGCGTCACCTTGTTGTACTGGAGCATCTGCCGGTAGAGGCTGTCGTTGAAGACGCCGTTGCGCTGAAAGGCGGGATAGGCCATGATCGAGGCCCGCACCTCCTCGTTCGTGACCTCCAGGCCCATGTCCTTGGCCTTCGCCATGACGACGGCCTGGTCGAGCAGGGTGTCGAAGGCCTTCTGCTTGAGGTCCAGGGACGCCAGGAGTTCCTGGGGCAGGTTTCCCCCGAAGCGCTGGCGGTAGAGTTCGGTCAGGTTCTGGTATTCCTTCTGCAGGTCGACGTAGGCGATGATCTTCCCGTCGATCTTGGCGATCGTCTCGGCCTGCTGCTTGCCCCCCATGGATCCGAAGTAAAAAATGAAGACAATGATGATGATGCCCAGCAGGACCTTCATGAGCCAGTTGCGGGCATGCTTTCTCATCAGCTCGAGCATGGCGTTCCACTCCTCGTTTGATGGGCGGCATTAGTAGTACAGTCATCCCCAAAATGCAAATCATTTCTGGAAAAATGCATTGCCAAGGGGTCGGAAATGGGATATACACATCCCGCTCCGGTATCGGGGGAAAAAGCGGGATAACAGCGGAATTCTTGCAGGACAATTGAGGAGGGGACGTTGCTTTTCGATTTCATTCTCGGAAAATTTTCCAATGACCTGGCCATCGACCTGGGGACGGCGAACACGCTGGTCTACGTCAAGGGCAAGGGGATCGTCCTGAGCGAGCCCTCGGTGGT
>DCVI01000016.1:0-275 GCA_002327315.1 Syntrophaceae bacterium UBA2192 | reverse complement strand
GCCAAGAAGATGCTGGGACGCACCCCGGGAAACATCGTCGCCATCCGGCCGATGCGCGAGGGCGTGATCGCGGACTTCGACGTGACCGAGGCCATGCTGCGGCACTTCATCCTGAGCGTCCACAACCGGCGGACCCTCGTGCGGCCGCGGATCATCGTCTCCATCCCCTCCGGCATCACGCAGGTGGAGCGGCGCGCCGTCCGCGAGACCGTCGAATCGGCGGGCGCCCGCGAGATCTACCTGATCGAGGAGCCCATGGCGGCGGCGATCGGCGC
>DCVI01000038.1:3964-7676 GCA_002327315.1 Syntrophaceae bacterium UBA2192 | reverse complement strand
GTTAACGATGTCCTGACACTTGTCAACTACGCGCCATTCCCTTTCTTCGTGAAATCCAGGATGTTTAGTACAAAGGACTGCAAAACGAAACATATTAAATACCACATTTTTAACCAACTCCCGGCCCAAACTAACGATGAACTCCGTCTCCTCTTTCATTCGTTCCGCTATATTCATGAATGCTTCAGAAAATCCCTCTTGATTTATATACAATACCGGGCTCGTATATGCTTTTAAGACGTCTGATTCGCTGAATATGACGTCGCCATTTAATACTAGTGCTACGCCTGTCTGATTTCCATAGGCTCTCCACATTGAAAGACGGCCATGCATATTTTCGGACGGCAAATGTTCCGATAAACACGTTATGTAAGAATCAAAACGGATTGTAGGAAGCCAGCTATTAAATAAGCTACTAACTTCCTCTGCCAAGCCATGGAAGCAGGAATTTAGGACGGCATTGAATTTAATGCCCGGCTCCCCCTTGTAGGCTTTATTGAGGCAGTCGAAGCCGTGTTCGACCTCCCTGTAATCATTCATGGTCATTGTGTTTCGCATCCAAATTTGCCGTTTTTCAATGATACTGGTAGCTGTTTCGGCAGAAGTGTAATAAACGAAAAGGCCTTTTTGCTTCTTTATTTCTTCAGCTTTCTGGTACGCGTATTGGAAAAATATTTGCTGAATTCTCTCTTTTTGGCTGATGTGATTCGTCATTTCTTCCTTTCAAAATAAGCCGATCATTGCCAAGTAGTATGGCTGGAAAAACAAAATGCATCATATTTGGATTTCATTTTCTTCGATCTTCAATAACCGCAGTTGGCGGTTTTTGATAGTCTGGCCTCTTATATTCCGGATCATCTGATGATAAGCATCTGAAAATAATTGAGGCCCAGTCCTTTGATGAAGATTCGCTGAGGTTTGTAACTAAAATATTCTTTCCTTTTTTATTGCAATATTCCGTAGCTTCCTTCAGAGCGTCCTCAGTATGCCAACCTCGAACGTGGTATGTATCTGGACCTAGGTTGGTAACTGTTTTTGTGGAACCAGGTCCCGCACATGAAATCAAAGCAAAGAGAAATAAAGAAACTGACAGGTTTTTCAGCATAGAGCTTCTGCTTATATCCACAACAGCTCCTTCCCTGAAATTGTATTATTCTACTTTGAATTGATAAATGTCTGGCGAGTTTTGTTTACATCTTTGTACTTTTTCGATAAAAGTCAAGCCCTTTCGATATTCTTTTTAGCCGGCGAGAATGGGCCCGCCAGAAGCTCGTCCGGTTCTCTGCAACGCCAGGCATAAAAAAAGGGCTGCAGAAAGTTGCAACCCTGTTTTAGACTGGTCGGGGCGGCAGGATTTGAANNCGCTACCGGGCTGCGCCACGCCCCGCTAAAAACATGGAAGTTAGGAGGCTAGGAGGATCGGAAGATCGGAAGATCGGATGAAGAATAAACCTCCTCTTGTTGTCCTGTTTTTCCGCGCTTCCTAACTTCTGATCTTCCTAACTTCTATCTTTTTCGAGCCATTCCCTGAATTTGGCAAATGCCCTTCCCCGATGGCTGATGCGGTTCTTGATCTCGGGAGGGAGCTCTGCCGCCGTGAGATCTTGCCCGGGATCGAGAAATAGCGGGTCGTAACCGAAACCCAGGGTCCCCCTCGGCTCGAAGAGGATCTCGCCCCGCCAAGACCCCTCGAATGACTCGCTCCGGCCGTCGGGCCTGAAAAGCACGAGTACGCAACGGAACGCGGCGCCCCGTTTCCCTACAGGCACCTCTTCCATCTCTCTGAGCAGCTTCCGGTTGTTGGTCTCATCGGTTGCTGCAGGTCCCGAGTACCGCGCCGAGTGAATCCCCGGCTTTCCACCGAGAAAGTCCACCTCGAGCCCCGAATCGTCGGCCAGCACCACTTCACCGGTGTGGAGGGATACCACGCTGGCCTTCTTCAGGGCATTCTCGTAGAAGGTATTGCCGTCTTCCTCGACCTCGGCAACATCGGGAAAGGACTGCAGGGAAAGGACCTCTACGTCGAGGTCGCGCAGCATATCCCGCAGTTCCCGTACTTTCCCCTCGTTTCGCGTGGCCAGTACAATTCGCCGGATCAGATCGTTTCCCCGAGCACTTCGATTTGCTTTTGTGTGAGCGTAGCGATCCCCTTCACCGCCAGATCGGTCAGCCCGTTGAGAAGATCCCGCGAGAAAGGTGCCGCTTCGGCCGTCCCCTGCACTTCGATGAAAAGCCCCCCTCGGGTCATCACGACATTCATGTCCACTTCCGCCCTGGAATCCTCCTCGTACTGCAGATCGAGGAGCATCCGGCCTTCCACAATCCCGACGCTGACGGCGGACACAAAGTCCTTCACGGGCATTTGAGCGACGAGGCCCTCCCCGCGGAGCCTCCTGAAGGCGTCGACAAGGGCCACGAAAGCCCCCGTGATCGAGGCCGTCCGCGTCCCGCCATCGGCCTGGATGACGTCGCAATCGATGTGGATCGTTCTCTCCCCGAAGGCCGTCAGGTCCGTCACGGCCCGGAGCGATCGGCCGATCAGCCGCTGGATCTCGTGGGTCCTGCCGCCGACCTTCCCGCGGGAGGACTCGCGGGCGTTTCTCTCATGGGTCGATGCCGGGATCATGGCATATTCCGCCGTGAGCCATCCCCTGCCCTTGTTTTTCAGAAAGGGGGGAACGCCTTCTTCGACCGACGCCGAGCAGATCACCTTCGTGTCTCCCATCTCGATGAGGACGGAGCCCTTGGGGTGGCGAAGGTAATCACGCGTGATGATGACCGGCCGGAGCTCGTTTGCGTTTCTGCCGTCGTTTCGCATCGGTTGGTGCCTTCTACTGGAGATAGTCCCTGACGCCCTCGGCCACGGCCTTCGCCACGGCCGCCTGGATCGATTCCTCCTGGAGCTTCTTGCGGTCGTTGGGGTTGGTTGCAAACCCGATCTCCAGGACGACGGCGGGGATGCTGAGATTTTGAAGAATCAGCACGGGGGCGTCGCGCAGTCCCCTGTCCATCCGGGGAAACACCGGATCGAGCTTCCGCTGGAGGATCTGGGCGAATCGCACGCTTTCATTGAGATGCTTCGTCCGGACCATGTCCCGGACGATCGCGGCGGAATCGCCCTTCGGGGCCCCCTTCGAGCCTTCCTGCCCCTTGAAGCCCGGAAAATAAAGCTCGTATCCGGCCGACTCCTTTTCAAACCCCGCGTTGACATGGAGGCTGATGAAAAGATCGGCGTTGGCCTTGATGGCCGCTCCCACCCGGTCGGCCAGCGGCACGTCCGTATCGCCCATCCTCGTGAATCTCACCGTCAGGGTTTTTGAATCCTCGAGATTCCGTTTGATCAGGGTTGCTATCGCAAGGGTGATGTCTTTCTCCGACACCTTGCGGGACAACTGAACCCCCTCGTCCTTCCCTCCGTGGGCGGGATCAATGACCACCACGAACTTCCCTGTCGCATCCTTTGCCGAGGCCTGCTGGGGAAAGAGGAACGACAGGGTAAAACAGGCGACCAAAATTACGAACGACCAACCTTTGATTCTCATCATGCGCACCGGATTTCTGCAATAAGCTCTGCAAGTTATTTGTAAGAAAAGGAATTTATACCGGAAGGCGTCTGATGTGTCAACCTTAAGGACGGGAAATTGGGTACTGGTAAATGGGTATTTTTAAATCAAGGTGTTTCTTCCTATTCCCAATACCCAATACCCAATAC
>DCVI01000038.1:3178-3852 GCA_002327315.1 Syntrophaceae bacterium UBA2192 | reverse complement strand
AGGTCAAACTCGCAGATTGCCTGCTCACCGGGGATGGTTTCCACGGTGGCGTGGCTGATGTTGACGTCATGGGAAGAGATGGCCGTGCTCAACTCGGCGAGCAGTCCCTTCTTGTCCCGGCAGGTCACCCTCACGTGAACGGGGTAGGTGTGCTTCTCCGTGACGTTCCACTGCACGTCGATCATCCTCTCGGGATCGAAATCGTTGATCATGGAGCAGTTGGCCCGGTGGACGCTCATCCCCCGGCCCCGGGAGATATAGCCCACGATCTCGTCGCCCGGCAGGGGGTCGCAGCACTTGCCGAAGCGGACCATGACGTCGTCGATCCCCGTGATGGACACGCCCGTCGTTTCCGGCTTGCGAAGCTTCTTCCATAATTTTTCCGGCAGCGACTCTTCTTTCTTCTCCTCTTCCTCCGGAAGGAACCGGTTGACGATCTGCCTGGCGGAGATCTTCCCGTAGCCGATGACGGCCATGAGGTCATCGGCGTCCTCGATGGAATACTCCTCGCAGATCTTTTTGAGATCGTCGGCCTTCAGGATCTGGCCGAGGCTCATCTTGTGTTTGCGAAATTCTTTTTCCAGGATGTCCCGCCCCAGCGCAATGCTCTTGCTGCGTTCTTCCGTCTTGATCCACGCCTTGATCTTCGAGATGGCCCGGGACGTGACGGCATG
>DCVI01000038.1:2262-3113 GCA_002327315.1 Syntrophaceae bacterium UBA2192 | reverse complement strand
ACGTCGCCCTGGGGCGTGAATACGTAGACCTCATCGGGAAACAGGGCCAGCTTGAGGTTTTTCATGAACTCCCGGGGGTCCTTGAGGTCCTGCTGCACCTCGAAGAGATCCCGAAGCTTCTGGATCTGCTGCTGGTCGCTTCCCTTGAGCCCGCCTCGATCCTTGTAGCGCCAGTGGGCCGCGATTCCCCCCTCGGCCCATTCGTGCATCTCCCGGGTCCGGATCTGGATCTCGACCCGTTCGCCGTAGGGTCCGATGACCGTCGTGTGGAGCGAGCGGTAGTTGTTCGCCTTCGGCATGGCGATGTAGTCCTTGAAGCGCCCCGGGACGGGCTTCCAGAGTGCGTGGACGACACTCAGGGCCTCGTAGCATTCCTTCTCCTTGTTCGAGTCCAGGACGATGCGGAAAGCCAGCAGGTCGTAGACCTCGTCGAAATCGATGTGCTGGGTCTCCATCTTGCGGTAGATGCTGAAGTAGTGCTTGGCCCTGCCTTCCACCTCGCCTTTGAGTCCGTAATTCTCGAACTCCCGCTGGATGATCCCCTTGACCTCCTGGGTGTATTTATCCCGTTCCTCCTTGCGCTTGTCGATGCGCTGCACGAGGTCGTTGTAGGGCTCCGGATAGAGGTACTTGAAGGCGAGGTCTTCGAGCTCCATGCGGATCCAGTTGATCCCCAGGCGGTTGGCCAGGGGGGCATAGAGCTCGAGGGTCTCCATGGAGATCGCCTCCTGCCGTTCCTTCGGCTGGAACTCCAGGGTGCGCATGTTGTGAATCCGGTCTACCAGCCGCACGAGGATGATCCGGATATCTGCGGACATGGCCAGGATCATCTTGCGGAAGTTTTCCGCCTG
>DCVI01000038.1:0-2234 GCA_002327315.1 Syntrophaceae bacterium UBA2192 | reverse complement strand
GTGTCCTCGACGGTGTCGTGCAGGAGCCCCGTGACGATCGACGCCGCGTCGAGCTTCATGTCGGCAAGGATGTTGGCCACCTCCATGGGGTGTGTGAGGTAGGGCTCGCCGGAAAGACGCATCTGTCCCGCGTGGACCGTGGCCGAGAAGATGTAGGCCTTCTCGATCAGCTCCAGATCCGCGGGCGTTGCGTACTTCCCGACCTTGTCGAGGATGTCAGTGATTCGGATCATTCAGGGATTTCAGCTCCCCCTTCACGAGGTCCTTGATAAACGCTCTCGCTTCCTTGACGGGGATCGTCTTCATCTCGCCCGTTTTGCGCATCCGGATCTCCAGATTCCCCGCGGCAAGGCTCTTGGGGCCGATCGTGACGCGGACGGGGATGCCGATGAGATCGGCGTCATTGAATTTCACGCCGGCCCGCTCGTCCCGGTCGTCGAGGAGCACTTCGAGTCCCGCTTCTTCAAGCTCCCGGTAAAGTTCCTCCCCCGCCTTCGCAATGTTTTCGTCCTTGACGTTCACGGGGATGATGATCACGTGGAACGGCGCGATGCTCATGGGCCAGAGGATGCCCTGAGCGTCGTGCTGCTGCTCGATGGCAGCCGCCACGGTGCGGCCCACACCGATCCCGTAGCAGCCCATGATCATGAACTTCTCCTTGCCGTCGCGGTCCAGGAAGGTGGCCTTCATGGCCTTGCTGTACTTCGTGCCCAGCTTGAAGACGTGCCCCACCTCGATGCCGCGGGCGAAACGTACGGGCTTGCCGCAGCGGGGGCAGCTGTCGGACTCCTTGACGATCCGCAGATCCGCAAAGGCCTTCACCCCGTAATCCCGTCCCAGGTTGGCATTCTTCACGTGGTAGTCCTCGCGGTTGGCCCCCATGACGACGTTCACCCTGTTCATCAGCGAATAGTCGGCATACACGTCGGCCTTGATCCCGATGGCGCCGGCAAATCCCTTGGGCGAGTTTGTCGCCGCCAGGACGATGTCGTCCGTGGCCAGCTCCACGGCGTCTGCACCCAGGAAGTTCCGCAGCTTGGCCTCGTTGACCTCCTCGTCGCCCCGGATGAGGACGGCGACGGCCTTGCCGTCGGCCACGAAGATGAGCGTCTTCACGATGTCCTGCGGCGTAACTCCCAGGAAGGCGGAGACCTCCTCGATCGTGCGCACGTTGGGGGTGTGGATCGTCTCGAGGGCCTTGAACTGCGAGGGGTCGATCTGCAACGCTGCAGGTTTGGCGATTTCGGCCTTTTCGAGGTTGGCCGCGTACTCGCAGGCCGAGCAGAAGGCGAGCGCATCCTCTCCCGTGTCGGCCAGGACCATGAATTCGTGGGAGTAGGCCCCCCCGATGTTTCCCGAGTCGGCCTCGACGGGCCGGAAATTGAGCCCGACGCGCGAGAAGATCCTCGTGTAGGCCTTGAACATCTTTTCGTAGCTCAAGTCGGCGCCCTTCTCATCGGCGTCGAAGCTGTATGCATCCTTCATGTCGAATTCCCGGCAGCGCATGACGCCGAACCGGGGGCGTACCTCGTCGCGGAATTTCGTCTGGATCTGGTAGAGGTTCCTGGGCAGCTGCCGGTACGTCTTCACCTCGTTGCGGACGAGATCCGTGATGACCTCCTCGTGGGTGGGGCCGATGCAGCACTCCCGGTTGTGGCGGTCCTTGAAACGCAGCAGCTCCTTGCCGTAGAACTTCCAGCGGCCCGACTCCTCCCAGAGCTCGGCGGGCTGGACGGCCGGCAGGTAGACTTCCTGTGCGCCCGCCCCATCCATCTCCTCGCGGATGATCTGCTCCACTTTCTTCACGGTCCGGTATCCCAGGGGAAGGACGGAGTAGATCCCCGTGGTCAGCTTCCGGATCATCCCCGCCCGTATCATGAGCTGGTGACTGATGACCTCCGCGTCCGATGGAACCTCCCTCACCGTGGGCAAGAACATCTCGGAATACCGCATTATGGCGTCCCCCTTTTCGATTTCATCGCTTCGATTTCCCGGAGAAGAACCCCGACAAGGTCTTCCTCTTTCACTTTTCGTACGGGCTTCCCGTGCTTGAACAGGATGCCGAGCCCCCGGCCCCCGGCAATGCCGATGTCCGCCTCGGCCGCCTCGCCGGGCCCGTTGACGACACATCCCATGATCGCGATCTTCAGATACTCTTTCATCCCCGCCAATTTTTTTTCGATCTCTTCGACCATGGGCGCCAGATCGATCTCGCAGCGTCCGCAGGTCGGGCA
>DCVI01000205.1:14088-17485 GCA_002327315.1 Syntrophaceae bacterium UBA2192 | reverse complement strand
CCCTCACCCTGACCCTCTCCCCTCAAGGGAGAGGGAAATTGAGGTAATGTTCCCCAAAGGAGGGCCGGGGAGGATTTTAAGGAACTGTTCATTCCATCGATAACCCCGTTCCCAAACGGGGTCCGTGGCTCGCAATGACCATAAATGACCATAAGAGTACTGGATTCCTGGTCAAGCAAGAAATGACACCAAGGTATAGCACGTTAAATGCGTGTAACACGTAAATTGCGTGATGTCAAGAGAAGATGGTCTGTTCCGTCTGTTCGGTCATGCCGCAGAGCGGCAGGGAGTCAGGCTTCGGGAGTCCGGATTCCGGAAAGAGCCGCAAGGGTTCAAATCCCCCCTGCCCCCCTTTTCAAAGGGGGGGATGCTCTTGTAGCGTCCCTTTACGACCGGGGGCGCCTGTGAAAGACCCCATTCCTTAATCTTCCTCTCCCTTGAGGGGAGAGGACAGAGGTGAGGGGGAATACCCCCCTTCCTCAGGTACTGGGGTGCGCAACCATGTCCGGTTCGCTCCTTACCGGGCCGCCCCGCGAAGCGAATCAGGGCGGCAAACAGGGGGATTTTAATGTATTTTCATGGATTCCTGCGTTCGTAGGAATAACTCGTGCCTTATTGTCTATTTCAAGTGAAACTCTTTTACGCAGGCGGCGACGTAGGAGATCTGGTCGTCGGTGAGTTCGGGGAACATCGGAAGCGAGACGAACTCGGAGGCGGCCCGCTCTGCCACGGGGAAGCTCCCCGGCTTGAGATTCAGGTACTCGTAGGCCTTCGTCATGTGAAGCGGCACGGGGTAGTGGATGCCTGTGGCCACGCCTTTCTCGCCCAGGAACGTCATCAGGGCATTGCGCTTGGGGTCGCGCAGGGCATAGAGGTGATAGACGTGCCGGGCGTAGTCCTTCTCGACGGGAAGGCGGACCTGGCTCACACCGGCCAGCAGCCTGTCGTATTTCTTCGCGTTGGACCTTCGTGCCTCGTTCCACTTGTCGAGGTATTTGAGCTTCACGCTCAGCACGGCCCCCTGGATGCCGTCCATGCGGCCGTTCCAGCCGATGACGTCGTGGTGGTACTTCTGGGGCTGGCCGTGGTCGCGAAGCACCTTGATCTTTTGCGCCAGTTCCTCGTCGTCGGTCACGACGGCCCCGGCCTCGCCGAAGGCACCCAGGTTTTTCCCGGGGTAGAAGCTGAAGCAGCCGGCAATGCCCATGGTTCCGGCCTTTTTACCCTTGTAGAGGGACCCGTGGGCCTGGCAGGCGTCCTCGAGGACGGGGATGTTGTGCTTTTTGGCGATGGCCAGGATCGGGTCCATGTCGGCGGGCTGGCCGAAGAGGTGAACGGGAATGATGGCCCTGGTGCGCGGCGTGATGGCGCACTCGAGCTTTACGGGGTCCATGTTGCAGGTGTCGGGGTCGATGTCGATAAAGACGGGGTCGGCCCCGGCAAAGGAGATGGCCTCGGCCGTGGCGATGAAGGTCGAGGGCGCCGTGATGACCTCGTCGGCCTCGCCAACGCCCAGGGCCAGGAGGGCCAGCCAGATGGCGTCGGTTCCATTGCCCACGCCCACGGCATATTTGGATCCGCAGAAGGCGGCGAATTCTTTTTCGAACCGCTCTACAAATGGTCCACCCGCGAAAGCGGTGTTGTCGATCACTTCGTTGATGGCCGCTTTCACTTCTTCTTTTATCGGTGCCAACTGTGCTTTTAAGTCCAGAAAGGGTACTTTCATATCTCTCCGCTCCAGGTTACAGGCTACAGGCCACAGGTTGCAGGTTACAGGCTGCAAGCCACAGAATACGTGCGACAGCCCACAATTTACTTCGATTCCTTCAGGTATTGACGGTTAGTTTTGACAAGGGAGGTTATCATTGCTGAAATTTCCTTCGTTTCCTGAATCCATTTCTTGCCTGTTATGTTGCCGATATAACCGATTTCCATGCCGATGTAGGTCTGCGTTCGCAGTTCACCGCACGATCCGAGGGCATACTTCAGATAAACCAGGAATTCCTTTTTTGATTTCCGTTCGAAGCCTTCGGCGATGTTGCTTGGGACAGAAAGACCTGATCGTGTGATTTGATCGCGGAATCCGTAATCTTTCATGTCTTTCAGCGCACGATAAATGTCCGCACTCAACCGAGTCGATCGTTTCCAGACCTCGAGGTCTTCAAATCGCATGTTAGCGTTTTTCTGTGTATGCATTCCAGGTGTTCTTTGCCTGTNNGCCTGTGGCCTGCAGCCTGTAGCCTTTGACCTCGTTCCTCGGACCTCGAACCTTCTTTAGCGGTTAATTGCTATTGACTCCGGCCGTCATAACGCATATACTATGCGCACAAATAAGAGCATTACGAGGTGTATTATGAGTACAGTGCGAATGAATGTGACCCTTCCAGAAGACCTGGCGCACAGGCTGGACACTCTTGTAGGCAGTCGAAAAAAGAGCCGGTTCATCGCGGAAACGATCGAGGCAAAGATTAAAGAACTTGAGCACGGTGCGCTCGCAAAGCGACTCGAGGAAGGCTACAAGGCTACGAGGAAAGAAGACCTCGCCATCGCAAAGGAGTTCGAGACAGTGGACATGGAGGCCTGGGATGAATATTAAGAGAGGCGATATCTTCCTGGCTTCGCTTGACCCGGTCATTGGAAAAGAGATATCCAAGACTCGTCCGGTCATCGTCGTTTCCAACGATATCAACAACAGGTTTTCCGATACCGTTTCCGTCCTTCCTCTGACCTCGAAGCACGTAGATCGGAGCTATCCCTTCGAGGTCTTCCTCCCGAAGAAGTCGGGCAACCTGCCCAAAGACTCCAAGGTGAAGGCCAACCAGATTCGTACGATCGACAAATCGAGGCTGGTCAGCTTTATGGGCCGGATCGATCATAAAGGCATGTCCGATATCGAACTGGCTATGAAAGTCCATCTGGGACTTTAAAAGCGGTCGAGGACCGAGGATCGAGGTCCTAATTTGAAAAGATCATTTTTTGTCAGGAATGAAGATCAAAAAAAGGAACGCGGCGCAGAGAGTACACAAGGATGTGTCATCCTGAGCCTGTCGAAGGATGGCTGTCTTCATTTTTACTTTTTGATAATCGCTTAAGCTCCTCCCAATCTCCCTTGATAATCGCCTCTTTCTTTTTCCTGCTCCAACCTTTGATTCTACGTTCCATTTGAAAGGCTTCCAGAAGGGTCGGGAATTCCTGGGAGTAAAACAGTTTTACCGGTCTTCGCTTGCTTGTGTAGGTGCAGGCTATTCCATTTTGATGCTCGGATAGACGCCTTTCCAGATCAGGTGTTGAACCGGTGTAGTAGGAATCGTCTGAACACTTTAGGATATAGAGCCAAGGCATGATTTTCTACCAATGGAACTGGCGCCATCCTTCGTGGTTCGTGGTTCGTGGTTCG
>DCVI01000205.1:12527-14080 GCA_002327315.1 Syntrophaceae bacterium UBA2192 | reverse complement strand
CATCCTGAGCTGCCATCCTGAGCTAGTCGAAGGACGAAGGACGAAGGACGAAGGATGAAGAACGACAAGTTTATTTTTTACCTTTAACCTCGATCCTTCTCAGGACCTTGGCCGGGTTGCCGGCGGCGATGGTGTTGGGCGGGACGTCCCTGGTGACGACGCTGCCGGCCCCGATGATGGCGTTCTCGCCTATGGTGAGGTTGGCCAGGATGGTGCAGCCCGAGCCGATGGAGGCCCCCCGCTTCACGCGGGTGTACTCGACCTTCCAGTCGGCCTCGGTCTGGAGGGCGCCTCCCGCTGCGGTGGCGCGCGGGTAGGTGTCGTTGATGAAGGCCACGTTGTGGCCCACGAAGACGTCATCCTCGATCGTCACCCCTTCGCAGATGAAGGTGTGGCTCGAGATCTTGCAGTTGGCGCCCACGTGGGCGTTTTTCTGGATCTCGACGAAGGCGCCGATCCTGGTGTTGTCGCCGATCGAGCAGCCGTAGAGGTTGATGAACTTCGAGAATTTGACGTTCTTCCCGAGCCTGACGTCGGGGGCGATGACGACAAAGGGGGTTTCGCTCACAGGTCGATCATCCCTCCGCGGTTGCCAAGCGACGCGATGGCCCCCTCGAGCATGCGCACCACCTCCAGGCCCGCCGCCCCGTCGTTGATGGGCTTCGTGCCGTTGGTGCAGCACTCGATGAAGTACTGGGCCTCGAGCTTCAAGGCCTCGGTCTGCTCCACCTTCGGGGCCCACATGTCGCCGGAGCGGTAGCTCACCAGGAGGTCATAGACCCCGTTGACGCTCTTCACCTCGACGCCCTTGTCGTAGATCTTGATCTTCTCGTCGGGCTCGATGTCGTTCCAGACGAGCATCTTCTTCTGGCCGCCCACCAGCGTCGTCCGGACCTTCACGGGCGAGAGCCAGTTGACGTTGATGTGCGCAATCACGTTGTCGTCGAAGTAGTAGGTCAGGTAGGCCATGTCCTCCATGTCGGGCTTGACGTGCGCCGATCCGGTGGCCACCACGGCCTTCGGCTTCCGGCCCAGCACGTAGAACATGATCGCCAGGTCGTGCGGCGCCAGGTCCCAGACCACGTTCACGTCGTGCTGGAACAGGCCCAGGTTGACCCGCATGGAGTCGTAGTAGTAGATCCTGCCCAGCGTGCCGTCGTCGACGAGATGCTTCATCTTGCGGACGGAGCCCGTGAACAGGAAGGTGTGGTCCACCATGATCCTGAGGTTTTTCCGCTCGGCCAGGTTGATGAGCTCCTCGGCCTGGGCGACGGTGTAGGTGAAGGGCTTCTCGACAAAGACGTGCTTGCCGGCCTCGAGGGCCTTTTTGGCCAGCTCGAAGTGAGTAAAGACGGGCGTGACGATGGCCACGGCGTCGATGTCCGCGGCCCGGATCAGCTCGTCGGCATTTTTCGTGGTCCGCACACCCCGGTGGTTCTTCTCGGCCTTCTTCAGGGAGTCGTCCCGGAGGTCGCTCACGGCCACCACGGTGGCCCCGTCCACGGTGCTGAAGTTGCGGACAATGTTCGGCCCCCAGTAGCCGTAACCGACAA
>DCVI01000205.1:8246-12494 GCA_002327315.1 Syntrophaceae bacterium UBA2192 | reverse complement strand
CCCTTTGACAAAGGGGGAAAGAGGGGGATTTTGACTGGTCACCGCTCCGGGAAATTGAATCAGTCACCCTCACCCCGGCCCTCTCCCCTCAAGGGAGAGGGAGATCAGGGTAACTGGTTTTTAATAGGCTCCCTTGCCGGCGATGACGGCCCAGGGGGTCCGGAGGATGATCTTGATGTCCTGCCAGAGAGACCAGTCGGTGACGTATTTGAGGTCCAGGCGGACCATCTCGTCGAAGTTGGTGCTGCTGCGGCCGTAGACCTGCCAGAGGCCCGTGATGCCCGGCTTGACCGACAGCATGCGCATCCGGTGCCACACGTCGTAGATCTCGAATTCGTAGGGCACGGGCGGCCGAGGGCCGACAAGCGACATCTCGCCGCGGAGCACATTGATCAGCTGGGGCAGCTCGTCGAGGCTCGTCTTGCGGATGAAGCGCCCCACGGGGGTGACCCGCGGGTCGTCGATGAGCTTGAAGACCGGCGCCTCGGCGCTGTTGCCGTTTGCGCTCTCGTTTTCCTTGATGAGCTTCTCGATGTAAGCCTTGTGGGGATTGTCGGCCTGCTTCGCCTGCATGGAGCGAAACTTCAGGAACGTGAATGTCTCACCCCATTGGCCGATGCGCTCCTGGCGAAACAGTACGGGGCCTTCGGAGGTGAACTTCACGGCGGCGGCGGCGGCCAGGATGATGGGCGAGAAGATGACGAGGGCCAGCAGGCTGCCCACGATGTCCATGAAGCGCTTCATCTTCCGGGAGATGCCGTGTTTTTTCTCGCCCTCCAGCAGGTCCTTGTAGAGGTTCATGTTGAAGTGGCCGCTGCAGTTGCCCTTGTCCTGATCCTCGGGAAAGATGTGGAAGGAGACGTCGATCTTCGCGAGGTCCTTCGGGTCGATCTCGCCTGCCAGCGACAGGAGAAGCTTTCCGAAGATCTTCTCCCGCACGGTTGCGCAGGCGCTCTCCAGCTCTGTGAAGATGACACCGATGCTCAGGCCCTTGCGGTACCAGCCCCGCACGTCGGTCTCCCGGATGCCCGCATCGAGGACCCTGCCGATGCCGTTGATGACGACCAGGTTCGGGTGTGGATTCACGAGCTTCGAGATGTCGATGACCATGAGCATGAAGGGCTTCTTCGAGCGCTGGGTTCTCTTGCGCTCGAGGGAGAGCATGCGGTTGAAATAGTCCTCGTTGTAAAAGCCCTGTATCCCGTCGAACACATCGGCTTTTCCGGAATGAGATTTTACCAGCTTGAGTTTAGCGGACCCAACGTCTTTCAATGCAATCTCCCTTGTCCAAATTTGGCTGAAAGTCTTGCAACAAACGTTCCGACATATTGTGTTCCGGACTTAATTTTTCGATCCCGCCATACAAGCTGTTGAATCATAATGCATTTAGTTTCTGTTGACCCCAACAGCTCAATCAGCAGGCATGATGAACCACGTTTAAGCAACTCGAGTCGACATGCAAAAGACCAAAACCTGATGGTCAAACTACAAATTGTGGAGGCCGAAAAGCAGGCTTCTTCGCCTGACCCGTACGACGAAAGTCTTAGAGGTTCAACTCCCCATTCCTGTGAATGAAAGAACGCTTCGTTCATGGGGCAATGAGTCTTTAATTGTCGAATTGGGTCTGTTCGGTTCGGTTTGTTACCGGATCTCGCCGCGACCTGTGTGGCAGGTAAACGTGGTAGGATGTAAGAAAGGCTTCGACAGGCCCCCGAACCTGTCACGTTCATTTTGCCACAAAATATGACCTTGTCAATAGGGATATTGATGGAGAATCA
This sequence comes from Syntrophaceae bacterium UBA2192, assembly GCA_002327315.1. Classification (GTDB taxonomy): domain Bacteria; phylum Desulfobacterota; class Syntrophia; order Syntrophales; family UBA2192; genus UBA2192. Next base: position 10,716 of record DCVI01000205.1, on the reverse strand, counting down.
TGATTTTCAGGCAGGCTCCCGCCCATCCGACACATGTCCTGTGTCGGCTGGTTTAACAGTGTTGAGCAGCAGTGCCTCATATCCTGTGAGAGCCTTGCCTATGTGTTCGGGCTTCCGGACTCAGGATTCCGGACTCCGGATTCACAAAACAGATAACAGGAAAGAAAATACTGATTCTCCTGAAGCCTGACTCCCGAAACCCGGTGCCGGCGCGAAGCGCTTTGGATTCCGGATTTAATTGTTCTCGGCAATAAATCGTTTTTTTGTCTTTATGAGGCTCGAAAGCATGGAGGATATTCGCCTTGCGTCTTCTTTCCAGCCTTCGCCTTTCTCTTTTTTTATATGTCCAATCTGAATTCCGATATGGATCTGTGTTCTCAATTCTCCACAAGACCCTCTTGCGTAGTTCAAGAATGTAACGCATTCTTTCTGGGAGCCCCGTTCAAATCCCTCGGCAATATTGCTTGGGATGGACAGGCTAGAACGGGTTATCTGGTCTCTGAAACCGTAATCTTTCAAACTCATCAACTCCCGATAGATATCCGTGCTGAGGTGCGTCGCTATCTGCCAGACTTCAAGGTCTTCAAAATTCATTTGTTGCCTTCTATCCCGAATCCCGAAGCCCGAGTCCGGAATCCCGGTTGCGTCAAGCAACCTTTTCCAAGAGCGAATAGTGCAGTTCGACTGCCGGGTGGAAGCCTACCAGGTTGAGCAGGATCCTCACGCGCTCGGAGTCGGAGACCCATCGCTCGAAGACGCCCAGCAGGTCCTTCATGGGGCCCGAGCGGACGCGGACGAGGTCGTTTTCCTCAAAGCTGCAGGCCTTTTTCACGAGCTCGCCGCCCTGTGCCCGGTGCCGGATGAGCTCGATCACCTCGTCGGCCACGGGAATCGGCTCGGCGCCGAAGCCCACGATCTTCCTGACTCCCCTGCCCCACCGCACGAGGCTGTAATCCTCGAGCAGATTGAACCGCCCGAAGAGGTAACCGGGGAAAAGGGCTCGCTCCTCGCTCACCATCCTGCCGCCCCGGGCACTGACGATCTCCATGGTCGGGCTGAATACCTCGACGCCCTTCATGGAGAGATACGCTTTCGCTTCGAGTTCCTTCTTTGTCTTGGTCTGGATGACGTACCAGTTACGCGTTAATTCAACCGGGGCGCCCGGCGTTTCGATCATCTGAATCAGTCCTCCTTCTTGAAGAACGGGAAGAGGCTTCGCCAGCCGCGAGGAGACTTTTCGGGTTCCTCTTCCTTGTCCTGTTGCCGGTACCGGTAGTAGTACTTGGACGATCCGAAGTAGCGCGAGGTAAGGCCATCCGACTCGAACTCGAGGTCGTTGAGGACGATGCCCAGGACTTTCTCTTTTTCCACGGTGGCAAGCGCCTGCTGCACCGTCTCGCGAGGCGTGACGCCCGCCCGGATGACGAGGATGATCCCGTCGACGAGGCGCGTGAGCACGCTGGGCTCGGTGGTGGCCAGAAGCGGCGAGGAATCGAAGATGATGTAGCGGTCGCTGTAGCGCTCGCGCATCTCGCCCACCAGGGTTTCCATCCTCTTCGAACCGATGAGCTCGACGGGGTTCGCCTGGAAGGAACCGCTCGAGAGGATCGTGAGCTTTTCGACGTTCGTCTTGGTTAGCAGTTCGGGGATGCTCGCCCCGTCGGCCAGGTAGTCCGAAAGGCCGCGGCCTGACTGGAGTCCGAACCAGCGGCTGAGAGAAGGGTTCCGCAGATCTGCATCCACGAGCAGGGCGTAGCTGCGCAGGTCGTGGGCAAGCACCGTGGCAAGGTTGGTGGATACGAGCGTCTTGCCTTCGGTGTCGGTGGCGCTCGTCACCATGATCGTCTTGGGCGGCGAGGGAAGCCTCATGCCCAGCAGTTGCGTGCGCAGTTTGCGGAATTGCTCGGCGGCGATGGAGCCCGGCTCGCGGTAGGCCACGAGCATCTCGTCCATGGACGGCAGCTTCACCTCCCGAGGCATCTCCATGTAGGGCCGGCGATCGGGTTGGGGTCTCGCCTCCTCAACCGGCGCCACCGGCTCCTGCGACAGCTGATCCGGTTCATTTCCCGGGACGCGTCCCTTCTCGACTTTTTCAAGTGCCTTGTAGAGCTTGCCCATTCTTGCTCCGCTCGTTCAAAGAGTAACTGGTTGATTGGGTAATTAGTTAATTGGGGAATTGGGAATACCGTCTATTCGGTCTGTCCCGTCTGTCTGGTCTTTCCGGTCTGTCTGGTCATGCCGCGGAGCGGCAGGGCGTCGGGATTCCGGCTTCGGGCTTCAGGATAAAACCGGGATTCGGGTCAATTCGTTCATTTCGGTCGTTCGTTTGGATCGTCATTGCGAGGAACGAAGTGACGAAGCAATCTCGGAGAGATGTCTCAGTCGTAGATTGCCACGCCTGTTAATACCCTATACCTTAGTCTTCCTCTCCCCTCGAGGGAGAGGACCGAGGTGAGGGGGTCCTTCGACA
>DCVI01000205.1:0-8200 GCA_002327315.1 Syntrophaceae bacterium UBA2192 | reverse complement strand
GAGGGAGATTATGGAAGGGGTTTGCCAGAGGCTCGGCTCGCAATGACTCTTTTTTTAATTTTACTCGTCCCTGGTCCCTTCTTTTCTTCCACTGGTCACTTGTCACCGGTCACTGGTCACTGCCTTAAAATCCGTGCCCGGAAGACGTTTCCGGCCGATTCCAGCGTCGACGGCAGATCGCCCAGTGAAATCTCCTTCGTCCAGAAGAACAGGATACCCACGATGACGATGAGAAAGACGAAGGAGGCGAACACGTAGTTCCAGACAGGCCGCCGGGTCAATGCCGGCCCCTCCATGTCCTTTGCCACATCGCGGATGACCTGCTTGTCGATCGGCCTTTTCTCTTCCACGTAGCCCGTCACGAGGGCGTTGTCGCAAAGCACGTTGATGAGCCTCGGGATTCCGCCGGAGCATTTGTAGATCACCCGGACGGCCCCCTCGTCGAAGAGATGACAGTCGCGGGCGCCTGCAACCTTGAGCCGTTTCTCGATGTACTCCTTCGTCTCGTTGCGGTTCAGGGGCTTCAGGTGATAGCGGACGCTGATCCGCTGCTTGAGCTGCCGGCACCGCGGGTCGGCCAGGATTGTGTCCAGCTCGGGCTGGCCCATCAGGATGACCTGCAGAAGCTTGGTCTTAGGGGTCTCCAGGTTCGTCAGCAGCCGCACCTCCTCGAGGAGCTTGGGTGAGAGCGTCTGGGCCTCGTCGACGATGAGCACGACGCGCTCCTTGCGGGCGTAGCACTCGAGCAGGAAGCTGTGAAGCAGCGTGAGCAGATCGCCCTTCGTTGTCAGGCCCTCCGTCTTCAGGCCCAGGTCGTGGCAGATGTATTTCAGAAAGTCCCGGGTGGAGAGCTTGGGGTTGAACAGGTGCGCCGTGCGCGTGTGGCCGTCGAGCCGGGCCAGCAGCATCTGGATGAGCGTGGTCTTGCCCGTGCCCACCTCGCCCGTGATGACCGTGAAGCCCTTCGACTCGTTGAGGGCGTAGGTCAGGTGTGCGTAGGCCTCGCGGTGCTGCTCGCTCATGTAAAGAAACCTCGGGTCGGGCGTGATCTCGAACGGCTTTTCCTTCAGTCCGTAAAATTGCTCGTACATGATCAGGCTGCCTTGCTTCCGATTCTAGGGATGTTCGCCAGGACCTTGAGGCCCAGCGTGACTTCGGCGTCCTCGGGGTCGCGGAAGGAGCGGTCGAGCTGTTCGCGGACGAATATGCCGCCGAGGCCGCATCCCAACCCTGCAAAAAGACCGATCAGAAGCACTTTCGGTATGTCGGGCTGGACGGGCTTCTCGGGGAGCCGCGCCGGATCGATGATCCTGAACTGTTCGCCCTTCTGACGCCGTTCCATATTTTCCGCCTGCTGCGCCTCCTCGCTCTTCTTGATGAGCGTGTCGTACTGCAGGCGCGTGTTGTGGTACTCCTGGAGCATGGACGCCATTTCCTGCTCGCGGGTCGTTGTGCCTTCGATTCTCCCCCGGTACTGGCCCATCTGGGCCCTCAGCCTCTCGCTCTCCCCCTTCAGGCGGTTGATCTCCATCTCGTTGAGAGAGAGGGCGTTGTTGAGTTCACGGTACCTCGGGTCGTTCTTCAGACCTGTCGTTTCCTTGTTCTTCTCAAGGTCGGCGATTCGCTTCTTCGTCAGCACGATGTCGGGGTGCTTTTCGGTGTAACGGCTCTGGAGGTCGGCAAGCTGTTTTTTCAGATCCTCGATCTGGACTTCGACGCTCCCCTTGGACTTGGTGGCCTGAATCGTGCCGTCCGCGCCCACCACGGAGGGCGGGTTCTCGATGTCGGCCATCGATTTGCGGATGACGATGCGGCGGTCCTCGGAGGCCCGGAGGCTCTCCTCGTTGCGCTGGTAGAGCAACTGGAGCTGCTCGAGCATCTTGATGTTCGTGTCGCGCTGCTCGGGGAGCGATCCCATGTTGCGGCGCTTGTAATCGGCCAGGGTCTGGCCCTGGACCTCGAGCTTTTCCTTCGTGGTCTGCAGCTCATTGGTGAGAAATTCCGTGGTGCCCACGGCCTGCTGCTCGCGCTGCTTGAGGTTCTCCTCGATGAAGAGCGAGGAGAGTTTGTTGGCGACGAGTGTCACGATCCGGGGGTCCTCGCCGGTGTAGCTGACGGTGAAGTAGCCGGCCGTTTCCGCGGTGCGCTTTGGCAGCTCCACCTTGATGTTCTTGCGCATGAGCTCCACGACCTCTTCGCGCTTCATGCTTTTCAGCTCGCCCTGGTAGAGCTTGAGCTCGTCGATGATCTGCTCGAGACGGGTGCGGCTCATGATCTCCTGGCTGATCGAGTTGAGGCGCTCGATAATGCCCGCCGTCACCGTGGAGCGCACGAGGTCGGCCGGGACTCGCTGGGGCGTCACCAGCACCAGGGTCGAGGCCTGGTACTTGCGCGGGGCCAGGGCCGCCCAGAGCACCGCCGCCGTGAAAATAAGGACGAAAGGAATGACGAAGTAAAGCTTGCGGCGCAGGAAAATTTCCTTGTAGTCGTTGATGTTGTACGACCTTCCGGGGTTGATCATTTGTACTCCAGTCTGTCTGGTCTGTCTGGTCTATTCCGTCTATCCCGTCTATCCCGTCTGTTCCGTCGTTAAGTCTATCCGGTCTAAATCCCCCTTCCATCCCCCTTTGACAAAGGGGGAAAGAGGGGGATTTTCTTGCCTTGCGGCTTGTGGCTTGAGGTTTGTGGCTCTTTTTTCACTCAAACACTCAGACACTTCCTCTCACTCAGACACTTCTGCCTTGCCGCGCGGCGGCAACTATTTCAGCAGGTTGTCAAACGTGGCAGTCAGCGTCAGGAACGCATGCCACTCTTCGTAGCTGTTCGCTGCGATGTTGGAGTCGTCCTGCTGGTATCCCACCCTGCCGCCAACCGTGAGCCATTGCAGGATCTGGTAGCCGGCCGTGGCGTCCGCCGTGTAAAGCCAGTCTGTGCGGTCGATGAGGCCGGCGTACTCCGTATTTACAGCGCTCCCAACGAAGCCTACATTGAACCGCTGTGTAATCTGGTGCGAAATGAGTGCCGAGCCGCCGTAATACTTGTTGAAGCCCGTGTTGTCGAAACTAAACTGGTTCTGCTGGAATCCGCTGTTGAAGGCCAGGGTGTATGTCGTCTGCCTGTCCCTTTGCGTGATGCTCAGGTTGCTGGTGACGCCGGTGAAATCGTCTCCGCGCTCGGGGTTCTGCCAGAAATAACCCAACTGGGCCACACCGGTCAGGGTGGGGTTGAAGTTGTAGACGATACCCACGGAGGGGTTATTGACGGTGTAGTCGATGCCCGGGTCATCGTTGTCCTGGTATATGAATATGTAATCCGCGAAGACGGACATCTGGGCATCGAAGCGGAAGGTGTAGCGGCCGTGAGGATTCTGCGATGTGAAGTCCGGCGTGTGTATGCCCACTTCGCGCGAGTACGTGCCGGAGGTAAAGCCATAGTCCAGGGCAATGTTGTTTCGCTGGTCGATCCAGTAGCTGAAGCTGGGGCGCACGTAGTTTTCGGTGCTGTCCTCGTAAACGATGTTGTCGTCGTTTCTCAGTATGTTGTTGCGGTAGAGGAGGCCGACGTTGCCCTGCCGGCTGAATTGCCAGTCGACGGAAGGCTCGACGACGTTGCGCAGGTAGGGGGTATTAGACCGGTTGGTACCGACGAGGTTGCCTGGCTGGGCCGGCTGCCCTCCCTGCGCGTAGTAGGGCTCTACCGTGTTCTCGGAGCGCAGAATGTACTCTCGCACCCTGAAGGTGAGCTGCGGGGTGGGGTTGTATCGGAGACCGAGGGTGCCGTCGATGCTCCAGTAGTCCTCCTTGGTCTGGTTGGCATACCAGTTGTAGCCGAAGTTGCCCGTCAGATCGGCACCGAAAGAGGGATCGTTGACGGCGAGCCGGATGCCCGGGCCGGCGGTGGTGATCCAGTCGGACTTCGTGTTCGTATTCGTCAGGTAGACGTTGCTCGTGTACTGCTCCGTGACAAAGACGTAAGGCTTGATCTCGTAACGCTGCCCGGCGGGCAGGCTGAGCGGTGCGGATGCGCCTGTCAGGTCCGGGGTACCGGGCTGTACGGGGATGTTCGGCTGTCCGGACCCACTCGGTTGACCCGGGATTATCTGACCGGCCGTTCCAGGCTGACCGAACACGGTCGCTGCCAGGCAGAGCGTGAATACCAGTATCGCCGCAGTGATGAATCCCTTCCGTTTCAAAGTACCCCCTCCTTCTTGCCTGCCGCATCGCGGCCGTTGATTAGTTAATCAGTTGATAAGTTGATTAGGAATCCCCCTTATCAACTTATTTACTTGTCAACTTGTCAACTTTCTCTCATCAGTTCGGTATAATGACGATGTCGCCCGATTTCAGCATCACGTCCCTGGCGCCTTCATCCCCCGCGACAATCTTTTTGTAATTCACCACGATCCGGCTGTCCTTGCCGCCTTCCTTGCGCATGATGGTGATCTTCTTCTGGTTCGCCCAGTCGGTGAAGCCGCCGGCCATGATGATGAGCTGGACAAGCGTAGTCTCGCTCCGCAGCTTGTACACGCCTGGGGTCTTCACCTCGCCCTGGACAAAGACCCTGTAGCTGTTGGCCTCGGTGACAATGATGGTGACATCGGGGGTCTCAACGTACTCCCTCAGTTTGGCCAACAGCAACTCCTTGAGCTGGAGCGGCGTCATGCCTGCCGCCTTGATGTCGTCAACGAGGGGAATGGAAATCATGCCGTCCATCCGGACGGGAACCGACCGTGACAGGTTCTCTTCCTTCCAGACATAGATGTAGAGGACGTCCTCGGGCCCGATGATATAACTGTCGCTGTCGGCGGCGACAGTTGCCTTCGACTGGGCTGCCTTGAGGGCTTCCGTCTTCCCGCCTCCGGCGGGTTTGGACGGCGCAGGGGCCGATGCGGCCTGCGGGCTCTTCTCCTGGCCCGCCTGGGGCGCCGCAGGCTGCTTGTCCTGTGCAAAGACGGTTTGATTGGACATGAGTGCGATAGCGGCGACAGCGACCAAAATGACGATAAGTGCAATCGGGCGTCTTCTCATCTCTTCTCTCTCCTCCTTTTTTGCCGTCAGACATTTTCCCCTGTCTGTCATGCCGGCCGTGTGCAATCTTTTCATGTTTTTCAACTCGTCATTCTAGATGATAATTTTCGAAACTCAATACGAAAAAAGTATGATTTTGTAAAATATCTTTACAATTTCACTGCCTGGCTGTAAAAAACCCCGTCACCTCACCCCGGACCGCAAATTTATCCCGAGCAACGATCAATCCGCTGGAGCAGGGATGCGTGGAAGACGGACAAACTTGGGACTTTTAACGTTTCTCTCTCGCCGTTTTACACATGCAATTTTTGTTCCTTGAATGAGGGGCAAAAAGAAAGAATCAGAGAAGACAAAACCATCATTATTACGGCATGTTACGTAAAACCCTTCCGTGGTCTGTCGTTGGTGGGTACGCTTTGGAGGTTCAAATCTTGACGGCAGGGGAAGGATGGATGGCCATCCTTCCCCAACTCGTTGATATTAATGACAGTATGATGTACTTGCCCTGCGTCGGTCCCGACGGCCTTCCAACCCTCCCATCAAATTTTGTCGCTCGCAATTGGAGGGCTTCCCCTTTTTGATGGTGCCGGGTTCCCTTACTTCGCTTTCTGCAGAATCTCTTTCGCCTCTGCGGCCCCCGGCATGTTCGGGTCGATCTGGAGAGCCCGGTTGAGTTCCTTCTTCGCCTGCTCGACCTGGCCGTTCTTATAGTAGGCCATTCCGAGATGGTAGCGCACCGTGGGCTGGTCGGGCAGCTTGTCGGCGGCTTCTTTCAGATAGACGATGGCCCGGGTGTATACATTTTTCCGGTAGTAGACCCAGCCCAGGGTGTCGGACATGAACGGGTTGTCGGGCACGGCCTCCTTGGCCATCTGGGCAAGCGCGAGGGCCTCGTCGATGTTGGTGTTCTCATCGGCGTAAATGTAGGCGAGGTTGTTGGCCGCCGGGGGGAACTTGGGATTGATCTTCAGGACCTTCTGGTAGCTCTCCTTGGCAAGGTTGTTCTTCTTCTGGCTCTGGTATATGCCCGCCAGCGCCATGAGGGCCGTGACGGAGTTGGGGTTCTTCTGCAGGGCCGCATTGAGCTCGCCGACGGCCTTGTCGGCCATGTTCTGACGCACGTAGAAGCTGGCAAGCGATACGTAGAGGTCCGGCGAATTTGGGCTCGACTCGATGGACTTGCGATAGTACTGCTCGGCCGATGCCGTGTCCTTCTTCGTCTCGTAGAGGGCCCCTAGCATGTTGTACAGGAAGGGGCTCCCGGGGGCTGCCTTGAGCTGGGCCTCTACCCGGTCGATTGCCTTCTGCGTCTCGCCCCTGACCATGTAGGAGTTGATGATGTACTGCATGGGCTCCACGGCGCCCGGCTGGAGCGCGAGGGCCTTCTCGAAGCGGGCCAGGGCCTCTTTCTCCTGCTTGCGGGCCAGGTAGACGCGGCCCGACTGGATGTAGGCCGCTGCGTTCTGGGGGTTGAGGCGGATGACTTCCTCGAAGGTGCTGCCCGCCTTCGCCCAGTCGCCTTTCACGCCGTAGGCGCTACCGAGGCCCATCAGGGCCCGGACGTTCTTCGGGTCTTCCTTGAGAATGGCCTGGAGGGTCTCGATGGCCGTCTTGGTGTCCCCCGTCGAAAGCGACAGGTCCGCAAGCACGAGACGCGGCTCGAGCCACCGGGGGTTGAGCTTGACCGCCTCGGAGAGCTGGGCCTTCGCCTGCTGGATGTCCCGGTTGCCAAGCTGGGCCAGGCCCAGATAATAATATCCGGCGGCCGCTTTGGGGTTGTCCTTCAGGTAGCCCTGGAGAAGCGTGATGGCGTCGTTGAACTCGTTTTTCGCCACGTGGATCTGGGCCTTGAGGATAATTCCCTCGGGGCTCTTCGGGTTGATCTTCTGGATCCTTTCGACGGCCTTCGCGGCCTCGTCCAGCTTGCGCTCGGACAGATAGTACTCGGCAAGCTTCACCAGGGGCGGGATGCTGTCGGGCTCGCTGTCGGCGGCCTTTCTGTAGCTCTCGATGGCCTTGTCGCGTTTGTTCCAGGCCATGTAGAAGTCGCCCAGGTAGACCAGGGCGGCGGCCTTCTTCGGGGCTACTTCCGATGCCTGGATGAACTGCTTCTCGGCATCCTCCAGTCGCCTCTGCGACACGTAGAAGTTCCCGAGGGCGATCCAGGGTGCGGGCTCTTTGCCGGCAATCTTCGTCGCCTCGAGGTAGGCTGCCTCGGCTTCTTTCGGCTTGCCCGTGCGCGCGTAGAATGCGGCCAGGGCGAGACGGGCCTGTACGGAGCCGGGGTCAGCCGCGACGGCTGCATTGAAGGTCTCTTCGGCCTTCGGCAGATCCTTTTTCAGGATGTAGAGACCGGCCAGATGCAGGTAGGGTTCCGCCTTCTTCGGATCGGCCTCAATGGCCTTGGCCGCCTCGGCGATCGCCTCGGGAAGCTTGCGGTCACTGAGATAGACCATGCTCATGAGCTGGTGTCCCATGGCATTTTTGGGGTCCTTTTCAATGACGATTTTCGCCTGCTCGCGCGCCTTTTCGGGATCCCTGGCCATGAGGAAGAGGCGGCCCAACTGAACGCGGGCGTCGACGGAATTCGGGTCGAGTTCGATCGCCTTGTTGAGCGCCGAGTAGGCCTCGCGGGGCTCGCCGGCCCCGAGACTGGACATGCCGAGCTTGTAGTAGGCCTTCGCGTCGTTGGGGTCGATCTGCAGGACGTTCTTGAACTCGATGATGGCCTCCCGGAACTTGCTCTCGGCCAGGTAGGCCTCGCCCTTCTTGAAGTGGCCTTCCTTTTTACTCTCCTTGCTGCAACCGGCAAAACCCGCCACAAGAAGGATACAAAGAACGGCCACGAGGGCCCGGCCCCATCGATTGCGGTTAAGCATCGGCACTACCTCCCAGGATCGTCTGTTTCGTCTATTTGGTCTGTCTGGTCTATTCCGTCTGTCCGGTCATGCCGCGGAGCGGCAGGGCGTCGGGATTCCGGCTTCGGGCTTCAGGCTTCAGGATAAAACCGGGATTCGGGTCAATTCGTTCATTTCGGTCGTTCGTTTGGATCGTCATTGCGAGGAACGAAGTGACGAAGCAATCTCGTTGTTGAATAAGCGGAAGATTGCCACGCCTCAAAACATCCACCCTCACCCCAACCCCGTTCGACAGGCTCACGACACCGCTCTCCC
>DCVI01000026.1 GCA_002327315.1 Syntrophaceae bacterium UBA2192 | reverse complement strand
GCCGGCGACTTCATGAAGTAACGATGGACTGTTGACCGGGGGCGCATCCCGTCGACCACAGAAGGTAAGAAGGTGAGAGGGTAAGAGCGTTGGATAGTCGGTGGCCGGGGTTCGGCTCCTCTGCTTCTCCAACCTTCTCACCTTCATACCCTCCTACCCTCTGTCTTTCAGAGAATCGGCCAGAAGCTCCTCGAGGATCTCCGCTGCGTCCCGGATGTACTTCGGGCATATGGTCCGGGCGATTTTTTTCTCTTTGGATTCAGCGAAGCCCTCCGGCGTGCTCACATCGACGCCCATGAGTTCCCGGCAGACAAGGGTCCCGTTGCGCCCCCTGAATTTTTCGGCGAACTTCCGAATGTATTCGTAGGAAAGCTCCTTCTGTTGCAGATCGCCCTTCTTCGTCATGCTGTGCGCAAGACCAATGACCATGAAGGCGCCCGTCAGGGCCCCGCAGGTCCCCGCCATGCGGCCCATGCCACCACCGAAACCGCCGGCCACCTTCAGCGCCGTCTCCCTGTCCACGCCCAGTTCCGGCCCATAGACTGCAAGAAGCGCCTGGGCGCAGCTGAAACCTTCTGCGTGCGTTTTTACCACTTCCTCGACTCGATTCTCTTTCATGGTCACCCCTGTGTTTTTGACGCGATGCTGAATCTTGAAGCTCATTCATGTGCCGCTGGAGGTGGGCATGGACGGCTTGCCCACCTCCTTGCCGGCCCTGTAGAAGGCAGCTTTATCAGCACAGAGGGACAATGAAAAGAGAAATCGGATTGGATGAAACGACTGACGATCTGGCTTCTATGGGCCGAAGGTGAACTGGTATCCGATATAGCATTGAAAACGGGTCGGCCCCGAAAAGTCGCTCCCTGCGGAGAGCAGGATATGATGATTCCCGGTGAGGTTGATGATGGCGCCGACGTTGAACCCGAAGCTGTTGTCACCGTCATCCGTATCGGCCGTTTTGTAGATCAGCTCGCCGCCCAGGGTCAGGGCCTTGGATATCTCGCGCTGCACCTCCCATCCGAAAAACCACCAGTTCTTGTTCCCGTCACCGGGATTGATCCAGTAGCCACCGCCACCGTAACTTGTCCAGGGCCCCCAGCTCTTCTGGAGCCACAAGGGGATGAAAAACTGCGCTTTTCCGTTTCCCAATCCTTCGTCGTGGTTGCCGGTCGGGATTTCAACCAGGGGAAAGAGTCCGACCATGGGAATCCACTCCGACTCCTGGATGAAACGGAATTTGACACCGACCTCGATATCCCCAAGCCCGTAATGAGCCTTATCACCCGACGGGTTGTCATAGGCAAGCGGGACGATGAGATGGATCTGCGTGTTGGGGAAGACGCCGTAGTTGATCTCGACTTGCGGCAGCGCGGCGGAGTCCCCGTCTCTGTCGTGTTTGAATTGCGAGGCGACGTATATCTCCCAGTGCTTGGTTTCGACGGGGTCGGGGTCGTCGGTCTGAAACGGCGGTCCGGCGAGCGCGGGCGCAGGGAGCCAATGGCTGCATGCCCACAAGAAGATAAGAAGCCCCATTTTAAGGTAAGAGCAACGGAACATACGCTCTTCCTCCTTCCCTGCAAACCTGGAAGCTGCCATCCAGTCCTGACCGAACAGTGTAAAGATAGGAAAGACGAGGACCATGCACCCTCACCCCGCCCCTCTCCCCTCAAGGGAGAGGGAGATTGCGGTAAGGGCCGTTAAAAGTTGCAGGTTCCCGTCATGCAGCCTCCGGCGAACTCGGAGTCTGCCGCCACGAGGTCCTCTTCGAGAAGGACGGGGCCGCCGTCGGCGCCCCGGAAAGAAAGGACCTGCTCGGCCCGGCTCCCGTACCGATAGATGGTGATCCCCTTGCAGCGCAGCTTGTGCGCCGTCAGGTAGATGTTGCGCACGTCGTCGATGGTCGACTCCGTGGGCAGGTTGATCGTCTTGGACACGGAGTTGTCGCAGTTCTCCTGAAAGGCGGCCTGGATGCGCAGGTGCTGCTCGGGCTCCACGTCGAAGGCCGTCACGAAGACCCGCTTGATGTCTCTCGGGATTCCCTTGATCTTCTGCAGGGTGCCCCACCGGGCGATCTCGGCAAGGATCTCCCGCTTGTAGATTCCCCGGGCCCGGGCGACTTTTTCGAAGATGGGGTTGATCTCGAAGAGCCGCGTGCCCGAGAGGACATTTCGCACAAAGCTGATGGCGAAAAGCGGCTCGATGCCGCTCGAACAGCCGGCGATGATGCTGATCGTTCCCGTGGGGGCCACGGTGTTCACCGTGGCGTTGCGCACGAATAGATTTCTCCGGGCGAAGACCGACTTGTCGTGATTCGGGAATACGCCCCGCTCGGCGGCGAGCGCCGTCGAGGCCTTCAACGACTCGCGCCGAATGAAGGCCATGAGCCTCCGGGCGAAGCGCTCTCCATCGGCCGAGTTGTATGGGATGCCCAGGCGAATGAGCATGTCGGCAAACCCCATGACGCCAAGCCCGATCTTGCGGTTTGCGCGGGTGATCTCCCGAATCTCGGGCATGGGGAAGTTGTTCACCTCGATGACGTCGTCGAGGAAGCGCACCCCCCAGCGGATCGTCTCGGCAAGCCGCTTCCAGTCCGGCTTACCGTCCTTGACCATTCGCGCCAGGTTGACGGAGCCCAGGTTGCAGCTCTCGTAGGGAAGCAGCGGGAGCTCGCCGCAGGGGTTTGTCGCCTCGATCCTTCCCACACCCGGCGTGGGGTTCTGCCGATTGATCGTGTCGACGAAGATGATTCCCGGGTCTCCCGTGCGCCAGGCCCCGTAGACGATGAGGTCGAAGATCGTCCTTGCCCTTACCGTGCTGTCCCTCTTTCCCGTCCGGGGGTTCACGAGGTCGAAGCTGCGGTTGCGGCGCACGGCGTCCATGAAGCGGTCCGTCACGGCAACGGAGAGGTTGAAGTTGGCAAAGCGACCCTTGTCGATCTTGGCCTCGATGAATTCCATGATGTCCGGGTGGTCGCAGCGCAGGATCCCCATGTTGGCCCCCCTGCGGCGTCCGCCCTGGACGATCACGCCCGTGGCCCCGTCGAAGATGCTCATGAAAGAGACGGGCCCCGAGGCCTCGCCCTTGGTCGTCTTGACGAGGTCCCCCTTTGGCCGCAGGTGCGAAAAGTTGAAGCCCGTGCCGCCTCCGGACTGATGAATCTTTGCCATGTGGTGAAGCGCCCCGAAGATCCCGTCGATGGAGTCGGCCACGGGAAGCACAAAACAGGCCGAGAGCTGGCCCAGGGCCGTGCCCGCGTTCATCAGGGTAGGGGAGTTGGGGAGGAAATCGAGCTCCCGCATCGTGTCAAAGAAGGTTTCTTCGGCCTCGGTGGCCGACACGGCCGATTTGAAGTTTTTCTCCCCCCGGGCCACGTGGCGCGCCACCCGGCGGAAAAGCTCGCCCGGCGTTTCGACGATGTTGCGCTCGTCGTCCTTGATGAGGTAGCGCTTCTTCAAGACTTCCATGGCATTGATCGGGAACTTGAGATCGTCTTTGAGGCCCAGGGCCGCCTTGGCCTGGCGCATCTCGGCACGGCGCTCGCGGTAGAGGATGTAGGACCGGGCGATGGGACCGAATCCCGCCTTCATGAGGCCCTGCTCGACGAGGTCCTGGATATTCTCCACATTCGGCACCGACGTGCGATACAGACGGCTGGCGTCCTGGAGAACGGCCTGGGTCACCGTCTCGGAGACGGTGATCGATTTCAGGCGGTCCTGGAGGACCTCGAAGGCAGCCCGTTCAATGGCGTAGCGGATCTTTTCCTTTTCGAAGGGGACGACGGAGTCGTCGCGCTTGCGGATCTTCCGGGGAAGAATGAGCTTCGGCATGGCAGCCTCCGATTGAGGAAAGAGGTTTTGCTCTATCCACCCTCACCTCAATCCTCTCCCCTCAAGGGAGAGGAAGATCGAGGAAGGGGGTTTTCATAGGCCCTTGCCTGCGATGTAGTCGGCCAGGTCCGCCACGCGGCAGGAGTAGCCCCACTCGTTGTCGTACCAGGCCACGACCTTGGCCATGTTGCCGCGGAAGACCTGGGTGAACTCCATGTCCACGATGGACGAGTGCGTATCGCCCTTGAAGTCCATCGACACGAGGGGGTCCTCCTCGCAGGCCATGATTCCCTGCAGCGACTTTCTTGCCGCCTGCTTGAGGGCCTCGCGGAGCGCCTCCGTCGTGGCCGTTTTTTTCAGCTCGGCCGTGAAATCCGCCACGGAGACCGTCGGCGTGGGGACGCGGAGCGAGTAGCCGTCGAAGCGCCCATCGAGCTCGGGGATGATAAGGGAAAGGGCCCTTGCCGCCCCCGTCGTCGTGGGGATGATGTTGCAGGCTGCCGCACGGGCGCGCCGGAGGTCCTTGTGGGGCAGATCGAGGATCCGCTGGTCGTTCGTGTAGGAGTGAATCGTCGTCATCATGCCTTTCTCGATGCCGAAGGCGGCGTGGACGACGCTCACGGGGGGCGCCAGGCAGTTGGTCGTGCAGGAGGCGTTGGAGATGATGCTGTGCTTCTTCGGGTTGTAGGCAGCGTGGTTCACACCCATCACGACGGTGATGTCCTCGCCCTTGGCCGGGGCCGAAATGATGACTTTCTTTGCCCCCGCCTGGAGGTGGGCCCGGGATTTTGCGGCGTCGGTGAAGAGGCCCGTGCTCTCGATGACGATCTCCACGCCTTCGTCGTCCCAGGGGATCTGGGCAGGGTCGCGGTAGGCGAAACTCCGGATGGGCTGGCCGTTGATGATAAACTGGTCTTTCCCCTCGGCGACGGTGCCCTGGAAGCGCCCGTAGTTGGTGTCAAACTTGAAGAGGTGGGCGTTGGTCCCCACGTCGAAGAGATCGTTGACGGCCGCGACCTGCAGCGTCTTCGGGTACCTCTCGATCATCGCCTTGAGCACCTGTCGCCCGATCCGCCCGAACCCGTTGATTCCCACTCTGATCATCGTCTGATCCTTTCTTTCTTCTTTCCGGAAGCCTGATGCCTGTAGCCTGGAGCCTGCATCAATGGTCATCTATCCTGTACTTGTGCTCCACGAGCAGTTCGAAGTTCGTCTTGAGGGCGCTGTAGAGGCGGGCGTTGTCCAGGGCAATGGCGCTCAGGTTGGCCACGGCCTCGAGAAAACGGACTTCCTGTTTATCGAACTTACGCTCCTCCTTCGTGTAGGCGCGGAGGACCCCGATGGACTTCTTCCCGACAACCAGCGGGACCACCAGGATGGACCGGATCTTCTCTTTTTTAGCGTCGGCGGTGTACTGAAAATCCCTGTCCGACTGGGCGTCCCGGATCCAGATCGTCTTTCCCCCGAGAGCCCCCCGGTCGATTCCGCTTTCTTTCACCAGCACGGGCCCCTTGACGAGGTATCCCTTCGAAAGCCCGCAGGCCGCCCCCATGAGAAGACGCTTGCCCCGGGCATCGAGCAGGCGGATGGAGCAGGCCTTCACAACCATCGCCTCGGTCACACAACAGGCGATCTTCTCGAGGACCTCCGAGGGCTCCAGGGAGGCATTGATGACCTTGGCCACCTCGTAAAGAGCGGTGAAATAATCCTTTTCCTTGATCGTCATGACATCACCTTTTCGGTTTTTTCTGCGACGGGGTTTTTTTATTTCAAGGGGCCTTCGTTTTCTTCACATTGCCCATCGCCCGGTGAATGTCCACCATGAGCTCCCCGGAGAATTTCTTCATGGCCCCGCTCATGGATTCGGCAAGGGACCGGGCCGACTTGTCCTGCATCGCCTCCTCTACCGTGTAGGTCTTCTGGAAGACGACGCGCTTTGTGATCTCCCGCTCCGTTGTGTCCAGGAGTGTCGCGTCTACGGCAAGCCGGGCCCTGGGGCCGCCGCGACTGTCCACCTCCAGGAACTCGGCAACGGTGCCTGTCACGACGTAACGGCCCTCGCCCGGATCCTCGTAGGCCAAGACGGCCGTGAACATGCCGGCGTTGCGCAGGTCCCTCAACAGAAAATCCGTCACCATGTCGCCCGGGTTCACGCGCCAGCGCTCTCTGCTGTATGAGCTCAGCTCGAAGGATGACGGCCGGTAGAACATGGCTGTGCCGGAGAAGGCCTGGGCCGTCGAGAATGGCTCCACGCGGAGCACCTCGTTGGCCCTCGCAAGACCCGCGAGCGCAGGCGGGGAGTAGTCCAGGATGTATTGCTGAACCACGTAGGTCGATCTCCCGCCGCAGCCTGTGACGAAGAGTATTGCCAACAAGAGGAACCCTATCCGTCTCATCCACCCCTCCCTGCAGTGTTCTCTTCTTATTCTCAACTTCTTACCCTCCTACCCTCTTACCTTCGATCCTTGTCAGTCCCTTCTTCCCGCCGGGGGGGGCTTGCTGAAGATCAGATCCGAGGGGTTGGACTCCAGCCTCTCCACGAGCCTCTCCAGCGTCTCCGTGGAGCGCTTCATGTTGTCGCTCATGATCTGGAGATCCCGGGCTGTCGTGCGCGACGTCCTGGAAAAGGTATCCACAATCCGGTTCGTTTTTTCCGCCGTCTCGGCCAGCTTGAGGGCCTTGAGCTCGTCGCGCGTCGTGACGATCAGGGCGCGCGTCTCGGCCAGGGTTGTGCGGGTATCATCCAGGATCCCCTCCAGTTTGCCGCTTGCAGTTATCTTCTCGATCCTTTCCGCCGTCTGATCGATATGGGTCGAGATCGATTCCAGGTTCTGCAGCGTCTTCTGCATCTGAGGCCCTCCGAAGAGGTTTTCTGCAGCCTTCCCCGTGGCTTTAAAGCTTGCGGCGACATCCTCGAGGTCCAACTGCTTGAGCTTCTCTATAATATCGTCGATCCCGGAAAAGATCTGGCGGATCTGGGAGGGGCGCGAGGGGATGATCGGATACTGGGAGGCGAAATCGAGCCGGGGCGACAGGTCGTGCTCTTCGGGGTCCCGTTGATCGAGCTCGACGAAGACGATGCCCGTGATCCCTGCGGTTCTCAGCGACGCCACGCTGTTTTTCTCCACGTCTTCTTTGAGATTGATCTTCATGACCACCTCGATGAGACGGTTGTCGGGCGCCACCCGGATATCCTCTATGCGCCCCACGTCTACCCCGCGGTACTTGACGGCGGAATCCCTCTGGAGCCCCTGGACAGACTCGTCAAAGTAGGTCACGTAGCGGTCCCCCTTCTCGAAGTATTTGGAGGCCCCGATCCAGATGATGACGGCCACCCCGATGATAATGCCGAGGGTGACGAAAAGGCCGAGGGCGCGGCTTGATACCTGTCTGACCATCTACCGTTTTCTCCTTGTCACATGGCGTGGCGATTGAAAAAGTTCAACACCCTGGAATCAGTGGATTTCTCGCGAAGCTCTCCGGGGGTTCCCCTGGCGATGATCCCTTTTGCCTCCTTGTGGAGCATGATCACGCGCTGGGCGAGGGTTAAGATGGAGGCCAGCTCCTGGGTGACGAAGACCATCGTCGTGCCGATTCCCTCGTTGATACTCCGGATGAGGATATCGAGTTCTGCTGCCGTCACGGGATCCAGGCCCGCCCAGGGTTCATCGAAAAAGAGAAACATCGGGTCGAGCGCCATGGCCCGGGCGAGGCCGGCCCGCTTGCGCATCCCGCCCGACAGCTCCGCCGGCATGTGATTGTCAAAGCCGGACAGATCCACAAGGCCAAGTTTCATCCGTACGATCTCCCGGATGAGATCCGACGGCAGATCCGTGTACTCCGTCAGCGGCAGCGCCACGTTCTGGGAAAGCGACATGGAGCCGAAGAGGGCATCGGCCTGGAAGAGCACCCCGATCTGCTTCCGCACGGCCTGCAGGGTTTCCTCGTCGGCCCGGCAGATGTCGATCCCGTTGATGATGACCCGGCCGGCGTATGGTTTCAGCAGGCCGATCATGTGCTTGAGCAGCGTTGACTTGCCGCAGCCGCTGCCGCCGAGGATCATGAAACGCTCGCCCCGGTAGACTTCAAAGCTCACGTCCTTGAGGATGGTCACGTCGCCGTAGCGTGCCGTAAGGTTCTCGACGATGATGACAGGCTCTGTATCCGATGGGCTCACTCGTTCCAATCCTTTGCAGCGGCCTCAATGCCTCACGTAGTAGAGCATGATGGCAAAGGCCGAGTCGAACACGACGATGAGAAAAATCGCCGAGACGACGGCCGACGTTGTCGACATTCCCACGCCCTCGGCGCCGCCTCTCACCTGGAAGCCTCGCTGGCAGCCGATCCCGGAGATCAGTACGGCGAAGACGATGGCCTTGATCAGGCTCGTGACGAAGTCGAAGATACTGATGCTCGATTTTGTCTGCTGGATATACGTGAAGGCGGTGAGATCGAGACCTGTAACCCCCACGATGAGGCCGCCGAGGATGGCGAAAAGGTCGGCGTAGACGGTCAGGATGGGGACCACCACCATCGTTGCGAGCACCTTGGGGACGGCGAGAAATCGCGTGGGGTCGAAGCCCATCGTGAGAAGGGCATTGACCTCGTCGTTCACGATCATCGTGCCGATCTCGGCCGCAAAGGCCGATCCCGATCGCCCCGCCACGATGATCGCCGTCATGATGGGGCCGAGTTCGCGTACCATGGCGATCGTCACGAGATTGGCCACGTAGATGTTTGCCCCGAACTGCTTGAGCTGCAGCGACGACATGAAGGCCATGATCAGGCCCAGCAGGAGACTGATGAGCGCGACGATGGGAAGGCCGTCCGCCCCCGCCCGCTTCATGTAAAACATGACGTCCGCCCAGCGCACGACGCGGGGGTGCGCCAGGCAGTAGACAAGCGCCGTGATGAGTTCGCCCACGAAAGACATGATCTCCTGGAAATCCCGAAACTGCCTACGGGCGAGCTCCCCCATCGTTTCAAGGATTGGAGACTGGACGATTTCCGGCCGGAGCGGCGGCCGCTGAAGCAGCTCGGGGTCGATAAGAGAAAGAAGTCCGTGGTCTTTCTCGGAGACATTCAGCAGGTCAACGGGGATCGACAGGGCTCTCGCCCGGTTCTGCAGTTCGATCAGGACCAGCGCCCCGGCGCTGTCCAGGTACTCGACACCGGCGAGATCGACGGAAAGCCTCCGGGGCATCAGGCGCCCCGGGATCGCCTGCAGGTCTGCCATGAGGGGCTCCAAATCGTCCAGCGAAAGACGGCCCGCGAGGCGGATCGTCGCCTCTTCCCCCGTTTTCCCTTCGACGCTGAGCCGGTATCCTGTCGTTTCCATCTCTTCCATCGATCCGGGTTGTGGCGGGCTTCAGCCGTTGAGATCCACTCTCAGGAATTCCTCCTCGGTGAGACCGAACCGGTCCCGGAGGTCTGCCGCGTCAAAGGCAAGCACCAGGAGCCCCAGCGCTTCCCCCTGGCGCACGAGGGGGATGACTACAACGCAGAGTGTTGTGCGGTCCTGGAGATAGAGCTTCGCCTTGACGATCTTGCGCTCCTTCAGGGCTTTCATTACAACCTCGTAGCGCGAGTAGTTGAGGCGCTTGATCGGCTCGCCGGGTGCGAGTGTGGCGGATGCGAGCGCGATGCCGTGAGGATCCAGGACGGTGATTCCACAGGAAAAAGGCCTGCCGCTTTTCCCGGCCAGGGCGCATTGCCGCTCAAGGATGCTACTGGCCGAACGGGGCTCCCGGCTGGCCACGGCATCCATCAGGGAGGGCGCAAGAGATGCCTCCGTCGCCTGGACTTCCTTTTTGAACGATTCTGCGGCCGGGCCGGGCGCAGATGGAGCGCAGCCTGCAAGGAAAGCCATGCAAAACAGAAGGGCAACGCCCATCGCAGTTCCCGCGAACCACCCACTGGTCGCATGGTGAATCACGCCGATCACCCCCCGCTGTTCCGTTATCGGCTGGCCGCCCTGTGCGGCGGTCCCCGATCTGAGTATAGCAAAAAAAGTCCCGACATTCACGGATTCTTGATCGCTCCGGCGCCGGTCCGGGCGGGCAAGCGGGGGGAACAAGCTCAACGAACCTTGATCTGAAGGGAGCCTCTCTCACCGGTGCGTCCGTCCACGACGGCAGTCAGGATCTGCTGGCCAGGCTTCACCACGGCCAGGGCCCCGGAGAGATCCTGAGGGCTCGACAGGACCATCTCGTTGACCTCCAGGATCACATCGCCGGGCTCCAGGCCGGCCTTGGCTGCCGGGCTTCCGGAATCGACGCGGGTGATGACGACCCCCTGGCCCGGCCTGAGCTTCAGGCGAGAGGCCTCCTTTGCCGCAGCCGGTCGCACCGTGACGCCCAGGCGCTCCCGGATCGGGGCGGTGGTGGCCTGGACGAGGCTCTCCATGGATTCGATCCGTACGGGAACGTCGCGCTTCTTTCCTTCGCGGATGATCGTCACCTTCACCTCTTTGCCGATGGGCGACGAAGCCGCCTCGTTGCGCAGCTGCGAGGCATCGCGGATTTCCTTGCCATTGTAGGCGACGACGATGTCGCCCTGTTTGAGGCCTGCCTTCTCCGCCGGGCTTGCCTTGAGGACCTCGGAGACAAGGGCCCCCCGGGTCCCCTCGATGCCCATGGTTTTGGAGAGATCATAGCTCAAGTCCTGCACGGACACTCCGAGCCAGCCCCGCTCCACTTTCCCCCTGGCAATGAGTTCGCGGGAGATGTAGAGGGCCATGTTGCTGGGGATCGCAAAACCGATGCCTTCGAAGCCGCCCGACTGCGTTGCAATGGCGGCGTTCACCCCGACGACCTCGCCCCGGAGGTTGAGAAGCGGCCCGCCGCTGTTTCCGGGGTTGATGGCCGCGTCGGTCTGGAGGAAGTCCTGGTAGCCCGACGGGTCGGTGATCCCCCGGCGGTGCTTGGCGCTGATGATGCCCGTCGTCACCGTCTGGTCGAGGCCGCGTGGGTGGCCGATGGCGACCACCCACTCGCCCACCTCGACGGCATCGGAGTTGCCGAACTTCACGTGGGGGAGGGTCTTCTTTGCGTCGATCCTGACGACGGCAAGGTCCGTCTTGGGGTCTGTCCCCACGACGCGGGCCTCAAACCGGGAACCGTCGGCAAGCAGAACCTGCACCTTCGAGGCACCGCCCACGACGTGGTTGTTGGTCAGGATGTGCCCCTGGGCATCGGTGATCATCCCCGTGCCGAGCCCCCGCAACTCCCGCTTGAACTTTCCGGGCGCGCGCTGCGGGTCCGGAAAGAAGCGGAAGAAGGGGTCCCCCTCGGGGGGCATCGTCGGGCGCCTGGCTTCCTGGCTCCGGGTCACCTCGATGTGGACCACGGCGGGGATGTTGTCTTTGGCAACCCGGATGATGGCGGTGCTGAGGTCCGGCGAGCCGCCTTTCTGAGCGGCAGCGTTTCCCGGCATGACCCATGCGAGCGCGATGACCCCCAAAAGAACCGGGAACCATCGAATCTTTGCTTTTCTGAACAACGTGTTCTTCATCATTTTCTCCCTCATGGACTTGTGCGTCAGATTCCGGAGACCGAAGGGGCATCTCCTTCCTGGAGGGACAACGTTAACCGAAACGCCGGGGGATGGCAAGGATGCGTTGATCCCCCGGCGGGGCAGCCGCCGTACAAAAATCAAGGATTTTCTGCACCGGGGGGCTGAAAAAGCCCCATTATTTGTTTATATGATTGATATCATTGAGAAATAAATGAATTTGGTCACTTTTTCCTTGCAATCCCCTTCAATGATTTGTAACATTTACAAAAATATTGTTGCAGCGGGTGCATGACGTAACCGTCGTCTTCAACCAATCTGACCTTCCGGTCTCCTTATCCCGCTGAAACTCCCCAACGAAAACTCCTGAGACAACGCCCCGCGACACGACCAGCCGGAGTGGGGATCGGACAGGAGAAGGAGGGCGAAAGACATGAAAGCCTTGAAGTACCTGGCTCTGCTCGGAATGATCATCGGCGTTGTTTCGCTGACAAGCCTGAATTTTACCGATGAGATCACCTACAGCAGCCTCGGCTTTGAATTGAACTGGGAAGAAGCGCGCGCCGTGGAACTGATCTCGGCTTACCTGGCTGAGAAGAACGCCAGCATCCCGGACGAAGAGCTGCGGGAAGTGGCGAGGACCATGTATGACGCCTCCCGTCGTTATGACGTCGATTACCGCCTCGTGCTGGCCGTCATGGATGCCGAGAGTAACTTCCGCCACAACGTCGTCTCCGATGGCGGGGCCATCGGGATCATGCAGGTCAAGCGCGTTGTGGCCCGCGAGTTCTCCGAGGAGGTGGGGATCCCCTACGAGCGGGATGTCCTTCTTTGTCCCCACGCCAATGTACGCTTCGGAGTCTACTACCTCTCGTGGCTCAGTCGGCATTACGACAACGATTACGCTGTCCTCTATGCCTACAACGTGGGCTACACCCGTGCCCGTCAGAACATGCAGAGAAGCAGCGAGCCCAAGACGGGGTACACGAGGAAGGTCATGGAGGAGTACGAGCGCAACCGTTCCCGTCTCCCCGCGGTTTGAGCCCGCAGAATGAGCCGCAAGCCACAAGCCNNTTCACTCAGACACTTAGACACTCAAGCACTCAGACACTTCTTGCGCCGGGTCACTTTCACGGCCAGAGGGACTTCATCCAGGCCGAGAGGCTGAAGCTTGCCCAGCGCTCCTTCACGCCCTCCCAGAGCGGAGACAGGATATTGATATAGTCGTCCGTCCAGGGGCTCACTGCATGCAGGCCGTCACCGGGGCCGAGGGGAATCCAGCCTCGGTTGACAAGGCCCTTGAGCCTCTCCGGCTCCCTTGCAAGGGCAACGCACCAGGTTGCGCTCTGGTTGGCCTGCAGCTGGGTTTTGGGCGTGGGCACGTTAATGGCGCCCGCGAGCCCCAACTGCGCGGCGATCGCCTTGAGGGTGGGCCGCAGCTCATAGTAGCGGTTCGACACGTGGAAGAGAATGACCCCGTTGCGGTCGAGACGCTCGAGGTAGATCTCGACGGCCTCCCGCGTCAGCAGGTGGGTGGGAATCCCGTCGCCCGTGAAGGCGTCCATGTGGATGATGTCATAAGGCGGCTCATCGCGGCCGATCCGCTGCAGGGCGAGCCTCCCGTCCCCCACGACCACCCGCACATCCCCCTCGCATTCGTTGAGATAGCTGAACCAGTGCCGTGCGATCCCCTCGTTGTCCGGGTCGATCTCGTAGTAGGTCATGGACTCGCCCGGCTTGACGTAGGCCGCCGCGGCACCGGCCCCGAGCCCGAGCACAGCCATCCTTCGAATGGGGGGTGTCGTCTCGTAGACATCCGCGATCCCGCCGCCGATGTAGTAATACATAATGGGGATCCGGCGCTCTTCGGGTTCGAGGATCTGGGCGCCGTGGATGGTCCGCCCGTGAAGGAGCTGCCGCACATCCGTCGGGTACCTTGCGACATCCCAGATCGTGTAGGTGCCGTAGAAATTCCGGTGGCGGAAGCGCACGGGCTCTTTCATGGTCTCCCAGCCTTCCTTGACGATGAGAAAGACGAGGAAGGCCACGATCACGGCCCGGCCCACGATGGCCGCATAGGAAAAATGGGTGCGAAGATGCGTGAAGGGCTTCTCCCGGCACCACCAGAAGGCAGGGGCGAAAAGCACCACGATGCCCGGGTATTCGTAGAGGGCCGGAAAAACGAAGGGCGCTCCCAGGCTGATGAGGGCCCCCCCGATCCAGCCGCCCAGGGCCGACGTGAGATAGAAGTTCGTCAGGTGCGCTGCCGGCGGGCGAAGCTCGTAGAGCGTCCCGTGGGAGACCAGGCAGACAAGAAAAAAGACCGCGAGGTGCCCCAGGAGGGCGAGCCAGTGCACCGGTCCCAGGAGGAACATGAGAAGTCCCGCCAGCAGGATCTCGGGCCATATATTTCGGAGAAGGCGGGGCACGCCGCCGCCGGTCCGGAAGGTGACGATGAAGCTGCCCAGGTAGAGGGCAAGCGGCAGGATCCAGACGAGCGGGAAGGAGCCCACCTCGAGGGCGATGTAGTTCGTTACGGCAAGCAGGAAGGCCGAGGGCAGGCAGGAAAGCAGAAGCCACTGGCCGTAAACCGTCTTGCCGATCGCTGCCGGCTCGGCGGCCGACTCCCCCCGGCCATCGGCTGCCATCGATCCCAGGTTCGGGCGAAGCAGAACCCACGAGGCGACGACAAGGGCGGCATAGAGAACGTAGGTCAGGCTCCAGGCCACACTCTGCAGCTTTACCCCCATGAGCGGCTCCGCCACGAAGGTGTAGCCGAGCAGGGCGATGAGCGAGCCTGCATTGGAAGCCGCATAGAGGGGGTAGGGTTCCTGGTGCCTGCCCACCCGGGAATGGGTCAGCCACGTCTGCGCCACGACGGCCGTTGTCGACAGCACGGCGAAAGGCAATGCCACGTAAAGGGAAAGGACATAGAGCAGGTGCCCGAGAGGGGCGTTCGGGTCGGGCTGTGCATAGA
>DCVI01000086.1 GCA_002327315.1 Syntrophaceae bacterium UBA2192 | reverse complement strand
GACGTCTTGCCGTGGTCGACGTGGCCCATGACGGTGACAACGGGCGCGCGGGGCTTCAGGTTCCGGGGCTCTGCCTCGGTGCGCTGCAGCAGCTCGTCGTACTCGGCCGTCACGGCCTCCACCTGGTAGCCGAACTCGGCGGCGATGAGACTTGCGGCATCGACGTCGATGGACTGGTTGATGGTGGCCATCGTGCCCAGGCCGAGAAGCTTGTTGATGACGTCGCTTGCGCGCACGCCCATCTGCTTGGCCAGCTCGCCCACCCGGATGGCCTCCGAGATCCGGATGCGACGCTTGCTCGCCTTGGGGACCGTGATCTCCGTCTTCTTCATCTTGACGACGGCGGCCTTCTTGTCGCCCCTCCAGCGGGCGGCCT
This sequence comes from Syntrophaceae bacterium UBA2192, assembly GCA_002327315.1. Taxonomy (GTDB): domain Bacteria; phylum Desulfobacterota; class Syntrophia; order Syntrophales; family UBA2192; genus UBA2192. Next base: position 13,906 of record DCVI01000086.1, on the reverse strand, counting down.
CCTCTTCCTCGATCTCCCGGAGCCTTACTCTCTTGTCCTTCTTGTCGATGCCCTGCTTGATCAGGGTCCTCTTCTTGGCGGCCACCCCGTCCATGACCACCTCGACGGCGCGCTTGCCTTTCCTGTCGGCCGCGGGCGCGGCTCCCCTGGCATTGGCGCCGGCAGGCGGGGCCGCGTGGGCACGCGGCGGCGAGGGCTGCCCCGCGGCCGGTTTCCGGATCTGCGTCTGCGGAATCGTGGCGGCAGGGGGCCTTGGCCCTTCCTTCTTCTCGACGGGTTCGGGCCTGCGGATAATCGTGGCCTGGCGGGAAAGATCGGGCTCCTTCTTCGGCGCCGGCTCGGCTTTCACGGGCGCCTTCTCGGCAGCGGGAGGCGCCTCAGCCGGCGGCGGTTCTTCCGCCTTCGGCTCGAGCGGCTTCTCCGGTTTCTCGACCTTCTCGACCTTTTCTATCTTCTCTTCCTCCTCCGGCGTCGCGACCTTTTCTTCCTTTTCGACTTTCTCGACCGGCTCGGCTGCGGCTGCGGCTTCGGCTTCGGGGGGGGCGGCGGCTTCCTCGGCCTCGGCGGCCTCCTCGGGCAGACGGACAGCCCTTCTGCGGATGACCGTCGATTTGACGCGCTTCTCGACGACCTCCTTGTCGCCCTTGGCGGCGAACTCGCGGCGGACCCGCTCGACCTCGCTGTCCTCAAGAGTGCTCGAGTGGGATTTGACGGCAATGCCAAGGGTCTTCAGCTTCGCGATAAACTCCTTGTTCTCGATCCCGAACTCCTTGGCCAGCTCGTATACTCTCGTCTTGGACATCCTTGAAACCCCCGAATGTTTTGGTTCAGCCAGGGCCTGCGCCTACCCTTGAGGCTCAGGCGCGGTGCCGCCCGCTTCCTTCTCCATAACCTGTGCGGCCCTCTCGATGATCCCCTGCACCTTCTCGGCGTCCAACCCCTCGATGGCCTTCAGGGCCTCGGGGTCGGCCGTCGACAGGGCGGACACGCTCTTGAAGCCCTCCTTGAAGAGAAGCTCCGCCGAGGCCTCGTCCAGGTCCGGGATCTTCATGAGGGCCTTGGGCCCTTCCTCGGACTGCTTCTGGAGCATGGACTCGTTCTTCACGTCGATCTTCCAGCCCGTGAGCCGCACGGCGAGCCGCACGTTCTGCCCGCTCTTGCCGATGGCAAGCGAGAGCTGGTCATCGGGCACGATGACCTCCATGGACCTCTCGTCCTCGTACATGAAGACCTTGCTCACCTTGGCCGGCGACAGGGCCGAACAGATATATTTCACGGAGTCCTCGGAGAAGGGGACGATATCGATCTTCTCGCCCTTCAATTCCTGGACAACGCTCTGCACGCGCGAGCCCCGCATCCCGACGCAGGCCCCGACAGGGTCGATGTCCTTGTCGAGGGTGCGGACGGAGATCTTGGAGCGGTTGCCCGGCTCGCGGGCCACGTTGACGATCTCGATGAATCCCTCGGAGATCTCCGGCACCTCGATCTCGAAGAGGGCCCGCAAAAACCCCGGATGGGTGCGGGACAAGACGATCTGGGGGCCCTTGGAGATCTTCTTGACGTCCACGATGTAGGCCCGGATCCGATCGCCCCTCTTGTAGGTCTCGCGGTGGACCTGCTCGGAGGGAGGGATGACGGCCTCGGCGCGGCCCAGGTTCACGATGATGCTGCCGCCCTCGAAGCGCTGGACGAAGCCGCTTGCGATCTGGCTTTTCTTGTCCTTGTACTCGTCGTAGATCTTGTCGCGCTCGGCATCCTTCACTTTCTGGATGATGATCTGCTTGGCCGTCTGGACGGCAATGCGCCCGAAGCTCGCCGCATCGACCTTCATACCGAGGCTGTCGCCCGGCTCGGCCTCCTCGTCAAGCTCGTGCTTGGCCTGTTCCAGGGAGATCTGTGTCTCGGGGTCGACCACCTTTTCGACAACCGTTTTGAACTGGAAGACCTCCAGTTCGCCCGCCTCTTCGTTGTACTTGGACTCGAGCTCCACCTTCGCCCCCAGCTTTTTTCTCGCCGCGGTGAGGATGGCCGACTCCAGGGCCTCGATGATGACTTCCTTCTCGATTCCCTTGTCCTTGCCCATCTGCTCGATGAGACGTTTCAACTCCGGAAACATGCTTGACCTCCTCCAAAATCGGCTTCAGGACTCGGGAATTGAATCAGGACTTTTTCCCTTTGCCTGGCGCCTTGCGCTTGTTGCCTGTTGCCTGTCTTTCGTATTCCAGATTCGCCTTCTGGATGTTGTCCCGGTCGATGCGGACGATCCTGCCGTCCACGTCGACGGTGACGATCCTGCGGCCCTCCTCCGTCGCATAGTCGACAAAGGAACCCAGGAAATTTCTCGACCCGTCGATGGGCTCCCGCGTCCGGACCCGGATCCTCGCGCCGCGGTACTTCTCGAAATCCTTGTCCCGGGTGAGGGGCCGGTCGAGCCCCGGGGACGACACTTCCAGGGTATAGGGCCCCGGCGGCAGATCGTGCACGTTGAGCAGATCGCCCACCTGGTGGCTGATGGACGTGCAGTCCTCGAGGGTGGCACCGCCCTCGCGGTCGATGAAGATCCGAACGAGCCACCGGGTCTGCATCCTGAGGCACTCGAGCTCCACGAGTTCCAGGCCCTCGGACTCGATCACCGGTTCGATCAGTCCGATGATCTCCTCGCGGTATGTGGAATGAACATCTGGCATCTGGCTTATGGCTTATGGCAAAAGGGGTTGCGGCTTTCTCTTCCTTAAGCCTTTAGCCCTATGCCTTAAGCCCGTCTTAAAATAAAAAAGTGGGCAAAAAGGCCCACTCGAATAGATACCATTCGAATTTCAGGTGCTTTTCTAGCACAGAAAAAGCGCTCTTGCAAGCAAAAAACGCGGCCGAATCCCGGCTACAGGGCCCCGGCAATCGCCTTGCCAAGCTCCTGCGTGCTGGCCCGGCCGCCGATGTCCCGCGTGCGCGGTCCTTCGCGAAGCACGCCCTCGATGGCGCGCACGATCGCGCCGGCTGCTTCCTTGTGTCCCAGGTGCTCCAGCATCAGCGCGCCGGACCAGATCTGGCCGATGGGGTTGGCAATGTTGCGCCCGTAAATGTCGGGGGCCGAGCCGTGCACGGGCTCGAAGAGCGACGGGTACTCCCGCTCCGGGTTGAGATTCGCCGACGGGGCAATGGCGATCGTACCGGTACAGGCCGGACCGAGATCCGAGAGGATGTCGCCGAAGAGGTTCGAGCCCACCACCACGTCGAACCAGTCGGGATTCTGGACGAACTGGGCCGTGAGGATGTCAATGTGGTAATAATCCGCCCTGACGTCCGGGTACTGCGCGGCCATCGCCCGGGCCCGCTCGTCCCAGTAAGGCATCGAGATGTAGATCCCGTTCGATTTGGTCGCCCAGGTCAGGTGCTTCTTGGGCCTGCTGCGGGCAACCTCGAAGGCGTAGCGCAGGATGCGGTCCACCCCGCGGCGCGTAAAGAGACTCTCCTGAACCACCACCTCGCGATCGGTGCCTTCGAAGCTCCGCCCGCCGATGGCGGAGTACTCCCCTTCGGTGTTTTCCCGCACGACGACGAAGTCGATGTCTCCCGTCTCGCGGCCGCGCAGGGGCGACTGGATCCCGGGCATCAGACGCACCGGGCGGACGTTGGCGTACTGCTGGAAGCCGCGGCGGATCGGGAGCAGGAGGCCCCAGACGGAGATGTGGTCCGGCACGCCGGGAAAACCCACGGCGCCCAGGTAAACGGCATCGTGGTTGCGGATCCGATCGAGCCCGTCTTCGGGCATCATGCGACCGGTCTTTGCGTAATACTCACAGCTCCAGGGCAGTTCGTCCCACTGAAACCCGATGTCGAATCTGGCCCCGGCGGCCTCGAGCACCCGGAGGCCCTCCGGCATGACCTCTTTTCCGATCCCGTCACCGGGAATCACTGCGATTTTGTATTTGTCCATGGTCTTCCTCCTCGCGTCATGCGTGCGCAACATAACCGATCGGGACCCTCCGGCACCGTGGAATGAATCTGCGCGGACACGGCAACTTTTTCAAGAATGTATCGCAACTCATGCGAAATGACAACCCGCAGATGATGGTGCACAAACGAAAAGCCCGGCGCAGGGCCAGGCCCTCTCGTTTTTCACAATGTAGGGTTCAGGGGGTGCTCAATGAACTACCCCGCAGCGAGCGACGGGGTATCAAACAAGAATGTCATGCCCGTGAAAACGGGCATCCATCTTGGATTCCCTCTTTCGAGGGAATGACAAATTCGAAGCAAGCTTCGGGGAGTTGTACCCGTAGTGATTAAACACAGGGACAAGGAGCAATACAGGCTCGGCGGGGATGAGATCCTTTACCGGTCCGTCGGTGGGGTGTGCGCGGCGATGGCCCTGCGCAGCCCGTGACCCAGGGCGTCGATCAGCAGGTCGTGGAGGATGCCGTTGTGCTCGTCCATGTAGACCTTGGCGATCTCCGTGGGGAGGACCAGGATACGGGGATCCCAGCCCGTCAGGCAACGGCAGAGCTCCCCCGCGCCCGAGAAAACCCTGTTTTCCTCCACGGTGGTGGCGATCCCCGGGATCTCGATTCGACTGAGCTGATGCAGCCACGCATCGATCCGGCCGCCCCAGCGCGACCGATCGAGCAGCGCCGTCCCGAGATTGAACAGGGGAGGATCCCCGATTCCTTTTTCGACCTGGCGCGAAATATTGTACGAGTGGATGTCGTAGACGACACAGAAACCGAAACGCTCCAGCAGAATATGGATGCAGCTGCCGGCGAACCGGTAAAACGCCTCGTGCTTCGCCATCGACCGGCGTTTCATGTCGTGCGGGAGGGCGGAGCGGTAGACTTGCACGCCCCAGAACTGCTCCGGCTTGAGCGGCAGGGCCTCGTCGGGCGGACGGTTCAGATCGTACTCGGCCCTTGAATCCAGGCCCCAGATGGCGTTTGCATTGCCCTGGATCATCCGGTCGGTCGCCGGGTCCTCTTCGAAAAGGCGCTCCTTTTCCGGGATCTGCATCAGGGGAAGCAGCTCCTCGCGGACGTTGTGCCCGGCATGGATGGCCACAACGAGCGCAGGCGTCGACAGATCCAGATCGAAGGCAAACCCGCCGGTCGCGCCCGTCCCCTCGGCCCGCGTTGCGCGTTTAAGCTGTTCAAGGACGGCGGGGTCAAAGGGGACGTTCATGGTTTTTCCTCGGAACGACATATCGAGAACGGCGAGACTGCCTCGCTGCGCTCGCAGTGACAATCGATGGTTCAAGGGTTCAATCGTCCAGGAGAGCGCTTCTCTCCAGGAGCGTAGCGACGAATCTCGTAATTTGTATGCTTCTGATCCTTTGCCGCTCTTCTGCTCTTCCTCGCTTCCGCTCTTCCTTTTTTAACCGAGCCCGTGCCTCTCCAGGGCGGAATGCACGATCAGATGGAGCATGCTCCGGTATTCCTCCATGGGTCCGCCTTCAGAGGGATGATAGAGCGAATAGATCTGGGGACTCCAGCTCTTCACGGGCTTGAGTCCCGGGATCCCGTTGATCTCCATGACCCGCAAACAGCCCCGGGCATCGACGCGCATGTCGACCCGGACATGGTCCCAGCACTTCAGGGCGTCGGTTGCCTTCTTTGTGAGCTCTTTGGCCTCCTCCACCCTCTCCGTCGGGATGCTGATCTTGGTCAGCCCCACGCCCCTGAGATCGCTGCGCAGGATCCGATGCCTGCCGAAGTGGGTCCTGTCGACCGTGACGAGACCGGGCAGGATTTCCTGCAGCCTCCCGTTGCCCAGCATCAGGACCGTGTATTCCCGGCCGGGCAGATACTCTTCGATGAGCGCGGCCTGTTCGAGCTTCTCATGAACATACCGGACGCGCTGCTCCATCTCCCGCAGGTTGTGGACCACGCTGTCGTCGCTGATGCCGACCGAGCGCGATTCGCAGTTGGGCTTGACGAAGGACGGGTACGCCACATCCGGCAGCGCATCGCCGGGTGCCACCAGGGTGAAGGCCGGCACCAGCACCCCGTGCTCATGCATGATCCGGTGCGTCTCGTATTTCTGAATCAGCTGCTTCATCGTCAGGGCATTGGGGCCGATGTACGGGATGTTGCTCTCGTCCAGGATGTCGGCGACCCATTCACTGTCGTCGCCGAGACCGATGATGTCCTCGCGGTGTGAAAAATAGTACAGGGCGCTCCAGACGATATCGTAGCTGCGGCTCGAGATGGCCTTGAGGAAGTCATCCGCGGTCGCGACATAGGCAATCTCGGCCTCCAGATCCCCCGCATTCAGCGTCTCGCACATCGTCTCGGTCACCTTCATGTCGCCCCACCCCTGGGCATCGCCTCCGGGGCCCGTTACGATCAACACCTTCCTCATCCCGTCTCTCCTTGCCGTCAGAATGTAAACAAATCCGGATCGTGCCGATACTGTCTCAACGCGCCGGCCGTCAGGGGCGATGCCGCTTCCAGGAGCCGTGCGATCGCCTCGATCTTCTCGTCGCTCCAGACGATGCGGGAGACGACCTTCAGCTCGATCCGGGCGTCCTTCTGTCCCGGGGGAGCGAAATTGGCAAGCATCGCATCACTCATCGCCTTGTTGGGGTTGAGAATCGTGATCGGGCCCTCGAAGACGGACCGCAGGGCGGCCTCGAAGACGCGCTGGCTGTAGCCGTAATGCGTACAGCACAGGGCGGCCGCAACCGGCCCGCGCCTGTCCGGAACCCTCTCAGCGGCCTGACGGATGTATTGGTCGACCATCGCCCGGACGGTTGCGCCTTCCGGATCCTTTTCGATTTCACCCGCCAGTCGATCGCAGGACTGGCAAACGATGCGCTCCGCGTCAATGCCCCGTTCGACAAGGCGCGCTCGATGGGTATCGGCCTCGATGGTTGCGGGCGTGCCGAGAATGATGATCCGACTGTCCGCCCGGGCGCCCAGGTACGCGTGTATGAGGTCGACGCCGAAATCGATGATGCCGACCACCGGCACGGGGGCCTGTCTGCTGAACGGTGTGTGGGGATAGATCGCCGACAGGGTGTTGCAGGCGATCAGGACCCGGTCGGGCCCAAAGCGAAGCATGGCGGCAAGTGCCCGGTCAAAGACGCGGACCCGTTCGGCCATGCCGGGCAGAAGATTGTAGCCGCGGTCCTGCTCCGGCCAGGCGTTGAAATAGGTCAGGGACACGCACCGATAGCTTCGGCGCGACTGCAGACCGTTGACGATATCGGCACAGATGGAGAGGCCGCCCATGCCCGAGTCGGCAATGACAATCGACAGAGTATCCTTGGAACCCGCTACGTTCATCTCACCGCGCTCCCTTTGCAGGCCGCTTTCGCGTCAGCCATTCGACGGCCAGGTCGAGGGCCCATTGCGGCGCCTCATCGATGGTGCCGTCCATGATCCGGGTCATGGCGTCGATCCAGTGCTCCCGGTGCTGCATGGTTGCGATGCGGTTGCGCAGCATGGCGGCGCCCTTGGCCGGTTCCCGATCCATCTTCGCCAGGATCATCGCGATCTCGTCGCGAAAACCCTTGAGCCCGTAATAACGCAGAAACCCGTGCCAGGCCTCCGTGATGCCCTCCTCACCCGCCAGCGGCAGGGAGACCTTCCTCAGGGACTCGAAGAACAGCGCCGACTCTTCGCCTCGCAGCAGACGGAGACATTCGGCGCCGATTTCATAAGGGATGAGGTGAAGTTGCGCAAGGCCCGCCCGCGAGACCCCGGCCTTCACCAGGTATCCCAGCTTGCGGTAGAAGAGGTCGGTCTCCTGGTAAAAGACAAAGTTTCCCAGGCTGTAGCAGATGGGCACTCCGTTGCAGATCCGGACGCCCTGCGGAACATGGGGGTGATGGCCGACGATCAGATCGGCCCCGGCCTCGGCTATTCGCCGGAAGGCCTCTGCCAGGTACGGCGGCGGAAAGGGGATGTACTCGACCCCGCCGTGGCAGATCGCAAGGATGATGTCTACCCCCGGCCGGATCGCATGGACGCTGTCCACGACGGCGTCGACGTCCCATCCGAATACCCCGGGCCCGAAGACGGCGGAAGTCAGATCCTCCCCTTCACTGAAATTGACGATCCCGATGCGGACCCCCTTGAGATCGACGATCAGGGGCCGGCGGGCCTCTTCGACGGACATGCCCGCCCCGACAAAACGGATGGAGTTCTCGCTCAGCAGCTTCAAGGTCTGGCGGAAGGACTCCGGACCGTAGTCGAAGACATGATTGTTTGCCAGCGTGGCGACCTCGAAAGGCACCGCCGTCAACCCGTTGATGTGCTCGGGACGGCCCTTGAAGACCGAGCCGCTCTTCCATACCGGGGATGCGTCTGTCGACAGCGCGCATTCCAGATTGACGATGCGCAGATCGCCCCGGCGCAGGACCGGCAACACGTCGCCGTAGACCGCCTCGGGAGAACGCGCGACGATCTCGTCGAAGGCCCGGATGGGCGCCCAGTCGGATGCGATGACGATTTCGGCCTGGGCCCGGGGAACCGCTGTGTTCACCCATCGGCCCCTGCTCCAGTCAAATCCTTCCAGTCCGGTCGTTGTCATCTTCTTCGTGCTCAAAAATTCGGTTTGTTCTATCCTGTCCTGCTCTCCCGGGATACCGCCTTCGTCGCCGGGACCGCAAGCCGGATGGATGCGAAAAGACGCCGCTTTTCGACGGTCGGAGTATAGGATGCACATTCGCACGTGTCAACGGGACAATTGCCGCGAGTCCGCCGGGATCAGGCTGGATTCTCCCTGGACGTTCAACCGAAACGGACGCTGGCGTAATATCTTGAGACATCCAGCCAAATGGCAGGCAGGAAGTTTAAAAAATTGTCCCGTCATGAAAAATAACTACTCAAAATGCAACATATATAAACTTTATCTTGATTGTAGTTTAAATATGTGGTTAATAGAGAAGCATGGCTACTGATAACAGAACAAAAATAAACAAATTGATAAGCCAATGGCCTCGCGGCACAGTGGCCTCAGCGTCCTACCTGAAAGAACTAGGGATATCTCAGGAACTCCTGGCCTGGTACAAACGGAGCGGCTGGCTGGAATCTTACGGTCGCGGCGCTTATATCCTTGCCGGGGACAAGGTCGAGTGGGCCGGCACCCTGTACGCCCTTCAGAAACATTTGAAGATGCCTGTCCATACAGGCGGCAGGACCGCCCTGGAACTAAAGGGCTACGGTCATTTTATTCCGATGAGGCAAAAGGTGTTCCTCTATGGCGAAAGGGGTCTGACGCTGCCCGCCTGGTTCAAGAAGTCCATGCGAAACAGGGATTTCGCATACGTGATGACGAACCTGTTTCCCCCTGGGAATGAAGACGGTCTGACCGAGTTCAAATCGGGCGAGTTTGCCGTTATCGTTTCGGCGCCGGAAAGAGCCGCCATGGAAATGCTTCACCTGGTCCCGAACGTCGTTGGGTTTGAGGAAGCGTCGCTGATTATGGAGAACCTGGCGGGCTTGCGGCCCGAGCTTGTTCTGAAGCTTCTGGAGGTTTGCCGGTTCGTCAAAGTAAAACGTCTCTTCCTCTACCTCGCGGAAAAGTATTCTCATCCATGGTTTCCACGACTGGACCTCTCGAAACTCGACCTGGGGAAGGGAAAGAGATTGATCGTGCCGCACGGAATGCTGGACAAAAAATATCAAATCACCGTTCCGAGGCAGGAAAGAGAGTCGACGGAATGATGGATTCGATCTTCCATAAGCAGGCCGATCTTGTCCTGAGAATCCTGCCCGATGTTCTGGCCGAGGACATCTTCGCCCTGAAAGGCGGGACGGCGATCAATTTCTTTTTCAGGGACCTGCCTCGCCTTTCCGTGGACATTGACCTCACGTATCTGCCGCTGACGGACCGCGGCAAAGCCCTGCAGGATATCCAGGATGCCCTTCAACGGATCGCCACCCGGATCAAAAGGAAACAGCCGGGCGCGAAAATCATTCCGCGAGTCTCAAGGGAAACATCCCTTGGAAGCTTCGAGAAGGAATTCCGCGGCATGGTCCTCGAGCCGGTGACATGCGAGCTCCTCGAAGAAGAAAGGAACCGGTTGTTAGAAGAGATCAAAACGGGATTGACCGACGAGGAGAGAATCTTCATCGTTTCCGTGAAGGAAGGAAAACCCCGCTGGGACCTGATCGGCCTGGCGGGTATCGAACGGCTGCCGGCCATACGCTGGAAGCTCTTGAATATTGAGAAAATGACGCCGCGGAAACACGAAGAGGCGCTTGTACGGCTCAAGGAATTCTTGGGTATGTAAAGCATACCCTCTGTGCCGAACATAAACGTTTCACGGCAGACGGAAGGATCTATTCGTATCTAGCTTTTCTCAACGAACGCTGGGATGCCAAGCAGCCGCATGAATGATATCGCAAGAATAGAAAACCTTATTCGCCAGGCAGAGAGGCGACTGCTCGATCTCGAATCGGAAAAGCTGCAGCTATATAACGAGATCGAACATCTCAAGAAGCAAAAGGAATTGCTTGTCAAATCGCATTCCCCGTTGCCTCCCTCATCCGGTGAAAAAACAATTACGGATCGTTCCTCCAGAGAGGAAAAGATCGCGTTGTTCCGTCGGCTCTTCAAGGGCCGGGAGGATGTCTACGCCAGGCGATGGGAAAGCAGGAAAACGGGGAAGTCCGGCTATCAACCGGCGTGCGAGCATGAATGGAAAGCCGGTATCTGCGGAAAGCCTTCCATAAAGTGCTCCGACTGCCCCAGCCGATCCTTCATCCCTCTGACAGATGCAACGATCCGAAAACATTTGGAGGGTGAGTTTTCTCCCGGAGGGAGTCCCCGCGATCACACCATCGGCCTTTATCCCCTCCTCGCCAATGAAACATGTTGCTTCCTGGCGGTCGATTTTGACAAGAAGACCTGGATGCAGGATGCCACGGCGTTTCTGCAGACATGCAAGGCGTTGAAAATACCAGCAGCGCTTGAACGATCACGCTCGGGAAACGGTGGGCATACCTGGATATTTTTCTCCGAGCCCATCCCCGCCGTATCGGCTAGGCGGCTGGGATCCTTTCTGCTGACGGAAACGATGGAGAAGCGACCGGAGATAGGCCTTGACTCCTATGACCGCCTTTTCCCCAGTCAGGACACGATCCCTCGCGGCGGCTTTGGCAGCTTGATTGCCCTGCCTTTTCAGAAGGAACCTGCCTCCAGGGGAAACTCGCTTTTCCTGGATGAGCAATCTGCCCCTTTTGAAGACCAGTGGGCTTTCTTATCGACCATGGGGCGGCTCAGTCCAGGCGACGTTGAAACCATTGTGGCCATCGGGGCCAGCAGGGGTCGCATCCTTGGTGTTCGCGCTGTGATTACGGAAGATGATGCGGATCAACCATGGGCACTCCCCCCGTCGAGAAAGCCCAAAACGCCGATCGTCAAAGGCCCTTTGCCCGACAAGGTCAACATTACTCTAGGAAGCCGGATTTTCATTGACAGAAAAGACCTGCCGCCGCCCCTGATCAATCAGATGATGCGGCTTGCGGCATTCCAGAATCCGGAATTCTACCGAGCACAGGCCATGCGGTTGCCCACATTCGGAAAACCGCGAATTATCTGCTGCGCCGAAGATTATCCTCATCATCTCTCCCTTCCCAGGGGTTGTCTTGACGAACTCGTGGCGCTGCTGGAGACAATGGGCATCGGCGTGCATTTGCAGGATAAGCGAAACGCAGGAGAGTGTCTCGACGTTCGCTTTCACGGGGAATTAAGGCCGGATCAACGGGAGGCAGCCAATGCAATCCTGGCCCATGACACCGGCGTTTTGTCTGCGACGACCGCGTTTGGAAAGACGGTCATCGGCATTTATGTGCTTGCCAGGAGGGCCGTCAATACGTTGATTCTCGTTCATCGAAAACAACTCATGGATCAGTGGATCGCGAGCATTTCCTCTTTTCTCCAGTTGGAGTTGTCCCAAATCGGCAAAGTCGGTGAGGGAAAACACAGCCCTACGAAAAAGATCGATGTCGCACTGATACAGAGCTTGGGCAGGAACTTCAAGATTGATGACATTGTCGCCGACTACGGTCACATCATTGTCGATGAATGCCATCACATCCCGGCAAGCAGCTTCGAAAATGTTCTTCGGCATTGCACGGCGAAGCGCGTCCTGGGGTTATCCGCCACGATCGCACGAAAAGACGGGCATCAACCGATCATCTTCATGCAGTGCGGGCCGGTGCGGCATCATATCAGCGCCCGCAGGCAGACAGAGGAAAGCCCCTTTTCGCATCACGTTATCGCCAGGAGAACATCCTTCCGATACGATGCCCCCGATCCGGAAGACAAACCCGCCATAACGGACATCTACGCCAGGATGGTCCAAGATGCCGGAAGAAATCAAATGATTTTCGACGATGTTCTAAAATCGCTGGAGAAGAAAAGATCGCCTATTGTGATCACCGAGAGGAGAGAACACCTGGAGTGGTTTGCGGAGAGACTATCTAAATTCGCCAAGAACGTCATTGTCATGAAAGGCGGAATGGGGATCAGACAAAGAAAAGAAATCGCCGAAAAGTTGGCAGCCATACCGGATCACGAAGAGCGGCTGATCCTGGCTACGGGGAGGTATCTCGGCGAGGGCTTCGATGATTCTCGCCTCGATACCCTTTTTCTCACCATGCCGATTGCCTGGCGAGGAACACTTGCCCAGTATGCAGGCCGTCTCCATCGCCTTCACTATAACAAGACCGAGGTCATCATTTACGATTATGTGGACTTGGAAATACCCGTGATGCAGCGCATGTACGAAAAACGACTCAGGGGCTATCGAGCATTGGGCTATGTCTTGCGAGATGAAGCAAACGATGGAAAATCGCTCACATAGCAGAGGCGCATACAGGACCAGCCACTGCTCGAATGGAAGGCCCTCAATGTCCGGCGTCATAAGGGATTGTCCTGACGAAACCCATCGGAGATAAACGACAATCTTTTGCTTGTTTTCCACCCGCGTCCGATCTACTACCCATATCCACGTTCTGCCGCTTGATTCGGAATCATCGACAACCGAGTAATCATCGCGTGTCATAACGGCGACGGCGGGCTCGCCTCTCCGTGGACATCGACCTTACCTGTCTGCCGCTGACAGAGCACCCATTCAGTCCTCCTCGAATCCCTGGCTCGTGAACTTGAGCGTCCGGCTGTTTTCCGTTACCGTCCTTACAACGTTTTCCGGCGCTCCGTCCGGAATATCCGCATCGATTTCGAGGGTGACCGTTACCGTCGCTCCGACCAGCCCGGCCAGATGGGAGATGACCTCCTCTGCTATCCTGCCTGCATCACGGCCGACACGCGTCGGGTTAAGTTCCACTGTGCCATGGAAACGCTTCGGCTGCGGGGTTGCCGCCGGCCCGGGCGCGGGCGGCCCCGTGGTCGGACCGCCGGGCGGCGTTCTCGGCCCACCTGGAGGTCCATTCGGTGGCCCTTTCGGTTCCCCACCGGTCGGTGCTGCCGCCTCGGCATCTAACTGCTTGCGGGCAATGTCAGGCCGAACCAGCAGTCCCGGGGAGTCACTGTCCATAATCGAAACACCCTGTCCAGAGCGAAGGCCTCGGTAGCGTCCGGCCGCCTCATCATAGCTTTCAGCATATGCAAAAGAATCCTGTTCCCAAGTAAGTAATGAAAGACCGTTGCGAATGGCCTCCAGCAGGACGAATGAATCCTTGAGCCGCGGCAGGTAGAGATAGCGGGCGAAGTCTTCGGCAAGCAGTTTGATGGCTACATGATCCCCGCGCCAGAGCGGAATGCGGTCCAGTTCCATCCGTAGCCGCGTGGCAGCAAAGCCGGTGATCAGGAGTTCGTCGCTCTTGAGCTTCTTGCTCGCCCGCACGGCCAGCGCATCCTGCCCGGAGAGGCGCAAAGCCTGCCACTCGATCGCTGCCTGAGGCGTCGTCTGCACTGGCACCAGCAACCATTGGTATGTCTCCGGCAG
>DCVI01000045.1:5866-10783 GCA_002327315.1 Syntrophaceae bacterium UBA2192 | reverse complement strand
GAAGCCCGAAGCCGGAATCCCGAATCCCTCTTTTTTTCTTCTTTCAGGCACTTATCCATGTCGGTTTGCCTTACAATGAATTTTGTGCAACCAAAATGGGCTAATACATTAGTATTATATGTGCTATCCGCGAATCTCCTGTTGACTACTTTTTTGTTTGCAAAATATGTCGGTTTTGTTTACGTTTCCTGAGCTCTCTCGCCCGGGTGCCTGTTCCTGGGGAATAAACATTTTCGACCGGTCTTCAACAGCTAATCACATTTAAATACAGGTACATGGAATCAAGCAGCTGCGCCAGCCCACGCGTGCTTTTTCTTTCGTGGTATAGTGCTTGCCTTGTATTTGCCTCGAGAGAGATCTTTGAAGGAGGGGTTTCATGTGTAATCGCATGAATAAGTTTTGCATGATGATATGTGTATGGCTGGTATTAGTCATTCCCGTATCGGTTTCAGCGCTTCCCATCACAATCGTTAGCGATTCAGCCAACAGCACCGAAAAGCTGGGGCAATTCACCGCAAAACTGGAGTATCAGGTTGTAAGTGAAGGTGCAGCTTGGCTTTGGATCAGCTTGGCAAATACAAGCCCGGTTGCTAATGGCGGATGGATAACGGGATTTGTTTTCAACAATCCAGGGAATGTCATCACAGACGCGTCGCTTTCCTTTAATCCGCGTCCCGGTGAATATCTTCTGATGGGAGGGACCAGTTTCAACAATAGTGTCAGTGCGTCGCCGTTTGCCGAATTTGACATTGGTGCTGCGCTCGGCGGTTCTTTCGAGGGTGACGGAAGTCCTACTGCGGGAATAACCACAGGGGTTGAAGAGAGATTCAGATTCACGCTGAAATGGGCCGGCGTGGAGAAGTTAACTGAGGAAAGTTTCATTAATGAATTAAACGGCGACGGCCAATTCTTTGCTGTCCGATTCAGGGGTTTCAATGACAAGGGAAGCGACAAGGTACCAGGCATTGTCGACCCGAGCCTTCCCGTTCCCGAGCCCGGCACCCTGCTCCTCCTCGGGCTCGGCCTGATTGGCATTGCTATCGTAATGAGGGAGATGATGTAGGATCTTTGCAGCCAATCCCGTGTTGAGATGAATCCGCCGTGAGCCATTCGCGGCGGTTTTTTTGTCGGAAAAGCTTACGACTTTAATATCAGCCTTTAATATGCTTATTTTATTGACTATTTAGTAAATTGCCTGTATTGGGGATGGTAAGAGTGTCGGTACTGCTTACGAAAATCAATTTGCCTGCAGTTGCGCGGCGCTCATTGGTGGCAGAGTTATCAACAGAAATTAAATAATGATATTAAAACCTTGAAGCATAAACTTAGGGGTGAGAGGGAATTGATGCCCTGAAGGTGCATGGTTTGTGCACATAAAGGGCGAGAGAGAGAAGTTTTTCGGATTCAAGTTCAAGATAAATGGGTTTCTGCCTGGCCTCCCTCCCTCCCTCCTTCCTTCCATTCTCGAGGCCGCGGCATCACAAAAAAAGGGGGTGGCCTGTCATGAGACGTTTCGTCGTCTTATCCTTTATTCTACTGTTTATTGTGTGCGTGCCGGGTCTGACCGATGCACTCACCATTACTTTCGACGAATTCGGTACTGCATCAACCAGTTTTTCCCAAACAACGGCCCTACGGGATGAGTACGCACAACAGCCGTATAATTACGGTGTGCATTTTAGTGGTCCGGACGTTAAGGATGGCGGGGCGATACTGGATATTGCTACTTTTGTTTCGATCAAGCCGCTCAGCGGCAAGAATGCCCTGGCATTCAACGATCGAAAGGAAGCCGTATTGTCTGATGGGGGAATACCTGTCTGGCCGGAGACCATAATATTCGATACTCTCTGGGCCAACATATCCATATATGTGGCATCCGCTCGAACGGATACGGATCATTTTTCGCTGCTCGCCTTTGACACCAGCGGCAAGCAAGTCGCGATAGATGAAGTGGACACGAAGAACGAGTGGGCGCTGCTGAACGTGACCTGGGCGGGAGGAATCAAAAGTGTATTGCTCTCGATGGACAAGAAAGGCAACGATGCCTTCTTAGCCGACAATCTGGAGCTGACGACAACAGTGCCTGAGCCGGGATCGATGCTCCTGCTGGCGCTTGGCATCATCGGTATTGGCGTACTTCGAAAGAGGAACTAACCCGTCATTTAACTTCATATGACTCCATGCGGCGCTTCTCCCCACAGGTGACGAAGCGCCGCTTTTTTATGCACAGCTTTTCGATTTAATGATGATCCGGGTTCGGACTTGCCAATCCGGCATCAAATTTGTATCTGAGATGGACTGGCACTGCTCATACAAGGGAAAGGGAAATACTGTGAAGCGTACACTGATCATTGCGGCGGTTCTTCTGTCAACGGTGTTAGTTGCCCTGCCTGCGTTGGCGAGTCAGATAGACGACTACATCGATGGGCCATGGATGAAATTCCTTTTTCCACAAGGTGCGGGGCAGGATGCGACGGGTAGCTGTAATAATTGCTACCCAGACCTGACGGCCCCAACTGTCGACTTGGAAAGCCCGTCCTGGGATTTTTCGCTGGCTGGTATGGCAGAATTTCGGATTACTGATGCGTTCCTGAGGGGAGACTCTTTCGAGGTTTATGATGGCGGTATACTCAAGCTGACGACTCCTTCGGTAGCGCAGAATGTATCGTGCGGAAGTGATCCTGCAATTTGCTACGGTCTGGCTGATGTCAGCTGGGGATTGTTCACTCTTGGATCCGGGAGCCATTCATTGACGATCAAGACAGCGGCGAGCCCATATACAGGAGGAGGCGCCGCCTTTTTCCGAATCGACCGCATCATCAGCACACCCGAGCCGCTGTCACTCATGCTCCTTGGTCTCGGGCTTCTGGGATTGGGTGCCATCAAACGCTCGAGAGGCTGAAAAGGGAAAGCATTAAGTCGTTACACGGCCGCCGGCCATTGTGCCGGCGGCTTTTTTATGCTCACAGGGACAGCACGGTGCGGATGACGACCAGTACGTCGCTCATGGTCGTCTTGTCTGTTTGGTCTGTCCTGCTCTGCTGCCTTTCGGATCTATAAGCCCGCAGTCTACAAAGAAGGCTACCGTCTGCAGTCTACAGCCGACAGTAAGAAAAAAACCAGTATACATAGGAATGTGTTGGCTGTTAGCTGCAGGGCAGGTGATCCCGGGAGTGGTCCGCACATAAAAAGGGGGCCGCATATGCATGCGGCCCCCTGGTCAGATCATGTTGGCGTTATTACTTCGAGCGCCTACGCGTAATGCCCAGGGCAACGAGGCCGAGGCCGAGCAGGGTGAGCACGCCGGGCTCGGGGACTCTCACGAGGAAATCCTGGAAAGGCACAGTATAAGCGACAGGGCAATCAATGGTGGTGTGGGACCTGTAGGGGACCCCATTGCGTTTGAAACAGCTTGGCTCTACACTCAGTTTATCAATCATACCCTGTTTGGCTACACTTATGGGGATAACTCTAGTGCCAACGCTCTTCAAGATGCTATTTGGTACTTTGAAGGTGAAGGTGGGAGCTACAACGCCTTCGCACAATTGGCAGATGCCGCTAATCCGATCGACATTGGCAACGTGCGAGTCCTGAATTTGAAAAACGCGAGCGGAGGGAATGCTCAGGATGTTCTGATAGTAGTTACCCCTGAACCTCTTTCGCTCCTTTTACTGGGTGCTGGCCTCATCGGTCTGGCCGGTCTGCGGAGAAAAGAATAGCGAATAAGAAGAATAACCTTCTGTGGTATGGGCGGCAGGCTGACGAGCCTGCCGCTTTTTTTTATGTGCGTGGTTGGGGGAAAATCCCCCCCGGCCCCCTGTGAAAACCTTATTCCATAATCTTCCTCTCCCTTGAGGGGAGAGGATTGAGGTGAGGGTGAATGCTTCCTTTCCATTTATGAAAGGGGGGTGTTGTTGCGCTTCAGAGCCGGGCGGGGATATTTCCCTTGACAAGCGGCGGGTGGTCGGATATTGGCTCACGTTGGGGGATGTACGAAGGGACACAAGCGGTTCAGGCGCAACAGGTCATTGCTCGCATTGTGTCCCCATGTGCCTGGGGGGAGATTCCAACGCACATGGAGGTACTCCGGTTCCTTGGTAATTAATTCGTTAACTGGAAAAACAACAAGACACTCTCGTTTTCATTTCTTCCTTTTCGTCCTGATTGTCTTCTCGCTTATTTTCGCTTCGACGCCTGAAGTGCGCGCAGCCGAGGTTACGCTCGCCTGGGATCCCAACCCGGAGCCTTCCGTCCAGGGCTACAGGGTGTACTTTGGCAAGGCCAGCGGATTCTATACCAACGTTCTCGACGTGGGGAACCGCACGGATTGTGTCATCGCGGGGCTCGATGCGGGGACCACGTATTTCTTTGCCTGCACGGCCTACAGCGCGACAGGCGACGAGAGCAATTTCTCCGGCGAGATCGTCTACGCTACAGATGGGGGATCATCCGGTTCATCCGATTCATCCGGATCGTGGGCCTCGGCGAGGTGCTTCATCGCCACGGCGGCCTACGGGAGCGGGCTTGCGCCCGAGGTGGTGACGTTGCGGGAGTTCCGTGACCGGTACCTGCTAACGAACGGTCAGGGGCGGGCCTTCGTCGATTGGTACTACCGGGTATCGCCCAATGCTGCGGCCTTCATCGCGGAGCACGAATCGCTGAGGACGGCGGTACGGTGGGGGCTGACGCCTGTTGTCTATGGCGTGAAATACCCGGCAGCGGCGCTTGCTTTAGTCCTTCTGCTTCCGGCGGGCGTCATCGTCAGGAAGCGATGGAAAAGTGACCGGTGACCAGTGAAAGAGAATGAGGGACCAGGGACAAGGGTGTAGGGACGAAAAAAAGTGCCTGAGTGTCTGAGTGAAGAAAAAAAGGGATTCGGGATTCCGGCGTCGGGCGTCGGGATCAGAAAATAGAAAA
>DCVI01000045.1:0-5810 GCA_002327315.1 Syntrophaceae bacterium UBA2192 | reverse complement strand
TGTCGAAGGACCCCCTCACCTCGGTCCACTCCCTCGAGGGGAGAGGAAGACTAAGGTATAGCGTATTAACAGGCGTGGCAATCTTCGTTTGAGATCTATTTTCGAGATTGCTTCGTCGCTATCGCTCCTCGCAATGACCAGGCAGACATAACAGACCAGAAGGCAGTATTCCCAATATCCCAATTCCCAGTTACAACCGCGGAGCGGCCGGGTCAGTATTTCATTGACAAGCTCAAGGTGCTCAGTTATCCATTAAGTTATATTGTTCGAGCGGGCACATTCATTTCGAGTTCAATACCTTCCTGTAGCGTGCGTTTTGTGTCCTCATGTGTCGAGGGGGGGGAGCCATCACACATGGAGGTACGCTGGTCATGGGAGCGAGATCCATTACCAACGGGACAGTTAGATGCGCCCGCCTCGGATTCGTCCTGACATTGCTTCTCCTTGTTCCTATTCTTATCTTCGCATCAACCCCTGATGTATCGGCCGTCAATGTAAAGCTGGCCTGGGATCCCAGCCCCGAGCCGCTGGTTACAGGCTACAGACTCTACTACGGCACTTCGAGCGGGAATTACACGAATGTCGTCGACGCCGGGAACAGAACGGATTCCACCGTCACGGGTCTCGAGGCGGGGACCACCTATTACTTTGCGGCAACGGCCTACACCGGAGCCGGCGATGAGAGCACCTTCTCCAACGTAACTTCGTACACTACGCCGGGTTCTGCTCCCTCTCGATCGGAAAGTTCGGAAGGCGGCGGATGCTTCATCGCCACGGCGGCCTTCGGAAGCGGGCTTGCGCCTGAGGTGGTGACGTTGCGGGAGTTCCGTGACCGGTACCTGCTCACGAACGGCCCGGGGCGGGCTTTCGTCGATTGGTACTACCGGGTATCGCCCAATGCTGCGGCCTTCATCGCGGAGCACGAATCGCTGAGGACGGCGGTACGGTGGGGGCTGACGCCTGTTGTCTATGGCGTGAAATACCCCGTGGCGGCCTTGGCGCTGGCAATCCTGTTTCCTGCGGCAATCGTCATCAGAAAAAAGTGCCTGAGTGTTTAAGAAAAATCCCCCTCTTGTCCCCCTTTAAAAAAGGGGGATGGAAGGGGGATTTGTGTTTACTGGAGCCCGATGCCTGAAGCCTGATTCCGAACGCGTCAGCGTTCGATCCGCTGCATCGTGGCGGGGTTGCGGGTGGCCTTCCAGGGCTGTCGTGACGCGCCGTTGATCATGGCGCCCTCGATCGTGTTGCCCCGGATGCGGCCCGTGAACAGCAGGGGTGATGTCCTGTCGGCCGAGTCCCCGTCGAGAGTGAATTGTATTTCGTTGCCTTTGAGCTTCCCGCCGCGCAGGGCGAACGGCTTGCCGTTCCGGCCGATCTGCCCCGAGAACTCCTGAAAGACCTGTTTCAGCTCCATCTCCCAACGCACCGACGAGCGGCCTTTACCTTCCGTCCAGGTCCATTTGCCCGAGGCGTTTGCGGGGACAACCCAGAAATAGGCATCCTCCCTGCCGAAGCTCGTTGTATTGTCGGGCTTCCATTCGCCCATGTCGAAGCTGTATGAGGCGATGCGGGTGCCTGGCTTGAGCTCCCTCAGCAGTTTCGGGCGGAGCCTGAGGTTCACGTCTTGCCCCATATAGAGGGTCACCACGGTGGCCTCGCTGAAATCCTCCTTGAAGAGATCGGCCACGACGAACCGGACACGGTCCTGGACGCCGGCCCGAACGGCATTGAAGCGGCTGTCATCGACGAGGTCGGCGTCGATCTCGACTCCCACGGCGCGGCAGCCGGTTTGCTTCGCGGCCTCGATGACGATACGCCCGTCGCCGGAGCCGAGGTCGTAGAGAATGTCATCCTTCCCCACGCCGGCCCTGGACAGGATCTCGGCGATGACGTAGTTGGGGGTCGGCAGGAAGGGGGCATCGAGCTTGACGCTGCGCTCCGTGTCCATGTAAGCAAAGGCTTCCAGGCTGTCCGGCAGCGGGCAGAGCGGCAGCAGGCTTGCGAGAAGGAGAATCACCGGAAGAGTCATCCGGCTTTGAAAGGGGAATTTTGTCATTCGTTGACCTCACCTTTTGCAGTGTCCGACTTGCTGCTGGATAATGGGATACAGGGTATTGGGTATTGGGTTTCTGTTACCCGGCTCTCAATACCCCATTCCCAGTACCCAGTTACTCCCGCGAAGCGGCATTATGGCGAAAAATCGCGGGCAATTAAAGATATTTTCGTTCCGGCCGATAATATGTGCGGATAGACCCCTGAAAAAGGCAACCCATACCGAAAGGGTGGGACGCAAAGCTACTGGCCTACGTCCCGGAAATATTCCGGGATAAGGCGGCAGGGCTGCCAGGGCGAAGGCGCACTTTCCGTGCTCTGATTCGCTCTCACAGGGATAATCAAGCTTGCGGAGGTGTTGCCGTGTCCTTGGCGCATCCATTCTTTTCCTTCTCCAGAAAAGGCGCGTTCTTCATCCTGGTCCTCTCAGGGTTGCTTCTGCTGCTTCTTGCAATCTTGAACCTGCTTGTGCCTGCCGCTCATGCAGGGCAGGTGACCGTGGCCTGGGACCCCAATCCCGAGCCCGAGGTGGCCGGCTACAAGATCTATTACGGGACCAGCCCGGGCAGTTACACGGCATCCCTCGATGCGGGCAACGCAACGAGCATCCTGATCTCGGGACTTCAGGACGGAGCGACTTATTTCTTTTCCGCCGTGGCCTATGACGCCTCGAACAACGAGAGCGGCTTTTCCAACGAGATCACCTATGCCGTCCCCGCAGGCGCTGCGGCCGCCGGCGGGTCGTCATCGGGCGGGGGGGCGTGCTTCATCGCCACGGCCGCCTTCGGCAGCTACAGGGCGCCGGAAGTGATCCTCCTGCAGAAGTTCCGGGACCGCATCCTCCTGGCCAGCGCGCCGGGGAGGCTCTTCGTCGAATTCTACTACCGGGTGTCGCCCCCCGTTGCCGATTTCATCGGCCACTACGATTCACTCAAACGTGCCACGCGCCTAGCCCTGAGGCCGTTGATCTTCAGTATCCAGCACCGGCTTGCCGTTTACATGGGTGTGCTCACGCTGCTGCTGGCAATGACGTTCATCCTCGTCTTCGAGCAGAGAAGGCTCGCAAGCCAGGTAAGGCGAATCGGAAGATAGGGGGTAGGGGGTAGGGTGTCGCGAAAGAAGGGATTCAGGATTCCGGCTTCGGGCTTCAGGATTTCCAGTACCCGATACCCAGTTCCCACTTACTCCCGCTGCGCGGCAGCGCAGCGGGAGGGGTCAAAAATCCGTCAGCATGTCCCGGGTCCTGTTCCGGCAGGATCTGTCTAACACCCTTGAATCAGAGAGATATTTTTCCGGAAAGCGCCGGAGAAATTGCGTATGCTTTTTGCATTAGAGCATTGTGCTATGACTTGGCCGGCAAAAAAGAAAAACACAGCCCTTGTCGTCGACGATGACCCGAGCGTGCTCCAGGTCCTCGACGGCTACATGAAGGCCTTCAATTTTGAAGTCGAAACGACGGAGAACCCGCGCATGGCGGTGGAGCTTTGCCGGAAGCACCGTTTCGACATTATCCTGTCGGATCTCATGATGCCCCAGATGAACGGGCTCGACCTCCTGCAGGAAATCCGCCAGGTAGACCCCGACGCGGCCTTCATCATGATTACCGGCTACCCCTCCATCGACTCGGCCGTGGAGGCCATCCGGCGGGGCGCACAGGACTACATCACCAAGCCCTTCAAGCTCGAGGAGATCAAGCACAAGATCGACAAGGCCCTCCTCGAAAAGAACCTCAAGACCAGGCTCCGTCACCTCCAGGGGATCACCTGGGCCCTCATCATCTCCATCCCCCTCTGGCTCATCCTCGGGATCGTCTTTGCGCGCTCGATGAAATAAGCCGCGAAGCGGGCGCTACAGGCTTCAGGAAGCCGCTTCGCGGCCGGAGTCGGGCATCCGGAGTCCGGATTCCTGAATACTCGATTTTTTAGCCCGAAACCCGAAACCGGAATCCCGAATCCCTATCCCCTGTCTTTTGCGAGAAACGCCTTCATCTCCCCCAGTCCCATGCAATTGATGACGTCCTGCGCCTCGAGCCAGCCCTTCCTGGCGATGTTCACGCCGTAGCGAATGTCAGCCAGGCCCTCCGCGTGGTGCGCATCGGGGTTGATGGCGATCCGGGCGCCCTGCCTCCTGGCGTACTTGCAGTGCCGCCAGTCGAGGTCCAGGCGATGCGGGTTGGCGTTTAGCTCGATGACCTTCCCCCGGGAAGCGGCGAAATCGATGATCCTCTCCAGATCCAGCGCGTAAGGCTCGCGGGCTAGCAGCAGGCTGCCCGTGGGGTGAGCGAGGATCGTTGTGTGGCGATTTCCGAGGGCTTTCATGATCCGCGCCGTCATTTCCTCCCCGCTCATCCCAAAGTGTGAGTGAACGGCGGCGATCACGAAGTCGAAGGACTCCAGGGTCGCATCGTCGTAATCCAGCCGCCCGTCGGGCAGGATATCCGCCTCGATGCCCTTGAAGATGTGAAAACGGGGGTCCTTCCTGTTCATCTCGTCGATGGTCTCGTGCTGGCGCCGGATCGCCTCCGGGGTGAGACCGCCGGCGTAGAAGGCCGCTTCGCTGTGATCGGCGATACCGATGTACTCCATGCCCAGCTTCTTTGCGGCCGCAACGATCGCCTCGAGCGAACTCGACCCGTCGCTTGCCGTTGTGTGGATGTGGAAGATGCCCCGGATATCTTTCATCTCCAAGAGCGACGGCATCACGCCAGTCGCGGCGGCCTCGATCTCGCCCGTGTTCTCCCGAAGCTCCGGCGGCACCCAGGCGAGGCCCAGGGCCGAGAAAACTTCCTGCTCGCTTGCGCAGGGGATGAGGACGTCGTCTCGAAAGAGGCCATACTCGTTCATCTTGATGCCGAGCTGCTTTGCGCGGCTTCGCATGGCCACGTTGTGCTCCTTGCTTCCCGTGAAGTGATGCAGGGCAAAAGGGTACTCTTGTGGTGAGACGATCCGCAGATCGGCGTTGATACCGCTCCTGAGTATGACGCTCACCTTGGTGTCGCCCCGGCCTGTAACGCTTTCCACGTCGGGAAGGCCCGCAAACCAATGCGAGAGGGCCTCCGGCTTGCCCGCAGCGGCGAGAAGATCGATGTCCTTGACGGTTTCATTGCCGCGCCGGAGGGAGCCTGCAAGGCTTGCGGAGAGCACTCCGGGGGCGCCCCTGAGCGAGGCCAGCAGCTCCTCCGCGACGATGAGGGCCTCGCTGTAGAGGTGGCGCTCCTTGTAGCGCTTCAGGTGGCCGATGCCCGTGAGGATCTTCTGCTGGGTCCTGGCCCCGAAACCGGGGAGCTCTACGAGGCGGTTTTCCGTGCAGGCGTATTCCAGCTCTCCGAGGGTCTCGACGGCAAGCTTTTCGTGGAGGGCGCGAATTTTTTTCGGCCCGAGGCCAGGGATGCGCAGCATCTCGAGATGCCCGGGGGGGATGGAGGCCCTGAGCTTGTCGTAGTAGTCGAGATGCCCGGTGGTGACAAGTTCGGTGATTTTTTTGCTGAGGGCATCGCCGATTCCCTTGATGGACGTCAGGCCTTCCCGCCGCACCAGCTCTTCGAGGTCCTCCTCGAGGGTCTCCAGCCGCCTTGCGGCATTGGAGTAAGCGATGACCTTGAAGGGCGACTCCCCCTTGAGCTCGAGGAGCACGGCGATCTCCTCGAGAATGCGGATGACGTCTCTTTTGTCTATCTGGTCCATCTGGTCATACTGCCTGCGGCGGCAGGAATTAGTTGATTGGTTGAGTGGCTGATTAGGAAACCCGTATTTTCAATC
>DCVI01000137.1 GCA_002327315.1 Syntrophaceae bacterium UBA2192 | reverse complement strand
GATGGGTGCGTCCCGGTCACGACCCTCTTGATCCTTCAGGCTCGTCAGAAGGGTCCAGATGCAAGGCGCCCGACAGACCGAGGAGCGAGGTGTACTGTTGGCGTACATTGAGCGACGAGGGCGGAGGGCAACGCAGCAGATGGGCCCTTATGGCGAGCCTGCTAGGCCGTGTCGTAACGGAGGAACTGCATGGTGAATATCGCCCTGCCCTGGGTGGCGGAGCGCAGGTCCGTTGAATAGCCGAAGAGCGACCGAAGAGGCACATGCGCCCGGATTTCGGTGACGGGCCCCTTGGGCGTAACGGAATCCACTTCTCCCTTCCGCGCGTTGATGTCGCCGATGACCTCGCCCATGAAGTCCCTGGGGGTGAGGATGTCGACCCGCATGATCGGCTCCAGGAGAACCGGGTCGGCCTTTGCGCAGCCATCCTTGAAGGCTGTCGCCGCAGCGATCTTGTAGCCCACGGATGAGGCATCCCCTTCCCTGAAGGACCCTCCGGTAATGCGGATTCTCACGTCCAGCACGGGATAACCCGCCAGGACACCGCTGAAAACGGCTTCTCCGAGAGACTCCTCGATGACGGGGTGGAATTCCGCGGGAATGGTCTCGGGCGGAAGCTCGTTTTTGATCTCGATCCCGGCGCCCCTCGGCAGAGGCTCCAGGACGAGCTTTACATGGCCGAAGTGCTTCTTCTCGCCCAGCTCGCGTTCGAAGCGCCCGTCGATCTCGACCGCTTTCTGGATGGTCTCGCGGTAAACGACACGCGGCTTTCCCACGTTGACATGGATGTTGTACTCGCGCAGGAGCCTGTCCACGACAATCTCGAGATGAAGCTCACCCATTCCCGAAATAATCGTCTGGGCCGTCTCCTCGTCATACTTCACCTTGAGAGTGGGGTCTTCCTCGGAGATCTTGGCAAGCACCTCGGGAAGCTTCTCCTGATCGGCAGGGGTCTTCGCCTCGATGGCCTGGCCGATGACGGGGTTATAGAACTCGATGGACTCCAGGATGATCGGTTTTGATTCCTGACAGAGCGTGTCCCCGGTGGTGCTGTCCTTGAGCCCCGCGATGGCGATGATGTCCCCGGCGCCGGCCACGTCGATGCGCTCGCGCTTATTGGCGTGCATCTTCAGCAGACGGGCCACTTTTTCCTTTCTCCCTTTCGTGGCGTTGAAGACCTCGTCGCCCGCTTTCAGGAGCCCCGAATAGATGCGGGCGTAGGTGATTTTGCGGCCCTCCATCATGGACACCTTGAAGGCGAGCGCCGAGAAGGGCTCCCTGTCGTTTGCCGCTCGGCTCTCCTCGGTCTTGGTGACGGGGTTGAGCCCCTTCACGGGCGGGACGTCCTCCGGCGACGGGAGGAAATCGATGACGGCATCCAGGATGGGCTGAACCCCCTTGTTTCGCAGCGCCGCCCCGCACAGGACGGGCACGAGCTTGAGCGACACGGTGGCCTTGCGGATGGCCCGGATCAGCTCGGCATCCGGGATGTCAATCTCGGCCAGGTACTTGTCGGCGATTTCGTCGTCGACCTCGGCAAGTGTCTCGAGCAGTTTTTCCCGCCTGGCCTGCACCTCGTCACGGACGTCCCCCGGAACCTCGGATACGTCGAAGGCCGCCCCCAGGGTGCCTTCCTTCCAGGTGATAAGCCGCATGCGGATCAGATCGACGATGCCCCGGAAATTCTCCGCCTCTCCGAGAGGAACCTGGACGGGCAGCGGCCTGGACGCAAACCTCTCCTGCATCATCCCGATGGCCCCGAAGTAGTCGGCGCCGATACGGTCCATCTTGTTGATGAAGGCGATCTTGGGGACCCCGTACTTGCCGGCCTGGTGCCACACGGTCTCGGACTGGGGCTCGACTCCCTCCACGGCCGAAAAGACGACCACGGCCCCGTCGAGAACCCGGAGACTGCGCTCCACCTCGATGGTGAAGTCCACGTGCCCCGGCGTATCGATGATGTGGATCTCGTGGTTTTTCCAGTCGCAGGTGGTCACGGCGGAAGTAATCGTGATGCCGCGCTCCTGCTCCTGGGGCATCCAGTCCATGACGGCCTCGCCGTCGTGCACCTCGCCCATCTTGTAGGACTTGCCCGTGTAGAAAAGAATCCGCTCCGTCACGGTCGTCTTTCCCGCATCGATGTGGGCGACAACGCCGATGTTACGGATTCTTGACAGCTTCACTCTTGCCATGGGCAAAACCACTCCTATCCGGCTGCAACCATCGTTTCGGCTCCAACAGGGCGGCCATTCCTCCCGATCCGTTTCGGAAGGTCCCCCTAACCGCCGGCTGCCGTCTGCTTCACGAGATCTTTGTTCGGGTCAATGGGTTCCCGGAGATCGACATGCCCCTTGATCGTCGTGACATCCTTGCCCCCGACCTGGAAGCGGACCTTCTTGATCTCCGTGAGATTCTGGGTGAGAGTGTTCACCAGCGAGTAGACGGTGGCCACTTCGCTTGCCGTCCCGCCGGGATGCTGTTCGATGAAGGGGTTGTCGAAATTCAGCGTTGCGGTGCCGTCGGCGATGCGGACCCCCTGCAGCTTTGCCCCCGCGGGGATCGTCCGGATCTGCCCGAGTTTAGGCCCTTCGATGAGGGCCTTCACGATTTCTTCGGCCTGGGCCGCCGTGTTCTTCCCCTTGGGGACGAGCCGCTTTTCCGCAACGAGGAACCGCTCGTTGGCATCGGAGAAGTAGAGCACCACTTCCTTCCTCTCCCGTTTTGCCGCCGCTTCTTCGGCGTCAGGCGGGAAGATGGTATCCGAGAGCGCCCAGAACATGAATGCCAGGAACCCGCCGCCGATGAGGACGGCGCCGAGGATGAAGAACAACCTGAAGGTCTTCTTTTTTTTCCGCGTCTTGAATTCTTCGGTTCGTCGCTGTCTCTTGGTCGCCATATCCGCTCAGTTCCGCCGGCCCGCTCTCATCGCGGGGCTACAGCCTTTTGAGATTCTCCCTGGATTTCGCCGCCCAGTCCGATTCGGGGGCCAGTTGGATGACCTTCTTGAACGACTCGGCGGCCTCCTTTCGCTTGCGCAGCTGCATCTGGGTCATCCCGAGCCAGTAATGCGCCTCGGCAAGATTGGGCGCCCGTTCAATGGACCGGGTCAGATGCTTTTCCGCTTCCGGGTATGAACCCTCCTGGTAATCGATGACCCCCAGGTTCAGCTCCAGCGCGAACAACAGATGGCTGTTGGGCTCTTTCCGGATGGCCTCGCTGAAGCTGGCGTAGGCCCCCTTCAAGTCCCCCTTCGCCTTGTAGGCCCTGCCCATGTTGTAGAGGGGCACCGAAGGGGTCTCGTAGAGGGGGTTGAGCAACGCCTTGTTGAAGGACGCGATGGCCTCATCGTAGTTTCCCCGCGACAGGTAAATCGTCCCCAGAAAGTTGTGCGCCTCGGAATAATCGGGCTTGAGGGCAATGGCCTTCTGGAACTCCTTGAAGGCATCATCCATAAACCCCTTTCGCTCGTAAGCGATCCCCAGGTAGTAGTGCACCGCGGGGTCATTGGGGGTCAGCTTTTCGGCCTCGAGGAGCTCCTTCAGGGCCGGCGTGTACTGGCCTGCCTGAATATGTGCCGTCCCGATGCGGATATGCCCCATCGCCTTCTCCTTGAGTTCCGCGTCCGTGGTGCAGCCGGCAAACATCATCGACAGGACTGCAAGCCCGGCAATCCCCATCATCCATGAAAGGGTTCTTTTCATTTCTTTTTCCTCATCCTATTTCCGGTTGCCGTTGACCCACCAGTCACTCTTGTCTCGGAACCACCACTGTGTCCAGTCCGTTTGGAGGATCCTGTCGGCCAGCTTCTTCCCCTGATCCGTGCAGAGCCGGCGGACGGCAATGTTCAGCCATTCCTGGCTGTACTGGTTGCCCAGATCCCCGCACTCCTTGAGCTGCAGGATGAGGCCGAGCTGATCGGCATCGTGAGCCAGCAGGGCTTCCCTCGTCTTTTTCTCGTTGAACTCCTCGAGGACGGCACGGATCTCGCCGCCGAAGGGCAGGTGTTCCGTCAGCTCCCGGACGGCCTTCTCCTCGTCGACGGTGACGTACTTCTTGTACATGTAGTTCTGGTCGCCCGTCCTTGCCTCGGGAAGGTCGTGAACAAGGCACATCCGTAGAACCTTCAACTCGTCCGCGGCGGGATCGAGCTTGCAGAGCGAATAGCCGATGAAAAGGGTTCTCAGGATGTGCTCTGCGACGGACTCTTTGCCGGAACCCAGAAACCGAAACCCCGTGCGCGGGGTCTTGTTCAGCATGCCCACTTCGAATAGAAAGTTTGCGATTTCCTCCATTTCATCCCTTCTTCAATGTACTGACCCGGTTTGCCATGTTCTCGGAGAGCTTCCGGATTTCGAGCTGCAGCGGGGCAATCCCCTCGGGTCTCATGGCATAAATCCGGTCCAGGCGTTCTTTCCAGTGCTCGATCACGGCAATCTCCTGCTCCCGGAGTTTCTGCTCGAACTTCTTCTGCACTTCCTTCAGGAACTCGGCGTCTCTGGACATGGAATATCCTTTTGGGTCATCCGGCGGATCCGCACGCCCATCCTGCAAGCCGGGCGAATATCTTGTGTATTATAACAGCAACCCCTCATCTTGCAAGCGGTAATCTGGGCACGGGAGGGGCCGGACAAGCGCTTTCGTGGATAGCGAACCGGCTCGAAAACCCGATGGTTCACCGGGGCCGGACGAGCAGAACCGCCCCGCCGAACCTGCAGCTTCGGATCCATCCGAATGCGGCCGAGCGCCGTCTGCAAAGCGCGATCTGGAGAAAAATCCCGGCTACAATTACATTGACAAAGGGACG
Organism: Syntrophaceae bacterium UBA2192; assembly: GCA_002327315.1. Lineage (GTDB taxonomy): Bacteria > Desulfobacterota > Syntrophia > Syntrophales > UBA2192 > UBA2192. The sequence goes on along the minus strand of DCVI01000137.1, from coordinate 3,393 downwards.
GCTTCTGTGCGAGTGTCGCCACTTAGCAAACCGTCCCCGGCCCCTCTCCGGGCGGATCATGGAGATGACCGGGACAGGAGATCACCCCTAACGTGAATCCAGATCTGCTGGGACATGTCAGCTTCAGCTGGGAGTTCATCGCCGCCCTGCTGAGCATTGTCCTCATTGACCTCATCCTCGCCGGGGACAATGCCGTGATCATCGCCATGGCGGTGCGCTCGCTTCCCCGCAAGCAACGCCAGAAGGGAATCCTGATCGGCTCCGGCGCCGCGGTCCTCCTGCGGGTCGTTCTCACCTTCTTCGCGGCCCAGCTTCTGCAGACCCCTTATGTGAAGTTTATTGGAGGCCTCTTCATCCTCTGGATCGCCGTGAAGCTCTTCATCGAGGGTAACCCCGGGGAGGAGGTCCACCGGGAAGCAAAGACCATCTGGCAGGCCATGTGGGTCATCGTCGTGGCGGATATCACCATGTCCGTGGACAACGTGCTCGCCGTGGCGGGAGCATCCAAGGGCAACCTGTTCCTGCTCATCTTCGGCCTCGGTCTGAGCATCCCCTTCGTCGTCTTCACGAGCAGCCTGCTGTCCATGCTCATGGACAAGTACCCTTACATCATCTATATTGGGGCTGCCATCCTCGGCAAGGTCGGGGCGGAGATGATCATTACGGACCCGGTCATCGTTCCGCTGTTCAGCCCGCCCGTCATCGTCCAGTACCTGATCGAGGCCCTGGCCGCAGTCGGGGTGATCGTGATCGGCAAACTGTGGGTCCGCTGGAAGATCTCGTCGAGGAAATGACCGCCCCACGCCTGTCGGCGCCAGCCGGTTAAGGCACATCCACCCCCAACCTGTAGGGACTCACAGCCATGGCAATACTGACCATATCCAGGGAATTCCGCAGCGGCGGACAGGAAATCGGGACCGCCGTCGCCGAACGCCTGAGATACGATTACGTGGGCAAGGAGCGGATCCTGTCCGACCTCAGGGGGCAAGGGGAGCGCTGGACCGCGCTGCTCAACGAGGTGGACGATGACCGGCCGACGATCTGGGACCGGTTTGACTGGGAATACCAGGGTCTCATGGCTCTCATGGACTCTTACATCTACGATCGCGCCATGGATGACCGCGTCGTCCTCGTGGGCCGCGGCTCCAACTTCCTCCTCGAAGGGATGCCCCACGCCCTGAGGGTCCGGCTCACGGCGCCCATCGAGCAGCGGGTCGAGAGGGTCATGCGAAAGGACGGCGTGGACCGCAAAAACGCCCTGCGGCTCATCGAAAAAACGGACAACGACAGGGCGTCCTTCATCCGGGCAAACTTCCACCGCGACTGGTACGACCTGACCGCCTACGACATGGTGTTCAACACGACCGTGCAGAGCTTCGAGGAGATCACCGAAATCGTCTGCAACGCCCTGCAGGAAAAAGTGGGAAAACTCACCCTGGAAGCATGGGAGATGCTGCGCGGCAGGATGCTTGCGGCCCGGATCAAAGCCAACATCGCCACCAGCCCCAGGATCAAGGTCCCCACGCTCAAGGTCTTTTTCGACGGCAAGGCCATCATTCTTCAGGGGATCGTTCGCCGGATGGCGGATCTGCAGGCGATCGGCGAGATCGTGACGGTCTCGGCCCAGGGGTCCCCCGTCCGCAACGAGCTTCGCTACAGGCTGTAAGTCCCCGTCCAGCAAGCCTCTTCGCCAAATGCCCCGCTGATGGAAAAAATCTGGCAAAAAGCCGGCAAATTGGATATAGAAGCCATGGGTCTGGCGATTTACGCCATGTGACAGGGTCGTTCCACCATGCATCCGGAGATCTTCGGATGCCCAACCGTATCTGCCCGGGGTGTACAAGGAGGGGCTTGCATCCTTACCGGCAGCGCCTCCTGACGTATATATTCCGTTATTGTTTCCTTATACCCTTATTGCATACCGCCCTGCCCGGCTGCGGCCGTGGTGCAGGGCCTCACAGGATTTGTTGAAAGGAGGTTTTATCATGCTTCGGAAATTGGCTGGATTCTTTACGTATTTCATGCGTCATTACTTGCCCGATGCGTACCTGTTCGCCATCCTGCTGACTCTTTTGACGGCCATCCTGGCCCTTGTCTTCACCCCGTCGGACATCATGAAAGTGATCACCACGTGGGGTGGCGGCATCTACGGCATCATCGCTTTCGCCATGCAGATGATCCTGATCCTCGTCACGGGTTACTGCCTGGCGCTCACCCCGCCCGTGAGCCGGATCCTGAACGGGATAGCCGGTCTGGCGACCACCCCCGTAAAGGGTGCCATGATCACGGCCTTCTGCGCGAGCCTGGCAGGCTGGATCAACTGGGGCTTCGGCCTCATCGTGGGCGGATTTCTCGCTCTCGAGATAGCCAACCGGCAGAGAAAGTCGGACTTCCCGCTCCTGATTGCAGCGGCCTACAGCTCCCTGGGCATCTGGCACATGGGGTTCTCCGGTTCCGTCCCGCTTCTCCTGGCAACATCCAAATCGCCTCTTAACCTGATCGAGAAGCTCACCGGCCAGGTCGTACCAATATCAAATACCATCCTGGCCTCGTGGAACCTCATCCCCGTCGTGATCATGCTGTTCACCATCCCGTTCCTCTTTTACTTCATGCACCCCAAGGAAGAGGATTCCATCGGGCTGACTGCGGAGCGGGCGAAAGAGCTGCTCGGTGAGACGGTCGAGATCGAAAGGCCGGCCAACCCGACGCTGGCCGAGCGGATCGACCACAGTTACATCATCAACTTCATCTTCGCTGCCCTCGGCGTGGTCTACCTCGTCAACCACTTCATCAAGAAGGGCTTCGACCTGGACCTCAACATCGTCATTTTCCTATTCTTCATCCTCGGCGTCATCATGCACCGCAAGCCCATCAACTACGTGCGGGCTGTGAACATCGCCATTAAATCCGCCGGCGGCATCGCCCTGCAGTTTCCCCTCTACGGCGGGATCATGGGAATGATGATCGGCACGGGACTCGCGAAGGTCATCGCGGGGTGGTTCGTGGCCATCTCCACGCCTGAGACCTTCTACATGTTCCAGTTCTGGTCCGCCGGCGTCATCAACATCTTCGTGCCCTCCGGCGGCGGCCAGTGGGCCGTCCAGGGCCCGATCACCGTCGAGGCGGCCAAGTTGATGAACATCGACATGGTCAAGTCCGCCATGATGGTGGCCTGGGGCGACCAGTGGACGAACATGATCCAGCCCTTCTGGGCCCTGCCACTCCTGGGCCTTGCGGGACTTTCCGCCAAGGACATCATGGGCTACACCACGATGATCCTCCTGTGGTGGGGCGCCATCCTGACGTTCTTTGCCCTGCTCCTTGGGTTCGGGGTCATGTAATCGCAGATTAAATTCACCGTATCACCGAAAAAAGCCGGCTCCTTCAGGGGCC
>DCVI01000227.1:8244-8449 GCA_002327315.1 Syntrophaceae bacterium UBA2192 | reverse complement strand
TCACACAAGATTTTTTACACTACCTGACTGATTTCAAAGCATGATCGATGGAAAATCTGCAGATTTCTCACCTTGGCCACTCGGTGCATCACACTCGGCCGAGAAGGACCCTCCCATTTCCCGAGATTTCATCTATCCGCGCTGCACAGACGTAGTCAAGGAACCTTCCCGGAGAGAGCCTGGCGGGTGTGCAGGGCGATCATCA
>DCVI01000227.1:0-8194 GCA_002327315.1 Syntrophaceae bacterium UBA2192 | reverse complement strand
CCCCCGAGAGCCGAGGCGAGCGACCCAAGCTCGCGGGTGATGCGGTAGACGAATAACTCCACCGCTTCGGCGGCCCGCGGGTCCGTGCTTTCCAGCAGCGTCCGCATGTCGCTCGAAATCCCCGAGACGCCCAGCAGGCCCGATTCCTTGTAGATGAGCTTCTCCAGGTCCCGCGTGTTCATGCCGCACTCGTCCATCAGGTAGAGCATCACCCCCGGGTCGAGGGTTCCGCAGCGCGTGCCCATCATCAGGCCTTCGACGGCGGTGAACCCCAGCGTGCAGGCCAAGCTCTTCAGGCCTCTCATGGCGCACATGCTTGCGCCGTTTCCGAGGTGTGCAACGACTGTTTTGCCTTTTGCCGCATCCGGGTCAACCCCCGGCAGGACCGTGGAGATGTACTCGTAGGAGAGGCCATGGAAACCATAGCGCCGGACTCCTTGCTCGGTATATTTCCGCGGCAGGGCAAAGGCCTGGGCCACGGCAGGGATGCTCGTGTGAAAGGAGGTGTCGAAACAGGCCACCTGGGGCATGCCGGGGTTTCTCTTTGCAATGACGCGGATGGGTGCCAGGTTGTGCGGCTGATGAAGCGGCGCCAGGGGGATGAATTTTTCAAGATCCTTCAGGATGTGATCGTTGACGACGGTGGGTTTCGTGTACTCGAGGCCGCCGTGAACGACACGGTGCCCCACGGCCACAATCCGGTCGGAGCTGTTGAGCACTCTGCTGCCCCAAGAAAAGAGGGCATCAATGGTCCCCTCGTGGTCAAGGGATGATCCCGTAGGCCACTTTTTCTCCTCGACGACCTTTCCGGCGCCGTCTTTCACTCTGAAGCGGGGCTCTGTGCCGATGCCCTCGATCTGGCCATCGTAAAGCGCCGCAGGGTTTCCCTCTGTATCGGCGTAAAGCGTGAACTTGAGACTGGACGATCCGGCGTTGAGAACGAGGATGAGATTTCCCATGACCATTACCTCACATGTTGTACTTGCAGCTTCGATATGCGATACGCCTTCGCCGATGCCTCGATGTTTGCCGGCATTGTTACCGCATCAACGGGAAACGTGGCCGTTGCGGACACCGCCTGCAGCATCACGAAGATGGTGCTTCACCTTTGTTCAAGAAAATCGTAACGTGAATGGAGTCGCTTGACGCCTTCGTCACAACGGGAAGGCCGGTCCGTTCAAAGACCCTGAGCATTTTTTTGTTGGCATGGAGCACATCGGCTTCGAACCGGGCGATACCCTGTTCCCGACCGATCCGCAGCAGGCGCTTGAGCAGGATCGACGCGAGGCCCTGGCCCTGATAGTCCTCCTCGATCACGAAGGCAATCTCCGCGGTGGACGGCGGGTCCGGTCCATCCAGGACGAAGTAGCGCCCGCCGCCGATGATCCTTTCCCCTGCGCTCTCCTGGACGCACGCGACAAGGGCCACGGTCCGGATAAAGTCTACTTCCGTGGCTTGTACAAGCTCCCGGTCGGTCAACTCCTTCCTTGGCCCGAAAAAGCGCATATAGATCGAGCCGGCTTCCAGCCCTTTGAATGCCTCGCGGAACAGATCCTTGTCCCCGGGCCTTATCGCACGGATCGTTACCGGGCGCTGGTCCCGGAGCTTTTCAACCACGGTGTAGTTCGCGATGTCGTCTATGTTCATGGTGAAGTCCTCCCGTGAAACGAAGCCCTTTCCGGACAAACCGGAAACAGGAAAAGCACGTCAAGGCCATGGACACGGATCAAGGCGGATGGCGCTCACCTCGTCTCGTACTTGCCGCTTCGCCGGGCATGGGCGACCTGTACCATGACTGCCACCGAGGCGAGCCTCGTCCTGACTGAGTCGGCACGGCTCGTGAGGACGACGGGTATCCGGGTTCCCAGCACGATGCCGGCCCCCTCGGCCCCTGCCAGGTAGGTAAGCTGCTTGAAGAGCATGTTAGCCGATTCGAGGTCAGGGGCCAGCAGGATGTCCACGTCCCCGCTGACCTGTGAAATGATACCCTTGGTTTTTGCAGCCTGGGCGCTGATGGCGTTGTCGAATGCCAGGGGACCGTCGAGAATGCCTCCGGTGATCTGGCCCCGGTCGGCCATCTTGCACAGTGCAGCCGCGTCGAGCGTGGAGGGAATCTTCGAGTTGATCACCTCTACGGCCGACAGGATGCCCACCTTGGGCATCTCGAGCCCGAGCGCGTGCGAAAGGTCGATGGCGTTCTGGACGATGTCGCGCTTGTCCTCGAGATTGGGGAATATGTTGACGGCCGCATCGGTCATGATAAACATCTTGGGGTAAGTGGCGACTTCCATGACAAAGGCGTGGCTGATCCGGCGCGAGGTGCGAAGACCCGCCGCTGCCGGGACGATGGCGCCCATGATCTCGTCGGTGTGGAGGCTTCCTTTCATCAGGGCTTCCACCTCGCCCGCGCTGGCAAGCGCGACGGCCTTCTGCGCGGATTCGTGGCTGTGGGCCGAGGTAACAATCCGGTACGGTCCCAGATCGATCTGCGCCTCCTCTGCCGCCTTTCGTATCTTGTCCTCGGGTCCGACGAGCACAGGGATAATGAAGCCGCGGCGGGCTGCCTCAATAGCGCCCATCAGGGAATCCTTGTCGCAGGGATGCACGATGGCGCAGGGTATAGGCTCGCAACCCTGGCAGCCCTTGATGAGTTGCGCAAAGGCATCGCCCCATCGAAGCTCGAACTGGGGCGGCTTGATATTGTCATAGACCAGCCGCGATGTGGGCGCCTCCACCGTCACCGTGCCGGCAACGAGCTCTTTTCCGGCCTTGTTCACACAGCGGGCATCGAAGACGACGAGGTTTCCTTCCTTGCGTTTTTCCCTTACGGTGACCTTCGCCGTAAGCGTTTCCCCCACGGCGAAATCTCCGGCAAAACGCAGATCCCGGTGCAGGATCTTCGACCCCGGCCCGGGCAGGCGTGTTCCGAGAACGATGGATATGATGGCCTCTGCACCGGCCGCCTCCGTCTTTTTGGACTCCTGGCGCTTGTCCGCGTCACCGGGCTGCATCAAATAAAAGGCGTCGACGTCCCCTGAGACCATGGCGGCCAGATCGATCTGGTTTTGCGTCAGGGTGACGGTAAGCTCGGAGGTTGCGCCGATCCGGATTTCGTCGAAGATCACGTTCGTGAATTCTTTCAAGGGTTCCATGGTTCCTCCTTTTATTACTGCGGTAACTGAATATCGCAACCATGTCATACCGGACTTGATCCGGTATCCAGTCATTGGTGGATTCCCGCCTTCGCGGGAATGACTCCGTTGTGGTGTTTTGTTGTCTGTCTAATAATTAGAGATCATTCCCCGTTATCCCGGCGTCTCTGGCGATTCATTGTTCCCGGTGCCCGATATGGGCAGACGCAGGGTGCCCGTGGCGATCAGCACCCGTGAGCCGCGGCTGTGGGTGAAGTATGAAAAGGCCCAGCGGACAAACACGACCAGTCGGCTCTCGAAGTTGATCAGGAGCAGCAGGTGGATGAATAGCCACATGAGCCAGGCCGTGATCCCGCCGAAACGAAACCTGCCGATGTTGGCGACGGCTGCGTGCTTCCCGATGACGGCCATGGTCCCCTTGTCGAAGTAGGAAAAGGGCGCCTCCTGCTTTTCGCCGCTCAGACGCCTCTCGATGCCTCGGGCCACGTAACGGCCCTGCTGCGTAGCCACGGGGGCAAGTCCGGGCAGAGGGTTCCCGTCTTTCCCGGGAAGGTGGGCCATATCGCCGATGACAAAGATCTCCGGGTGACCCGGCACGGTGAGATCGGGGCTCACCATCACCCGCCCCAGCCGATCCGACTGCACCCCTGTTTTTTCCGCGAGCATCCTGCCCAGGGGCGAAGCGGCAACACCTGCCGCCCAGAGCACCGTATGGGAGGCGATCCGTTGCTTGCCGGACGAGCCTTCCAGGGCGATCCCCTGCTCATCGATGTCCGTGACTCTCACCCCGGTTCGCACTTGCACACCGAGATCGTGCAGCGTTGACCTCGCATGTTCCGACAGCTCCGGCGGGAAAGCCGGAAGCATCCGGTCCGCCGCGTCGACAAGAAGGATCTCGGACTCACGGGGATTGATCGATCGGAAGTCCTCTTTCAGGCTCTCCCGGGCGATCTCGGCGACCATCCCCGTCAGTTCGACGCCGGTGGGACCGCTGCCGACGATCACGAAGGTGAGCCAGGCCCGTCGCTTCTCCGGGTCCGGTTCCCGCTCGGCAACCTCGAAGGCAAAAAAAATCTTCTGCCGAATCCAGGCACTGTCCTCGATGCTCTTGAGCCCCGGGGCCACTTTCTCCCAGGCGTCATGGCCGTAATAGTGGTTCTTCATCCCCGCAGCCACGATCAGCGTGTCATAGTCGATATTGCCGTCGGCAAGAATGACGCGCCGCCTTGACGGCTCAAAACCTACGACTTCCCCGAGCAGGACGGCGGCGTTTTTCTGTTTACGGAGGATGTGTCGAAGCGGTGCGGTGATCTCGCCGGGTCCGAGAATGCCCGTGGCAACCTGGTAGAGAAGCGGCTGGAATAGATGGAAATTCCGCCGGTCCACGAGCGTGACCCGCACGGGGGCCTTGTTCAGGGTTCTTGCGGCATAGAGCCCCCCGAACCCCCCTCCGATGATGACGACGTGATGGGTGCTTTTTTGCTCTGAAGGTTTGTCCATTCCCGATCGGAGCCCCGGGTTGTCTATTTCTTCTGTGTCTTCTTCCGGGAAGAGTTTCCCGCGCCGGCCCCGGCCTTGTTTTCAGAGAGCACGGCGGTGATCCGGTCTATCATGTCGAGCTGCTCTTTTTTGATACCCTCCAGCTTACGCCACCACTCGAGAACGGCCAGTATGTGCTCCCGGTCTTCCTTCCTGGATAGCAGGGCGGGCAGCGAGTTCAGGGTGCGCTCCGGCTCCATGAGTACCATGAACCCTGCCTCCGAGCGCAGACGTCGCGCCTCATCCTCGGAAATCTTCGAGAGAACCTTGTCCGATCGGATGAACTCCTCGGTCATTTGCAGTCGTTCCAGGGGAATGGCCCCCGCAAATTGGCCCGTCAGCGCGCCAATCCGTGCGAGCGCCTCCGGGTAGCCGCCCTTTTCGATCTGAGCCAGTGCCTCCTTGACGAAGGGCAGCTCGCGAGGATCAGGCTGTTGCATGGGCTGCAGACCGGGTTTGACATCCCCCGACGCCCCCAGGGCGATCATCGAGCCGTAGATCCGGAAGAAAGCCGACTCGCTTGCGGCATCGCGCATGTCGCGGTATAGGTTCCAGGAGGCCGTGATCATCTCGGATCCCATCTCCTCGAGCCTGCGGAAGGGATTGTCGTCCGTAACCGGCTTTCTGTCGGCCGCCACCTTTGAAGCCATCACCCCGACGGGCCACATGATCGGGTTCAAATCGCTGAAGAACCAGCGCTGCACCCTCAAGGGATGGAGATTGCGGCCCAGCTCGGCCGTTTTCTCATTCACCATGCTCTTCACAATGGGCCTGCCGAAAAGCGAGTAGGCCTTTTCGTTCAGCTGCGACACCTCGGCTACGACCTCGAAGGCCTTCTCGTCCCTGCGCTCCAGGCGATTGAGTGTGCGCATATCCTCCAGGCGCACCTCCCGGAAGCTGGAGAGGTATTTGTCCTTCCCCTTGCCGGACGTCTCCTGGAGCTCCATGACGTACAGGCCGGGCCGGAGCCTTTCGATGTAGTCGAGGGCCTCGATGATCTCCGTGTGTTCCTTCTGGGCGATTTTGCCCGAGACGAAAATTCCCAGGTGACCCACGTCTTCCTGCACAAGCCCCACGATGACCTGCCCGTTTGCCTTGATCTCGGCCGTGCTCGAGTAGACGTCGGCTATCCAGTTGATCGCCTGCTGGGGCGGTGTGATATTGTCGCCTTTGGAGGAAAAGATGACGATGGGCGAGCGGATCGCCTTGAGATCGATGTAGGTCCCGGGCGCCGCCTTCACATCCCCACGGGCCAGCTTGTTGCCCACGAAGAGATTGTCGACGATCCAGCGGATCTCCTCCTCGTTCATCAGGAAATAGCCGCCCCACCACTTCTCGAACTCCAGGAAACGCTCGCGTTCCGTGTCGATATTTTTCCAGACGTTGTGGTATTTGTTCCAGAAGGTGTTCGCCGGGTTGAGGTTCTCGAAGTTCTCCACGAGGTAGGCCCCGTCAAACTTGCCGTTGCCCATGTCGCTGGCAAAAAGCGACAGCCAGGAACCTCCGAGGAGCCCCCCGCTGTAGCGCATCGGGTTTTCGCCTTCGCCCTCGCTCCAGCTTCCGCTCCAGTAGGACATGGGCGCGCCGTTGATCACAATGGACCCCACCTTGTCCGGGTCGTTGGCTGCAATCATCATGGAGGCCCAGCCGCCCTGGCAGTTGCCGTAGATGGTTGGCTTGGGGCTGTCCGGGTGGCGCTTCACGACGGTTTCCAGGAATTTCGCCTCGGCAGCGGAGACATCGAGGATCGTCTGTCCCGGTTCCGGCTCCGGGAAGAAGATCACGAAATAGACGGGGTAACCGAACTGCAGGGCAACGCCGACCTCGGAATCCTTCTTGAACCCGCCTATTCCCGGCCCGTGGCCTGCGCGGGGATCGACGATGATGAAGGGCCGCTTCTTGTCATCGATTTTCACGCCCTCGGGCGGGATGATCCGGATCAGCGCATAGTTGACGGGACGTTGAAAGGTTCGCCCGTCCGAGATGATCTCCCACTTGAAGGCCAGGAGCGGGGGTGTGCCTTCTTTTTTGTGCTCGATGTAGTTGTTGCCGCGCTCGCGCAGGACATCCCAGAAGAGCGCCGAACGCTGGGAAAAGTCTGTCGCGTAGGAGGCCCATGCCTGCCAAGGATTATCGGAGACGGCTCCCTCGACGGGCTTCTGATCCATGGCGGTCTTCTGCATGTGGCTGAAAAGATTCTTCTGGGCCTCGAGCGCGCGGATCATGTAGAGTCGACCGATCTTTCCCATGAGATTGAAAAGATCCGCTGTTTTATCCTGCCGATTTTCCATGGCTGACCCCCTTGGATGAATAAATGGTTCCTGGTGAAAGGAAAGAGCGATCGTAATCAAGTGCACGAATTTTAATGTTTTTTTATTAAATTGTAAAGGAAAATATGAAAACAAGAAGGGCTTGCGCGTGATGCAGAGGACATTATTTTACTTGCCATAGGCCCGAGCTTTTACTTCCTTCCCTGCAACGCGCAAGACAGTTAGAAGCCCCGAAGCACTGTGCCTGTGAATCCCGGTCAGTGCCCCGGGGCATTTTCAATGAAGAGCCGTTCCCTACAGGTTTGAAAATCGAATCACTTCAATCCATATTTGCCCCGTTACTTCGCCGGGGTCTGCTTGCCCGCCTGGTAGCCGTCCTGGTAGGCCTTGTCTTTGCTCTTCACGTGCCGGTCGTAGACATACCCTCCGGCTCCACCGACGGCCGCGCCGATAGCCGCCCCCGCCCCTGCACTTCCGTAAAATGACCCTATCGCGGCTCCCGCGGCGGCTCCGGCCGCCACGCCGGTCCCGGTGCGCTTCTGCGTATCCGTCATCCCGGAACATCCGACGAAGAGGAATATAGCCGCCATCGGAAGGACGATGATTTTCATGGTTTTCATCTATGGTGCTCCTTTCACTTCTCGATTATTTGCACGGGAATGCCCCGGCCATGAATCGGAAAAACGTGTCCACCGCCGCATCCTTCATGAATGATTGGTTGGCCTTGCTCCAGGTCACGAAATCGGCGATCGCCTTTTTGCGTTCCGGGTAGGGTTCTTTGATGCAGACGATCTTCAAATCGGGCTCTGCCGATGCGGCACTGACATAATAGGAATAAGCTCCAGTGGCATAGCCGTGACAGAAGTTCATCGCGGCCGCGTAGTCCTCGGCCGACAGATCCCGGCTGCATAGCGACACGAGATCCCCCGCATTGCGTACCTTGTACTCGTCCACCACGTCGGCAAAAACCGGCGCTGCGAAGAGAAGGACGACTAAAACAGCAGCTATCGTCTTCATTACTCACCTCCTGGACGGATCTTTGAATGGCTTGTTTTTCGGCATCCTCTCAGAGAAAGGATATGGCCCCAAGGATTACAGGATCGATCTGCGCATGTGTCCCACCAGATGACTGACCGTTGTTGCTGAATGGACCCATGCACGTGTTGATTCGACAAATCGTTCTATCGTCTTTCGACGACTTTTAAAACGAAATCGGGATAGGGGGCGGTCGTG
>DCVI01000054.1 GCA_002327315.1 Syntrophaceae bacterium UBA2192 | reverse complement strand
TCAAGCAGTATGTGTGGAGCAGCATCGTCTCTTACAATCTGCTGGTGATGGCCCGCATCCGACTGGCCGAGGCCTGATCCGCAGAGACGGCGGCAACCCTCTCCGTATCCAAGGCGGTGGTGCGTCTTGCGGTGAGAAAGAACGGCGATAGGCACTGAAATCCAGGCGATCGAGCAATCGGTGACCGGTGTCTCTGCCGGTCCTGATGTTCCCCCCGTTGAAAAACCGGGGTTTCCGGATGGACACTAGTTATCATTTTTCGCTCACCCAAGTTATGTTTGCGGTATTCTGAAATACAAAAGTCAGTCGGTCAAGGGTCTACTCAAAGATTCTTCTAGACAAAACCATCGGCTCCGCTTGCTCACATCTTACATACATTCTTACACACATTTTAAGAAAGCAATGGCTGAAAGAAAAAGGAAGGCTGAAGGCTGAGTCCGACAGAAGAAACATTCAAGGGGCAACTCATCGTAACCTTTAAAAAAATAACCTAAATAATGCCGAGCCGGTAGTTGTACGATTCGTGATCAGCAGGTCTGGGGTTCGAATCCCCACAGCGACTCCATTCTGTCCAAATGTAGTCTTTCCTGAAGAATGATCCAACAAATACAGCCCATAACAATTTGCCACATCGGTTTAACATCCGCATCCAACTGATGCCTCTCTTGACAAGGGGAACCGGCCCTGTAGATTAGAAGAAAAGGTTATGAAAGCGGTATGCCGGATTAACCTTAGCGATGGGTAAGGGAGGTGAAGCCAGTCACCCTGTACAACTGTTTTGCGACAAGTGAATAGCTTCAGCTCTGTCGCAAGGCGTATCGGCTATGATCTGAGACGGACCCGTGGTCAGAATCGAAAGCGGCGAGTGGTTCGTTGCCACGATTCATCCGGAGCACGCTCGGCATCTCTCTCACGGTCGAAAACCTTGCGCAGCACGGTCCTTTCTCCGGAAAGGCGAATGAACGCATCGGAAGAGAGTCACCATTCGCGATCCATCCATCGCGACCGAAATGTGACAAATATCTCTTCTCTTGCGTTTCTTTTTTTCCAGTGATCTTTTCATCCCCCTTCATCATGACTGGGTTCATCCATCCGGACAGCCTGTTTATCCGGCTTCCCCTTCCGCTTGACGACGATCAATTTTCGAATAAATTTTCAAAATAGAGGCAGCGACAGCAAGGGGGTGAACAGAATGTTCAGAAACAGATTCGGACAAAAAGTATGCACACACGGCAACATGGAAATGTGTCGCCGGCCCCACAGAAGCGAGACTGGAAAAATGCGGGTGGTCTTTCGCAAGAGGATTATGACTTCCCGGAAGGGGTAGTTCCCCCTTCCGGTTTTTTTGAGAATGTCCCGGACCCGGAATCCCGAGTCTTCAGTCCCATCCCCGAGGATCAGTCTTCCTTCATCCCTTCCAGCAATGCCATGCAGTTGTGGCCGAGGACCCTGTGGTTGTACCCGCCCTCGAGGATGGCGAAGAACCCCGCGTTGGTCTTGCGGGCGGTTACGCGGACCATGCGGCCGATGTCGGTGTAGTCCGACTCGTTGAGAACGCCCCCCCAGTCTTCCCGTGCGTAGTCGAACCCGGCCGAGATCGCGATCACATCGAACGTCTCCGCATCCAGGGCCTTTTCCACCTGCCTCAGGAAATCCACCGGGGAGTTCGAAGAGGGATTGACGAGAGTGACATAGCCCTTTCCCCCGAGGATGTTCACCGTCCCGTCGCCGAAATGCAGGTCGATATCGAGGACGAGGGCCTTCTTGATCCTGCCGTCCTTTTTGAGCTTCTCCAGGGCGATGGCCATGTTGTTGAAGTAGCAGAACCCCCAGCAGCTGTTGGCCGAGGCGTGGTGTCCGGGAGGCCGGATGAGGCCGAAGCAGGGCTCCTTCATGCCGATCTCGGCGGCCTGGATGGCGCCGCCTGCGGCAAGGGCAGCAATCTCGTAGATGCCGATCTGCCGGATGTGCTCGATGTGATACTTCGTGTGGCAGGCGGCAATATCCTCTTCGCCTGCGGGTTTGGCCTCCACGAAGGTGACCTTGTCCCGGATGACGTCCATGATGGCTTCCATGCGCCCCGAGGCCGCCGCCGGGTCCATCGTGTAGGACTCTATGAATTTCTCGCTCCAGACAACCTTCATCGGTCCACCTCCAAAAGAAAGGGTGTAGGGTTGAGGGTGTAGGGTGTAGGCAAAGAGGGATGGACCCTATACCCAATTACCAATCAACCAGTTACTCTTTTATGAAGCCCATCTGCTTGAGCAGCTTCCTCGTCGTCGGTGTGATGGCCAGGCCGGCCACGTCCTCCGGCGCCACCCAGCGCGCCTCACTCGCATCGTCGGAGGCCCGGGGCTCTCCGCTGATGTAATCGGCCAGGAAATCGACGATGACGTAGTGGTACTTGATCTTCCCTTCTTTGTCGCGGTCGATAAAGTCGAAGGTATAAAACGCCTCCTTCGCCAGGATGGTTATCCCTGTCTCCTCCAGGATTTCCCGCTCGGCCGCTTCGCGGACCGTTTCCCCCAGCTCGACAAGGCCTCCCGGCGGGGCCCAGAGTCCCTTCCCCGGAGAGCTTCCCCGTTTCACGAGAAGAATGCGTCCGTCGCGGATGACGATAGCGCCCACACCCACCCGGGGCAACGCCCTGTATTCACGGCCCGCCTGTGGCTCCTTCCCGCTCATGATCGGAACTCTTTCCTTTTCAGCAGGGCGAAGGCCCTGCGGGCTTCCTCGACAAAGGCCCTGACGCGAATGGGGTCCTTCATCCCATCCGCTCCTTCCACCCCGGTGTGAGCATCGACGCCCTCCGGTCGAACCTGCACGATCGCGCGGCCGACGTTATCCGGCGTGAGGCCCCCGGCCAGGATGACCGGCCTTGCTGCCGACTCCACGATCCGGCGGCTTGCGTCCCAGTCGTGGGTCTTTCCCGTGGCCCCGCTGGCGCCCGTTTTCGGGTCCCAGGTATCCGTGATGAAGGCATCGACCAGGGGCCCGAAGTCCCCGGCAATGCCTGCAAGCTCATCGATATTCCCCGGCCTCACGACGAGCGACTTGATCAGGAAGAGCCCGGAGTCGGAATTCTTCAGGAGGCGCACCTCGCCCGCCGTGATACCGCCGTGCAGCTGAACCCGGCGGCACCCCAGCATGGCGGCAAGTCCGGCGATTTCCGTTGCCTTCACCAGGTAGGTGATCAGGACGGCCCGATCGCCCATGCCGAGAGAGGCAATGATCCCGGAGACCTCTTCGGCAGACAGGTCCTCGGAATGGATATCCAGTCGCAGGGGAAAGCCGAGCCAGTCCACGCCGGCCTCCAGGAGCATCCTCGCCTCTTCCAGGCTTCGCATTCCTGCGATCTGGACAAGCCCATTCACGTCGCCTTCCTCCGTGCCGTTTCAGGATATGGCAAACTCGAAGCGCGCCGTCTCACCCGGCCCGGGGCTGGAGTTGAAGTTGCGCTCGATGAACGTCACACGGTCCTCCCGGTCGACAAGAAGCAAGGTGGACGACCGGGTCCCGTAGACGGGGCTCACGATGAAGCGCGCCGACAGGATCCGCTCCCAGTCCAGCCCGATGCCGGTTTCGGGCAGCAGCCGGTCCTCCACGATGGAGCGGTCGGACAGGATGTCGAAAAGCGACTCTGGATCCGGGTCTCCGTCCCGGGACAGGAGCTCGCCGAATGCCTCCTTACCCCGGGCCACCTTCGGCCAGGGCGTGTCGAGAAGGTGGTTGCTCAGGCCGTAAAGCCCCGGGGTGAGTGCGATGACACCGGCTTTGCGGTTGGAGGTATAGTAAAGCTCCCGAGGCGTCCCGGCGATGAGATTGAAGCCGTTGTAGGCTGCTCCCTTCCGGCTGACCCGGTCGAGGTAGCCGGCGGGATCGGCAGACCCGAGGAGATAGTCCGTCAGCAGAAGACCCCGCGAAGGCGCGTCATTGCGGTGTGCCCGGGGATCGCGGTAATTCGTGATGGCGGCAATCCGCCCGGAGCGGGTGATACCGAACCAGGTGCCCCCGCCCTGAAGGTCCTTCCCCGCCAGAAGCTCCGGCGCCTCGGGCCAGAAGGCGGCCGGCTGCGAGGGGCGTTCGTAGAACTCGTCGCGGTTGGCCGCGATGATGAGCCGGTACTTCGGGTGGATCTCGAAGGCGCAGAAAAACAGGCACATGTTCCGGTCCTTCTCAGGCGGCGTCTCCGCCGGTGACACCCAGGTTGCGCTTGACCGCCTGCAGGATGAGCGGCATCACCTCCCCGGCTTTCCCGTGGATGACCACATCGGCCTGATGGTCGAAATCCGTCACGGTGAGGTTGACGATCGCGACGGCGGCCCCTGCCTCCTTGGCATAGACGGGCATGTAGGCCGCCGGGTAGACCACCAGCGACGAACCCACGACAATGAGCAGATCGCAGTGCCGGGAATGCTCGACGGCCTGCCGAAGCGCCTCTTCGGGAAGCTGCTCTCCGAAGAAGATCACGTCGGGCTTGAGGATGCCGTCGCACTCGGGGCACAGGGGCGCCCCGTCATTCAATGTGGTTCGACGGAAGAGATCCTCCATGGAATATCGCTGAAAGCAGCCCAGGCACCTGGCGAAGTTCATGGTCCCGTGAAGCTCGAAGACCTTGCCCGGGGAATTGCCCGCCTTCTGGTGGAGGTTGTCGATGTTCTGCGTGATGACGCAGTCGAGCTTTCCAAGATGCTCAAGCTCGGCCACGGCCAGGTGGGCCCGGTTGGGCTTCGCGTTGACGATGAGACCGCTCTCGATGAGAAGCTTCCACTGCTTCAGGCGCGTCTCGGCGCTTGCGAGAAATCGGTAGATGGTGAATTCCTCGGGGTCGAAACGGGACCAGATCCCGCCGGGGCTGCGGAAATCGGGGATGCCCGATTCCGTGCTGACCCCCGCCCCGGTAAAGACGACGATCCGCTTCGCACCGGCTATCAGCCCGGCTGTTTTCTCCACGGTCTCCTGCAGCATGTCACCCATGACGAACCTCTCCCCGGCGTTCGGATCACCCCGAAAACCCGCCGGGGCAGTACCTCGTCATGCATAGTACATTTCGGGGGAAAATGAAAGGTGTCAGGTGACAGGTCGCAGGTGGCAGGTTTAGGTTTACAGGGTTTTTTCTTTTACCTGTTACCTGTCACCTGTTACCTGCTACCTAAATCATCACGGATGGTGCAGGATTTCTCGTATGCTTTTCGACAGATCCCTCAGCTTGAAGGGCTTCTGGATGAAACCGTCGCAGCCCCGCTGAATGATCTCCGAGGCTTCGCCGTCGATGCTGTATCCGGAAAGCAGCAGGCATTTCATGCCCGGGTTCACGGTCTTGAGGCGGTCATAGACCTCCCCGCCCCCCAGGCCAGGCATGACCATGTCCAAAAGGACGAGATCGATCCCCGTGCCCTCGTTCTCGTAGAGCGCAATGGCCTCTTCGCCGTCTTTCGCGGTTACCACGTGATAGCCCATGGTTTCGAGCAGGGCCCGTCCGATTTCGAGGACCATGTCCTCGTCGTCGACGAGCAGCACCGTCTCCTGGCCCCGGGGGATCTTCTCGAAGCCCCGGGGGGTCTTGGAAATTTTCTTGGCCGACGCCGGGAGGTAAATGGAGAACGTGGCGCCCTTTTCGGGCTGGGAGTCCACGTCGATGAACCCGCCATGGCCTTTGATGATCCCGTAGGTCGATGCGAGTCCCAGGCCCGTGCCCCGGCCCATCTCCTTGGTCGTGAAGAAGGGCTCGAAGATCCGCTCCTTGGTCTTGTCATCCATCCCGACGCCCGTGTCGGTCACCGACAGCAGAATGTATTTCCCCGGCTTCGGGTTGTAGAGCTTGCCCTTCATCTCCTCGTGGGTCGTGTTTGCCGTCCGGATCGTGATGGTCCCGCCGCTGCGCATGGCGTCGGCGGCATTGACGAGCAGGTTCAACAGGACCTGCTCGATCTGGCCGGTATCGGCTTCGATGGGTGCAAGGTGCCTGTCGAGCTGCAGATTGATCCGGACTTCCTTTTTCGTCCGGTTGAAGGTCTCGCAGGCATACTGCACGATCTGGTTGAGGTCGATGGCACGGATCTCATAGCGGCCCTTGCGGGCATAACCCAGAAGCTGCGACGTGAGCCGCGAGCCGCTGTCGACGAGTTTTTCGATGTTGCGCAGGCGTTCGAAGTGCTCGTGGTTCTGGTTGAGGTCAAAGAGCATCAGCGAGGCATTGCCCTGAATGGCCATGAGCAGGTTGTTGAAGTCGTGGGCGATGCCGCCGGCCAGCGTGCCGATCGCTTCCATTTTCTGCGCCTGGCGCAGCTGTGCCTCGAGGAGCTTCTTCTCCTCCTCGGATCGTTTGCGTTCCGTGATGTCCCGGGCGACCCCGTAGATGCCTTGGAGTTTCCCTCCGCTGGCCATGGAGGACTCTTCCATGGCAGCGGCCCGAAGCTCCACGACGGAGCAGTCGGCACCGCTTGCCGGCTTCGTGCGGCAGCGAAGCTTCACTTCCATGCAGTCCGACAGGGGCTTGCCCCTGCGGGCGGCCTCGAAGAACGCCCGGACCTTGTCCAGGTCGTCCTCGTGGACGATCGTCGAGAAGTCTTTCCCCTGCAGGGACGCGCTTTCGTAGCCCAGGAGGCCCTCGACGGTGTCATTCACGAAGAGGAACTCGCCTCTCGCCCCGAGGGTGAAGATGATGTCGGGGGAATGCTGCACGAGATAGCGATACCGTTCCTCGGAGATCTCGAACTTCTTGCGGAAGATGTCCCGCTCGGCCCTCAGCCGTTTCTGGTCGAGGGCGTTCTGCACTCGCTTGACGAGTTCATCGTGCTCGAAGGGCTTGCCGAGATAGTCGTGGGCCCCGCGCTTCAGGGCCTCCACGGCCGATTCGATGGATGCGTGACCCGTCATCATGATGACCGTCACGTCGGGGTAGCCTGCCTTGACGTGATCCAGGAGCTGGTAGCCGTCCATTTCCGGCATCATGAGGTCCAGCAGCATGAGGTCACAGTGATTTTTCTCCAGCCAGCTCATGGCTTCCCGGGCCGACGGGCAGGTCTCGATCTGACAGTTTCGGCCTCCAAGCAGGATCTTGAGGCTCTCGCACATCCGGACCTCGTCGTCCACAACGAGGATTTTGGGGGTTCCCGTCATTGTCTGCTCCGACTCATGCTGTTTTCGTGACCCCATTCAGGGGAAAGCGGATCACAAAGGTCGTCCCTTTGCCTTCCGCGCTTTCGCACTGGATCGTTCCTCCGAGATCCTTGACGATGCTGTGAACGACGGAGAGGCCGAGGCCCGAGTGGCCCTCCCCTTTCGTCGTCACATAGGGCTCGAAGAGGCGCTGCCTGACCGCCTCGGGGATGCCGGGGCCGTCATCGCGCACGGAGATTTCCACGTACTGTTCCGCCTTGCCCTCCCGTTTTACGGCCATCTCCTCCAGATCGCGCGTGACGAGGCCCTTCGTCCGGACGTAGAGGTTGCCGCCCTGCCTGATCGCCTCGATGGCATTCTTGAGGAGGTTGATCAGGACCTGCTTGAGGCCGTTGCGGTCCGTAACGAGCCCCGGCAGGGTCGGGTCCAGATCGAGATGGAAGCGGATCCGGCTCGACGTCGAGAAAGACTTTTCGATGATCGTGGCAAGGTCCCGCAGCAGGCCGTTGACGTCCACCGACTGGCGCACGCGGTCTTTCTCGGAGGTCAGATCGGTCAGCTGGCAGATGATGAGCGCCACGCGGTCGATCTCCTCGTTGACAATCCGCAACTCGTCCTGGGCCGTGTTGTCGGCATCGAGCTTCATCCCGAGGATTTTGAGGTAATTCTTGATGATGCTCAGCGGGTTGTTCACCTCGTGGGCCACCTTGCGGGCCAGCGCAGAAGAGGCGGCAAGACGGCCGGCCTGGTAAAGCCGGGTCTGGGCCTTTCGCATCTGGTCGAGACGCAGGGACATGGCCACCTGGTCCGCATAGAGGGTGAGGAGCCTCGACTGGGCCGCAATCGGAGCCATGGCGGCACGCTCCGCCCCGATGATAAAAACGCCCACCGTTTCCTTCTGGGTCACCAGGGGCACGCACAGGATCTCTTCGCTCCCCAGGATGTGGACGAGCATTTCGTCCATGATCGTGAGTGCGCCCCGATCGCGCCGCTCCGGGGTGCCGAGGATTGCTTTCTGTGTCAACGCCCTCACGGGAAGCGACTCGTTTCTCCCCATGGGAATCGTCAGCTCCTGCCCGGGTGGCAGCCTGGAGCCGGCGGGATCCTGCATCACAAGCAGTTCGCGGTCGCGATCCAGCAAAAAGAGCATGATGGCCGGCGTTCCGAAGAGGACCTCGATCCCCTGCCTGGCGGCTCTCTGTATGGCATCCCGGTCGGGAGCCTCCATGAGGCCCTGCATGGCTGCCTGCAGGAGCGCCACGTCTCTGACTTCGCCGGTGAGCGCTTCCTCTTTTGCCTCTTCCCTGCCGTCGAGGGGCGGGGAATGCCGATCGACGGGCTCGATCTGGATGTCGAGTGCTTCGGCGAGTTCCCGCACCTCCTCCTGGGCGGCCGAGAGCATATCCGTGATATCGGTGAAGCCGATGCCGAAGAGCTTCCGGATCACCTTGTAACGGGAAAAATCCGAATCGGGCATGTCGGAGAGGATGTTCGCCGCGTAGATGATCTTGATGAGCGGGAAGGCGTTGTGAATCCTCTCCAGCGGCTCGTGATGGTATCGGGCTGCATCGGCTGTGAACGCGTCGAGGCCCCAGCGGTTCAGCAGCCAGGAGCCCACCTCGGCGTGAGTGATGCCCATTTTGAGCTCCCCCTCGAGGAGCGTCTCCGACCGGTTCCGGGCCGCCTGGAGCACTTTCCCGTACTCATCGGGGAAGTTGACCCAGAGGACCATCCTTCCCACATCGTGAAGGATCCCGGAGAGAAAAGAGAGTTCGGGGGCCTTGTAGGCTGTTTTCTCGGAGAGACGCCGGGCCAGCACGGCACAGAGCAGGGCATGACGCCAGTAAAGCTTCATGTTGAAAAGGGACTGGCCATTGACCCTGGAGAAGACCTGGTGGATGGAGGCGCTGATGGCGACGCTGCGCACGGCGTCGCGTCCCAACTGGAACAGGGCGTCATCCATCCGGACAATCTTCTCCGCGCGGCGGTAGAAAGGGGCATTGACGATCCCCAGGATCCTCGCCGAGAGGGCGGAATCCCCGCTGACGATCTGCGCGATGTCCCGGATGGTCATCTCCTCGTTGCGGCAGGCCTCGATGAGCTTGAGGAGCACCTGGGGAAGCGATGGGAGGTTCCTCGCCGCCTCGATGCGCGACAGGAAATACGCCGCCCGGTCATCCGTGATGGTTTGTCTCGTTTCCATAATGTCAACCCGTGAACATTAAAGCAACTTTTGTGCCCGGCCGCCTCGGAACAAGTCTCGAGGCCCGGCAGAGGAGAAATTTCGTTCTCTTCTCCCGTCCCGAAGGCCGGAGCCGGGATGGACCGGCCTGATTGGCAGACCGGCAGGCCGTCGCCGAGAGCTGCAAAGAGAGGCCGCAGGATGCGCCAGACAGGAAAGGGTTTGGCAGTCATGTCGTCAATGCCGGTTCAGGGGTTCAAGGGTCGGCAAACGCTCCCAAAAAGCAATAGCTAAAACTCCCGGTCCCTCACCGGTCACCGGTCACTATTATTCAGCGTCCACCCGTCAGCGGGACAAACCGGACGGGCAACAGGCTTTTCGTCGTGACGTTTCCCTTCTGATCCTTCTCGACCAGGATGATATGCTGGATCATGGAGGGGCTGCCCACTGGGATAACCATCCGCCCTTTTGCCTTCAACTGGGCAATGAGGGGCGGCGGAATGTGTCCGGCTGCCGCCGTCACCATGATGGCGTCGAAAGGAGCCTTGTCGGGCCACCCGGCATAGCCGTCCCCCGTCCGGACCTCCACGTTGCTGAAACCGAGGTCCCGGAGACGGGCCTTCGCCGATTCGGCCAACTCGGGGATGATCTCTATCGTATAAACCTTCCTATAGAGGGGCGAGAGGACGGCCGCCTGATAACCGGAACCGGTGCCGACCTCGAGGACCGTCCCCGAACCATCGGGCTGCAGGATCTCCGTCATGTAAGCCACGATGTAGGGCTGGGAGATCGTCTGGCCGTTACCGATCGGCAGGGGCCTGTCCTCATAGGCCGAGGGCATGCGATCCTCCGGCACGAAGAGATGGCGGGGGGTGCTTCGCATGGCCTTGAGAACCGCCTCCTGGCGGACCCCGCGGGCAACGATCTGGTCGCTGACCATGGCTTCCCGAAGCGTTTCGAAATCCTTCGAGGTGGGCTGCTTGCCGAAAAACCAGCCGTCGGCCGCACCCGGCAGGAGGACCGAGGATGCCAGAAGCACCGCTGTGACAGCGGCGGAAAACGTGACGAGGGCTTTCATGTCGTCCCTCCCCTGTGGTATCATGACGTGGGAGTTGGCAAATACATCGCAAACAGAGGGAAACGGTGTTTCCCGTCGGTTGCCCCATGTTCTACCCGATCGCCGCCGATATCGTCATCGTGATCCACTTTATCTGGATCGCCTTCGTGATCCTGGGCTTCCCGGTCGTTCTGTGGATCAACAGCGCCCGGTGGCGCCTCATCCACCTGGCCGCCGTGATCTGGATGGTCCTGATGCAGCTCACGCGCTCCATCTGCCCCCTCACGTATCTCGAAGTCTGGCTCAAATCGGAGGGGCGGGGGGCGGAGGTCTATTCGGGGAAATTCATCATCGAGACGATCGAGCGTCTCATCTACGTGGACAATGTGACCCTGGAAAAGATCACCTACGCCACAGGGGCCTATCTTGCGCTCATCGTCCTGTCCTTCTGGTTTCGGCCGATTGCGAGAAAGACGAAGGCGATCTGATTTCTTATAACACAGATCCCCGGCCATGCAAGTGCGGGCGCCTGCGGCGATCCCCCCTTGCAATCACCCTTTCGATGGGTTACGTTGCCCCCGGGAGTCACCATGATCGAAAAACCCGCCCTGCGAACGGACATCCAGATGGTCATGACCCTCGTCGAGGGCCGCAGGATGATTGTCTTCCAGGACCCCCACGACCTGGGAAACCAGCGTATCGCCGTCGATGCGGGCGCGTTGCCGCTTTTGCAGATGCTCGATGGCCGGCACGAGATCCGGGACATCCAGAGGGAGCTCACGAACCGCAGCGGGGGACGCACGGTCCCTCTCTCGGACATCGAAGAGTTCCTCGGCAGCCTCGACAGGGCTTTTCTCCTGAACAGTGAAACCTTTCGGCGGGAAATGGACTCGCTCTTTATGGCCTTTTCCCGGCAGGAGCGGCGCCTGTGTGTCCATGCCGGCAAGTCCTACGACTCCGATCCGGAAAGACTGGCCCGTTTCATCGAGGAGTCGGCAAGCGAGCTGCCCCCGCCGGAATTTCACCTGCCGGAAATCCATGCCGTCGTCGCCCCCCACATCGACATCCGCGTGGCGCGGCACACCTACGTGAACGCCTACAGGCACCTGAAGGGAAGGCAATACGATCTTGCGGTGATCCTGGGAATCAACCACAACCACCAGGACGGCCTCTTCTGCGTTTCCCCGAAAAATTTCATGACGCCTTTCGGCGAGATCCGGACGGACCGGGGGTTTGTCGAGGCCCTGGGGAAAAGCGCGCGGCCCGGCACCCTGGCGACACATGATTTCGGTCACAAGACCGAACACTCCATCGAGTTCCAGACGATCTTCCTTCACCACTACCTGAAGGGCACTCCGATCGTGCCGATCCTCTGCGGCGGGATCCACGAGCACCTCCTGGCCCGGCAGAATCCCCTGGAGGACAGCCGCTTCCTCGTGTTCGTGGAGGCCATCCGGGCAGAGGTGAAAAAACGGGGGAAGGTTCTCTTCGTAGCGGGGGTGGACTTCTCGCATGTGGGGCTCAAGTTCGGCGACGGGGTGCCCGCCGAGTCGATCCTGGAGCTCGCGCAGGCCAACGACCGGCTTATCCTGGATTCCCTGATCGCCGGAAACGGGCGGGCAATCTTCGAAAATGCCGCCGGGACGGGGGATCGGTACAAGGTCTGCGGGTTGCCGGCCCTGGTCCTGCTGGCCGAGCTCATGACAGGGAAAAGGGGAATCCTGCTCGATTACGAAACCTACCGGGAGTCGGCCACCTCAAGCGCCGTGACGTACGCCTCGGCGGTGTTCACCGATTGAAAAACATGCAGCGGCCTGAGACGGGGGGTTGGGTGTNNNNAAACGGCGGGAGGTCATCCCGCCGTTTCTTTTTTGCGTTCTTTTTTCTTCGATTCGTTTGGTTTTACGTCCCTACACCCTTGTCCCTACCCCCTGAGTTTCATCCTCCCGCCGTCTGCGCGAAGGCCGTATTCGTATAAAGGTATTCCATCTTCTCCTTGTGTCTCATCTCTTCGCCGGCTATCTTCAGGAGCAGTTCCTTCACCGGCCCCTTGGGACAGAGCTCCGCGAGACCCTTGTAGAAATTGTGGGCGTACAGTTCGCGGTTGGCGGCAACGAGGAATACCTCCTCGGAGTTCATGTTCTTCTTGATGTCGGGCTGTTTCAGGTTTTCGGCAACCTTGTAGTCCACGGGCATATCCGGCCGCAGAACGATATCGCAGGACATCTGTTCCTTGCACTTCACAAGAAAGGCCTTGTGTCCGGCTTCCTCATCGGCCAGATACTTCAGCGTGTCCTTCGCCGACTTGTCCTCGACGTTCTTTTGCAGATTCAGGTAAAAGTTATACGCTTCTTCCTCTTTCTGGATGGCAAGATCGATCACCGACTGCATCGTGTCACTTCCCATGGCTCATGCCCCCTTCGTTGTCACGGCCGCCGGACGGGCCAGTATTTTTCATGGTGAAAGGTAGTATTTCCGCCCGCAAAGTGCAAGAGGAAATAGCGCCGAAGAAATCCTTTTCCATTGACTCCGGTAGTCTATCTGATAGAATTTCATAGTTTTATCGCACCAACCCCTGAAGCTCCCAGGAGGCAGCCATGGCACAAAAAGTCAACGAGGATCATGTCTTTTACAGGACGCCGACCAAGGTTTATCCCACCGTGGACCGCGGTGAGGGCATATACATCTACGACAAGGAAGGGAGGCAATTCATCGACGGCTCCGGCGGCGCGGCGGTGGTGAACATCGGCCACGGCGTGAAGGAGATCGAGGAGGCCATGCTGAAACAGGCCAGCCGCATCGCCTTCACCCACGGCACCCAGTTCACGAGCGAGGCAGCCATCGAACTGGCCGACCGGATCGTCAAGATGTCCCCGCCAGGGCTTTCCCGTGTCTATTTCCTCTCGGGCGGCTCCGAGGCCGTGGAGACGGCCATGAAGATGGCCCGCCAGTACCAGGTCGACCGGGGCAACCCGATGAAGTTCAAGGTCATCTCCCGGTGGGCAAGCTATCACGGCAACACCGTGGGCGCCCTCGCACTGAGCGGCCACACGGGCAGGCGCCGCTACTACCTGCCGCTCATGCTGCACACTCCCCACATCGCACCGTGCTACTGCTACCGATGCCCCTTCAAGCTTGTCCCCGAAACGTGCAGCGTCGAGTGCGCCGAGGAGCTTGAGAAGACGATCCTTTACGAAGGTCCCGATTCCGTGTCGGCCTTCATCGCCGAGCCCGTCGTGGGGGCCACAGCGGGCGCCCTGGTGCCGAAGGACGGCTACTTCAGGCGCATCCGCGAGATCTGCGACAAGTACGACGTGCTGCTCATCTCCGACGAGGTCATGTCCGGCGTGGGGCGCACGGGCAGAAACTGGGCCCTCGATCACTGGAGCGTGGTGCCCGACATGATCGTGGCGGCCAAGGGGCTGGCCAGCGGCTACACGCCGCTCTACGTCGTCGTGGCCAAAGAGCAGATCCACCAGGTCATCAAGGAGAAGAACGGCACCTTCGTCCACGGCCATACCTACAGCCAGAACCCGCTGTCCTGCTCCGTCGGCACTGCCGTGCTGGATTATTTGAAAAAACACGACCTGGTGGCCGCATCGGCCCAAAAGGGCGTCTATCTGCTGGAAAAACTCAAGGGGCTTCTCAAGCACCCCATCGTGGGCGACGTGCGTGGGCTGGGGCTTTTTGCCGGCATCGAGTTCGTCAAGGACAAGAAGACGAAGGAGCCCTTCGACCCGAAGCTCCGGGTCAACGTCCTCGTCGGCAACAGCGCCTTCGCAAAGGGCTTGATCAGCTACCCCGGAGGCGGCGGCGCCGACGGCGTGAAGGGCGACCACAGCCTGCTGGCGCCCCCTTACATCATCACGGAAGCCCAGATCGACCGGATGGTCCAGATCATGGACGAGGCGATAACGGAAACGGAGAAGAAGGTGCAAGGATAATCCATGGAAAAAGTCATCATCACCTCAGCCATCACCGGAAGCCGCATGATGCGGGACATCGCCCCCCACATCCCCATCACGCCGGAGGAAATCGCCCAGTCGGCCATCGAGGCCTGGCAGGCCGGCGCCTCGATCGTCCACATCCACGTCCGCGACCCCGAGACGGGCCTGGGAAGCCAGAACCCGGAGCTCTTCCGCCGGGTCGTCGACAGGATCCGGGAGAAGACGGATCTCATTCTCAGCCTCACCACGAGCGGCATCCCCGGGCGGAATCTGCCGAACGAGGAGCGGCTCGCACCGCTTCTGCTGAAGCCGGAACTGGCCTCCTACGATGCCGGCTCCATCAACCTGGGAGGCAGGGCCTTCATCAACGACCCCGCATTTCTCGATGAGGCGGCTTCGAAGATGAAAGAGGCAGGAGTGAAACCCGAGATCGAGGTCTTCGACCTGGGCATGCTGGTGACGGCCCTGAAGCTGCGAGACGCCGGGAAGATCGACGACCCCATGCACTTCCAGTTCTGCCTGGGGACGCCATGGGGCGCGCCGGCCACGGTGAAGTCCTTCCTGCACCTCTACGAGCACATGCCCGCAAACGCCACCTGGTCCATCTTCGGCGTGGGCCGGGGCTTTCTGCCCATGGCCATGATGGGCCTCATCATGGGGGGCCACATCCGCGTGGGCATGGAAGACAACATCTACGTGAAACCGGGGGTGCTTGCGAAGACGAACGCCGAGCTCGTCGAACGCGTCACCGGCATCTGCCGCGCCTACGGCCGCGAGGTGGCCACACCGGCGGAAGCGCGCAGGATTTTGGGATTCAAAAAGAAGTGATCAGTGGCTAGTGACCAGTGACCGGTGAAAAGAAAAATCCCCCTCTGTCCCCTTTTAACAAAGGGGGATAAAAGGGGGATTTTCTTGAATTGGGGCTTGGGGCTCTTTGCCCTGCATCTTGTTGTTTTTTCCCTATACCCGAATACCCGAGTCCCTATACCCTATACCCTGTTTGTTATTGTTTCAGCCCATACTTCTTCATTTTATACCTCAGCATCCTCTCGCTGATGCCCAGGATGCCCGCGGCCTTCGTCTGGTGGTTGTCGGCCTCTTCCAGGGCCTTGAGGATCATCTGCTTTTCCAGCTCCTCGATGGAGTCTTTCAGCCGTCCTTCCCCCGCCGTCTCGACCGTGCCCGCGAAACGGTCCCCGAAGGGGAGATCGGCTACCGTGATGATCGGGTCACGGGCAATGACAACGGCGCGCTCGAGGATGTTGATGAGCTCGCGCACGTTGCCGGGGTAGTCGTACTTGAGCAGCTGGTCGTGTGCCTCCTGGCTCACGCCCTCGATTTCCTTTCCGTTCTCGGCGGCAAATTTCTTCAGGAAGTGGTCGATGAGGGCCGGGATATCGTCCTTGCGCTCCCTCAGCGGCGGGATGAACATGTCCACCACGTTGAGCCGGTAGAACAGATCTTCGCGAAAAGCGCCTTCCTTGACTCTCGCTTCGAGATCCCGGTTGGTGGCGGTGATGATCCGGACGTCGGAATGGAGGACCTGGTTTCCCCCGACCCGCTGGAATTCGCGCTCCTGGAGAAACCTCAGGAGCTTGATCTGAACGGCCGGGGTGAGCTCCCCGATCTCGTCGAGAAAGAGCGTGCCGCCGTCGGCCTCCTCGAAGCGCCCGATGCGTCTCACCGTGGCCCCGGTGAAGGAGCCCTTCTCATGCCCGAAGAGCTCGCTCTCCAGCAGGGTTTCAGGCAGGGCGCCGCAGTTGACGGCAATGAGCGGCCGTGCGGCCCGGGGGCTCAGGTTGTGGATCAGGCGGGCAAAGAGTTCCTTGCCCGTCCCGCTTTCCCCCCGGACGAGGACGGTGGCGCGGCTGGCGGCAACGCGGCCGGCCAGATTGACAAGACCCTCCATCTGGGGGCTGCGGAAGACGATCTGATCGGCGGTGACCCCCTGTTCCTGCAGGCGCTCCCGCATCAGCTCGTTCTCCCGGAGCAGGATGCGACGCTCCGAGATCCGGTTGATGTGCAGCACGAGCTCATCGAGATCGATGGGCTTCGTGACGTAGTCGACGGCCCCCGCCTTCATGGCCTCCACGGCCGTCTCGATCGTCCCATAGGCCGTCATCATGATGACGTCGATCTCCGGGTTGAACTTCTTCACCTCCTGCAGGACCTGCAGGCCGTTCATCCCCGGCATCTTGTAGTCCATGAGGAGCAGATCGAAGTACCCCGACCGGACTTCCGCGAGGGCCTTCTCGCCGGAGTCCGCCTCCGTCGCCGTATGGCCCTCCTTGCGCAGGAAGTCCCGGAGCATCTCCCTCTGGATCTGCCCGTCCTCAACGATCAATATACTGAGTTTCTTCATGTTTTCCCTATTCTCTTCCCCGTCTCGGCGGGGGGCGGGTTGCCCGGCGCGGGTTTGATCGGCAGGACGATCTCGAAGGTCGTGCCCCGGCCGATACCGCTCTGGACACGGATGGTGCCGCCGTGACCGCGGATGATCTCATGGGCGATGGGCAGCCCCAGTCCCAGCCCTTTTTCCTTGGTGGTGTAGTCCGGATCGAAGATCTTTTCAATCTCTTCCGGGATGAGGCCCGACCCCGTGTCGGAAATGCGGATCACCGCACGCTCTCCCGCCTGCTTCTCGACGACGATGTCGACGGACCCGGCTCCCACGATGGATTCCATGGCGTTCTTGATGATATTGATGAGAGCCTGCTGAAGCTTGTCCACGTCCATGGGGACCATCAGGGGGTCCTGCTCCGGCTTCACGGAAAGGGCGATGCCACGGACGCTGGCCTCCTCGCCCATGAGCCTCGCGAGCTTCTGGACGACTTCCGTCAGCGAGAACTCCCGGAGCGCCAGGCGCCGGCTGCGCGAAAAGGTGAGGAATTCCTCGATGATGACGTTGAGGCGCCGGATCTCGTCACGAATGACCACCGTGAGGCGGCCGAATTCCTGGCTCTTGTCCTGCTCACAGGGAAGATATTCCCGCTGGAGGCGCTGGCTCGCCATGCTGATGGCGTTCAGGGGATTGCGGATCTCGTGGGCCATGCCGGCGGCAAGCTGCCCGAGGGAGGACAGCCGCTCGGATTGCTCGAGGCGTTTGCGTATCTCCTCCATACGCGCGAGGTGTCGCTTCTGGTTCTGGAAGACGAACCAGAGGGAGAAGAGCCCCGCGAGAACGATGAACCCCATGGAGAGGAAGAGGAAGTGGCGGTTTCGCTCCAGGGCCTGATCCATGCGGTCCCTCTCGAAACCGACCCGCACGATCCCGGCGGGCCGCCCCTCCAGGGTGAGCGGCGCCATGACCATGAGGTACTCACGCTCGCCAAGTCTCACATTCTGGTTTGTGACGGTGACCGTCCCGGCCAGGAGTTCCTTCTCCGGCGCCGTCATCTCCTGCGATGCGGGCTGCTCGCCCCTGGCGCCGAGGATGGCCCCCCAACCGTCGAGTACGGTGACGAAAACGACGCCCGGCGTCTGCCCCGCCTCGTCGACGGCCCGCTGCATCGCGATCCGCATGCCCCACCAGCGCAGGGCATCGTCATCGAGGGCGATGATGACCGTCCCACTGCCGCCGCTTCGCCGCAGGGCGACGACACCGCCCCGGGCCGTCCTCTCGGATCGGCCGAAGAGGTCGATGACGAGATCCTTCTTTTTCAGGATGGCAGGATTCGCGCGCACAAGAACCTGCCGGGGAACAGGGCGGCTCTCAAAAAGAACACGGCCGTTGTCATCCACGACGGCAAGCAGCCAGAGGCCTTCCTTCTCGATCACCCCCTTCGCTTCCTCCGGAGTGATGGTCTGGGAGGGCCATCTGCCGTCGATCGTGCGGATCACGCTGACCAGGGCTTTGATCAGGGACTCCTGGGTCAGAAAGGTTTCGTCCGTCAGAGGGATGAGGGTCTCGCCGGCCGACTCGCCCCGGAGCATCTGCATGATGCTGCTGAAGCTGATCTGGGACTCCCGTTCGATTTTCTCGGCAACGTCGAGTCCCCTGACCTCCATGAAATTCACAAGGGTCCGGTCGAGTCGGTTCAGATCCATGAGACCCATCACCAGGATCAGGATCACGAAAATCAGGCAGGAAATGATCAGGGTGAGGGGGCGCAGGAGTATCTGGCTGGCTGAAGGAATCTGATTCATCCGGTTTTCCGGTGAAAAGAGGGTTTCGCCCGTCGGTTCATCTGATGGGTTTCTTCGTCGCCGGCTGCTGGTCCATTACCGTATACCAGCGCTGAAGCTGTTCGGGGGTCAGTATTTTTCTCATTTCGATCTGGAATTCGATTTTTTCACGGATCAGCTGACTGTCGATGGCTTCGATTTCCTTCCCCTTGGCCCGGATGGCCTCCTCCGATGCGGAAGGGTCGTGCAGGAGGGTGCGAAACTCCAGGCTTTTCCCGATAATTTCGCTGCGAAGCTTGAGTGTCCGGTTTGAATAGGCTGCCCCGATTCTCCTTGTCTCCTTCACCTGGGAGTCCGTCAGGTTAAGCTCCTTGATGATCGACACATCCCTGCTCGAAAGGAGAGGTGAGTCCGCCCGGCCATTGCGTCCGACCCCCTGAGCATGACCCTCCGAGACAAGACAGACAAGCAGGAAAAGAAAGGTGACGATTCTCGTCAGCTTCATGAAAAACTCCTGTACGAACGCCGGCAGGATTCCCGAGTCGGCATTCCGCCCCCGCTGCCACCCGAGGACGGATTGAAAATTAGTGAACCCCATCAGGAAAGAAATGTCAAGCGCCCCTGGCCCTGCCTGCAAAAGATGTGTCGATTATTTTCGACAATATTGTCGAAATCGTGTTTCTGGCTGATCTTTATAACTGCTTGAAAAATAAGTGATATTTACAATCCCAGGTGCATGTGCCGACAGATCTTGCCTTCCCGGCCCGCCCTTATCGGGAGAAAAGAAACGATAGAGTCCAACAAAACCATTCAAAAACATACACTTACATTCCATTCCTCCCCGTGGCACGCTACCTGCACTTTGGTCGAGCACAGGTTAACTGCAAATGAGGTGCCCAACACAGCGAGGAGGGCCTTCATTGAAGCAAAGATACCGATTGGAAGCGGAACAGTTCAATAAAAAGATCGCTTGAGGAATCTCCTCCTTCATTAGCGATAAAAACTTCAGAAGGGGAGGTCGAAAGACCTCCCCCCCCCCTTTTTAAACCCATCCGTACTGACAATCAACGTTGACGACCCCGAAGTAAGCTACTCGGCATCAGATGCCATTGCCTGCTCGCCTGTTCCTCCCGTCTTCAGGTGGGCTCTCTCTTTCGCGGCAAAGACTGTGGACGCACCCAACAGGCCCGGCCCTCTGGCCGGAGTGCCTCACAAGTGCCCCAACCCAGTGATGAAAAAAAAGATGGTCACAGCGAGAAAAGACATCTA
>DCVI01000224.1 GCA_002327315.1 Syntrophaceae bacterium UBA2192 | reverse complement strand
TAATTGTTACATGGTACTAGTCACTTCTTCACTGCCGCATAGCGGCTAGACGAGCAGCATTGCCGCGAGCGCAAGTCCGACCATCGCGGCTGCCGTCATGTCCATGCCGATGAACGGGACCATGAACAGGCTCGCGGCAACGGAACCGAGGCAGCCTCCGAAAAGATCGGCTGCGTAGAGGGGAGAGATCGCTTTTTCCTGGTCCGGGGCCCCCCGGAGGCTTGCATAGGCAAAGACGCCCGCCACGAGAAAGCCCGCCGCAGCGAGCAGGCCCGCCGTTTCGGCAAGTTCCGCGAACCGGCCGATTCGCGCCTGGAAGAAGGCAAGGGTCCCGAGGAGCATGAGGCCTGCCATGAAGCCGCCCCCCCATTTCCTGCCGATCGTTCGGTACCGGGATTTGCCCCGGGCCGCTGCGGCGACGGCGAAGGAGCCCGCAGTCAGTCCGAGCATGAAGGCCGTGATGAGGATCCCCAGGTCGCGATACAGGACTCCATGACGGGTCTGGTATTGCAGGATCAGCACGGTCTCGAGAACCATGCCTGCAAAACCGGCAACCCCGACGAGGAGGATCCTGCGCCAGGAGGGGCGCAGGCGGGCAATGAAAAAGAGGATCAGCAGCAGACCCGCAGCCGCTGCGATCCATATCCGCTTCCCTTTCATGAGGCTCTCGATTTCCCCGAAGCTCAGACCGGTCAGGGCCGGGTAGAATTTCGACAGCCACAGCAGGGACGTGAGTTGATAGCAGATGGGCCGCGTATCGGTGTTCAGGGGGGCCGTGCGTGTGCGCACCGTTTCGCCGACCTCGGAAAACCGGTCGTTGGTCAGCAGGTACCGGATGAAGGGCTCCGAGATCAGGCGGCTGCGGATCCCGCGTGAGCGGAGCCGCTCGATCAGGACCTGCGGGTCGCTCGGAAGAGAACCCGGAGAAGCCGTCACCACGTCCGTATCCCCGGGGATGATAAGGACGTTGCCGAAGACGGAAAAGAGCGCTCCGTGGATACTTAGCGCCCGCTCCGTCATCTGCGGCGTCCAGCGGTTTTCGGAGTCCTGGAGCCGCAGGGCGACGATCCCGTCCGGTTTCAGCCGGTCACGACACAACTGGAAGAACTCCAGGGTGTAAAACCGGTTGGCCTGTCCCGACGAGGGCTCGGGCATGCCGATGAGGATGAGGTCGTAGCGGCCCTCCGCCTGCAGGAAACGTCGCGGGTCGTCCGTGATGATTCTCACGCCGGGCTTGCCGAGCGGCTCCTGCCTCTGCGGGGAAAGGTGGTCCCTGACGGTGCCGATCATGGCGGGGTCGATTTCGACATAGTCGACGGCAACAGGGCCGTGCTTGAGCACTTCAGCCACCGTCCCCTCGATCCCGCCACCCAGGATGAGGATGCGTTCGGGACGCGCGTGCTGGAGGGCTGCCAGGTGGGCAAAGTGCTCCGCCTCGGTTCCCTCGGTC
This sequence comes from Syntrophaceae bacterium UBA2192, assembly GCA_002327315.1. Lineage (GTDB taxonomy): Bacteria > Desulfobacterota > Syntrophia > Syntrophales > UBA2192 > UBA2192. The sequence continues at coordinate 8,516 of DCVI01000224.1, read as the reverse complement.
TCGAAGGCGAGGGCGTTGTTCACGAACACGGAGACCTGTGACTCCCGCTGCGTGATGCTGATCCGGCCATAGGGCGTATCCCTGCTCTCCAGCAGGGAAGGGTGGTTCCAGCGCGTCATTTCCCCGTCGAGCGCCGGGGCCTGGTAGAGGCAAAGCAGAAGGACGGCGCAAAGGGTAACGGCCGGGATCCTGCTTCGGCTTCGCCTGGCGCCGGCTGTGATCAGCAGGGGTGCCGCCGCGGCAATGAGAGCTCCGGTCAGGGCGAGGGCGAAGTTCTGCACCCCCCAGTGCAGCCCGAGAGACGACAGGAGGCCGCCGGCAAGGCCCCCGGCGCTTTCGATGGCATAAGCGGCTGCAACGGTCCTTCCCTCCGACACGAAGAAGCCCGCCGCCCGGCGGAAAAGCCAGCCCGTGACAAACCCGGCCGGCAGGAGGGTGATCCCGATCGTGACGATCTGCTCGCCGAACGGGAGGTAGGCCCCGGGAACACCCCCGGCGAGAACGCGGCTTCCCCGGGCAAACGCCACGGCGAGGGGGAGAAGGGCTGCGAAAAAAAGCAGGGGGATGGCGAGCAATCCCGGCCTCTGCGGGCGGGCTGACCGGCACGACAGGGCGCCCAGTGCCGTTGCCGCAAGCCAGAGCCCGAGCGCGAGGATATAGACGAGTTCGACCCCGAAAGAGGCCACGTTGAGCTCCCGCAGGAGGACCACCTGGCCCAGAATCGAGATGAGTCCGATGATGAATAGGAGAGCTGTCATCGGGCTGGCTCGAAGTCCGTCTCGCTGAACACCTCTGCCTGGAACGTGAGAAACTGCGCGCCTTGCTTCCAGCTGCCGGCAGGCAGTCCCGCCTTCAGACACAACTGGTCAAGCATCTCGTCGCGGCCCCAACCCTGTTCGCTTGCCACCTGGGGAAGGAAGATGGCCGAGCGGCCGCCCTTTTTCACGATGACGCCGTCGCGCCCCACGACGATATCTTCCGCCCCGGCAACGGGCGCTGCGGGTGTGAGAACCGAGATCTCGATCTCGATGTCCTTCAACTCGTCGCGCCTGAGCTGCCTGAACCGCGGGTCTTCCAGGGCCGATTTCAGGGCCACCGTTCCGACGAGCTGGTAGAGGGGTTTTTGCGGGACGATCTCACCGATGCATCCGCGAAGCTCCCCTCGTTTCTTCAGCGTCACAAACATGCCCCGTGTCTGCTCGAGGGCAGGGGAGGGGTTTCGCGCCAGGGGGGCCGTCTTCGTCGTCAGGAATCTCTCGATCGTGTCCCGTGCGAGTGTGAGAAGACGCTTGCGGTCCGACGGGTTCAGAGGCGCTCCACTGCCCGTCTGCGGCGAGGCGGGTGTTTTAGTGTCGCCTGCCTCTGTTTTTCCGGAGGCCAGGGCCACGGCGCCGTAACCCACCACCTGGCTGCGATCGCCGAGAACCGTATCGCCGGAGTGAGCGTAGCTCACCAGGATACCGCCTGTGGCGCCGAGTTCCCGGGCGGCAACCATGGCGGCCATGACGGGCGCCTCGCCGCAGGCCCGCGTGGAAAGTCCGCGGATGTTTCGATCCGATGCGGCGTGGGCGACGGCGTGGAAACTCGCAAGCTCGAGCGGGAGCATGGCCTGGAGAGTCTGGCGGTCCACCATGGCGGCATTCGCAGCCGATGGGTAGTGGGACAGATCGGTGCTTGCCACGATCAGGGCATTGCGGCCCTTGAGGGTCTTTGCCAGGGCTTTGCCGAACCGCTCGCAGGTATCCACGTCCGGGGCACCCACGATGGCCGGGACGATTTTCGCGCCGGGGAAAAGAACCTGAACGAAGGGGACGACGACTTCTATGGAATGCTCTCTCGCGTGGATCGACGCATCGAGGGTACAGTCCGGGCACCCGGCCAGGAGGGCCTCGACGGCGCTGCTGTCGATTGCGGCTACTCCGAGCGGTGTCTGAAATCCCGCTCCGGGGTAGATCCCTATTTTGCGGAAGGAGGAACTCGTGTGGTTTGTCCCCAGGATCACCACGGTGTCGAATGGGCGCCCGCGGACCTCGTTGAACCCGTCGGCACAGATCTGGCCCGAGAAGACGTAGCCGGCGTGAGGGACGATGATGGCAACGGGGTCCTTCGCCACGGGCGGCAGGGCGTCCTGCATGTACTTCTCGACGGCGAGCCGCAACGCGGGGGCCGCCTCCGGGTAGAATCTGCCCGCGACAGCCGGCTGCCGCAACGTTCCGTCCGTCTTTTCCGCAGCCTGGCAGCCCGCCGGGTAGAGAAGCAGCGGGATCATCAGAATCAGCCATATCCTGCATGCCTTCATAGTGACCTCTCAGAAGAAAGTCTATCCCGTCTATCCGGTCTTTTCCGTCTGTCCCGTCTATCTGGTCTGTCTGGTCTGTNNGTCTGTCTGGTCTGTCTGGTCTATTTGGTCTATTCAGTCTATCCGGTCTATCCCGTCTGTCCCGTCAGGAGAAAGAGCCTGTCCGGTCATTACGAGGAGCGAAGTGACGAAGCAATCTAAAATATCTCAATCGTGGATTGCCACGCCTCGCAAGGCTCGGCTCGCAATGACTCTTTTTCTATTTTTCTGATCCCGACGCCCGAAGCCGGAATCCCGAATCCCTCTTGTTCTTCACTCAGACACTTTTTTCGTCCCTACACCCTTGTCCCAGGTCCCGCATTCTCTTCCACCGGTCACTGGTCACTGATCACCGGTCACTGTCTTTACGCAAAGACTCCTGCGATCTTCTTGCCGCAATACCCGCACTTCCCATTCTTGATGTTCGACCCTTCAACGAAGAAGAGCGTCCGCCGGATTACCTCTTTTTTGCACGATGGGCAAAGGGTATTGTTGCCCGGATGGCCGGGCACGTTACCTACGTATACGTATCGCAGCCCGCAGGCCATGGCGATCGACCGGGCTCGCTCGAGCGTTGCCGTCGGTGTGGGCGGCAGGTGAGGCATCTGATAGTCCGGCCGGAACCGTGAGAAGTGAAGGGGAACATCGGGTCCCAGCTCCCCCATGACCCAGTCGCAGAGGTCGGCGATCATCCGGTCCGCGTCGTTGAGGGTCGGGACGACGAGATTCACAATTTCCAGGTGAACGCGGCTCTTCGCGATCTGCTTGATCGTACGGAGAACCGGCTTCAATTCGGCGCCGCAGGCATCCCGGTAGAAGCTCTCGCTGTAACCCTTGAGGTCAACCTTGACGGCATCGAGCGCCTTGCACATCTCCGCGAGGGCAGCCTGGGCCATGAAGCCGCAGGTCACCATCACCGAGCGCATGCCCCGCGGCCGGGCGGCGCTTGCGATGTCGAGCAGGTACTCCGTGAACACGAGAGGCTCGTTGTAGGTGTAGGCGATAACGGGCGCCTTGCGGGAGCGGACCGATTCGACGACGTCGCCGGGCGGGGTGAAGCGGACGCGGAAATCTTCCGGCGAGGCTTGCGAGGTCTGCCAGTTCTGGCAGAATTTGCAGCGCAGCGGGCAGCCCGTTGTTCCGATGGAGTAGGCCTGGGAGCCGGGCAGGAAGTGGTAGAAGGGTTTCTTCTCGATGGGGTCCACGTGGACGGAGACAGGCCGGCCGTAGACAAGGCTTTTCATCTCGCCGCGCACGTTCATCCTCGAACGGCACTGGCCGCGCTCTCCTTCGTCCAGGAGGCACCCGCGAGCGCACAGGTGGCACTGGACGTGACCCTTCGCGGCAGCCGACCAGAAGCGGGCGCGCGGGGCATCGCGGATCAGCTCATCGGTCCAGTCCCCCGCAAAGGCTGCCCCATCCAGGATATCCGGAAGGGCCCTGAGCAGGGCGGGCTCCGAAAGGATCAGCCCCGAGCCGCCCAGCACCGGTGCCAGCCGGGCCAGGGCGTGCAGAAATTCGCGCCGGGAGATCATGGATCAGTGTTGCCTGTTCAGTGTCGGGTGTCAAGAGGGCAAAAATATGTACAAGTTGCACGAAGAGTGTTAGATCAGAAAGGCAACGCAGCAGAAAAAATCCGGTAAGCAGGGGAAAGATATGGCTGAACGGAAATACTCGTTGGTCGTCGTCGACATGCAGAATGATTTTGTGCTGCCCGGGGCACCGGCCTGTGTGGCGGGAGCGTACGACACCGTTCCTGTTATAAAAAGGTTGCTGGATTTCTTCCGCGTGAACAAGTTGCCTGTGTTTCATGTCGTGCGTGAATATCGTGCCGACGGGAGCGACATTGAAATGAACCGCCTCGATGGTTTCCTCCGGAAGGGTCGATACCTTGTGCCCGGGACGAAAGGCTGTGAGATTGTGGAGGCGCTCAGACCCATGGACGGGGAATACCGGGTTGTGAAGAATCGGTACAGCTGCTTCATGAATACGGAAGTGGATTTCATGCTGAGACGGATCGGGGCGACTCATCTGGTCGTCTGTGGAACGCAGTATCCGAACTGCATACGGGCGACGATCTTTGATGCCGTGTGCCATGGGTACCACGTGGTCAACATCACCGATGCGACCTCTGCGCAAACGCCGGAGATTGCACAGGCCAATATCGTTGACATCCGGAACATCGGCGTTACTTGCATTTCCCTTGATGAGTTTATCCGTGCGTTCAACCCGGATCAGCCGATGAACCGGCAAGGGTGAGACCGAAGGGGATGACCATGCTGACAACGAAAGAGGCCATGGAAGCAAGGCGAAGCATTCGGAAATTCAGGCCCGACGCCGTTCCCGATGAATGCATCCGGGAGTTGCTGGAATCCGCCAGGATGGCACCCTCGGGCTGCAATGCGCAGCCATGGCGCTTTAAAATTGTCAGGGAACCGGCCATAAGACGGCTATTAGCCGATGCTGCCCACGGCCAGACATTCATTGCCGATGCCCCGGTGGTGATCGTCTGTTGCGCCGATATCGGAGGCTACCTCGACGGGACGGTTTCCGGCATTCAGGATCTCGGCAGAATCGGCGCGGTGGAAAACAGGATCGTAGAGATCCTCGTCGATCGGGTCCGGCAGATGAAAACGTCCTGCACCGTGGAGGAAATCGGACCCCGAATCGCCGCGAATGTCGTCATCGCCATCGAGCATATCGTTCTAAGGGCATTGGACTTCGGGCTGGGGACCTGCTGGATAAGACTGCTGGATGAGCAAAGGGTGAAAAAGATCTTTGGGTGGGATGAGAAGATTATGGTCGTCGCGCTGCTGCCGCTGGGATATCCGGCGGAATCGCCTTCCGCCCGAAAGAGGATGTCCATTGAAGAGCTGTTGCTGTAGCACCGGTGGCAAAATGGCGGCAAACGAAGAAAAAAGGGGTTACGGCGTAAAGCCGCAACCCCTTGGTTGTTCATGGTAGGCGGTACTGGATTTGNNCAGTGACTTCTACCGTGTGAATGGGTTAAGTGCTTGAAATCACAAGTACCAGAAAGAAATATGACCAAACAATACAAAGAATTTCCTTGAATGACCCTGTATCCTGTTCTATCGTTTTCCGGGTTGTATTTGGCAGGTATGGTCACAATATGGTCACAATGTAATGCTTGAAAGATTGCCAACCAGAATCAGACGACATGCCTTGATTGCCATAACTGCTTTAGTAGTGGCATTCGTCCGAACATTCCTTCAGCATCACCGTTATTCTTGGGACTCCATCGGTCAATTATTGCTCTCTTGGCTGATCCACTACGTTGCATTAGGCTTATTTATGATGGTGTCCGGTGCAGCCATCATGACGCATGGACGATATTTTCTTGATGATGAAAAACAGAATATCGATGTTGAACAGGCGACCGTCTATATTTCAATAGTAGTGCTTATAGCGGCACTGTTCATTTTCTTCGTCGCACATTGGATACCGGGTGATTGGGAATGATTTCGTTGAGGCTCTAGGGTAGCTCCCGAAAAACCGGTCTCCCCTCCGGCCTGGGCCTCAATAATCAGGGGATCATTGCAGGGGGAGCAATGAAAATAGAGCTAGATTTTAACTCTGAGTGTAAAAAGCGTTCATCAGAATGCTCTGACTTGGAAAGGCAAGCGGAATCATGCTCAAAATTCGTTCCTGGCTCTTTCTTAAACGATTCTGATGTTAAAACATACTTACCTCTGGTCGAATTCATATTCCCCAATAAAGATGAAGATTTAGTTGTGGTACGTAAATTCTACAAGAAACGCGAAGCTGAGGCCGAGAAAGTGGTTGCAGCCTTGGACAAGCTGATCGAGAAATTGGAGAAATCAAAGAAAGATGTCAGACTTCAGCGGTACTTTGAACGCAAGGGGCAAAAATATATTGGTGAAGAGAAAAGTGACGACGAATTACAGACCGAATTAGAAGCTGAATCAAATGCACGTTGGGATAAGCTTTCCGATACCAGTAATTTGAAAAACATTTATACGATTGATATTAACGATCCTGATAGCTTCATGCGAGTGGCCTCTTATGCAAATGCTTTTAAACATGCATTCAATAAATTATGCTCTGATGAAAATGATCGATGTTCTGATTGCAGCATTAAGTATTACCAAGAATTAGCGTCGTATCAGAAAGCCCTAAGGGATAAATTCTGTGTGCTTGTCGGATACTGGTCGGCGAAGTACAGGGATATAACAGAGCATCATGAATCTAGAACAAGTCATTCAACAGAAACTAAACGAAGAAATAGAGAGACAGCAAAAAGGATAGTGATTGATGAGTATAGAAAATTCGTTAAGAATTTCGCTAATAAATCCGACCTGCAACTCATGTCCGAACGAAAAATACTTTTTCGCATAAAGGCAGCGGTAGACCCGGCTTTGAAAAGCAAAGACATTTACAGGAACGGTATTTCGACAAACACGATAAGACAGATTCTCAGGGAGGCGCAGGAGAAAGGGAAAATCAACAGCTATCCCAAGCAAGGCATTTAGAATGTTACGTTTTGAACAATATGCTCAAAATGTAACATAATATATGTAAATACAACTAGTTACGTATCGACATAGTAATAGCGCAATTGTACAATTAGCCCAGGATCAAGAATGATCTTGGGCTAATTTCGTTGATGGAGGTCATGCAATATGGAAAATGCGGTACGGCAGCTTTTAACAATCGATGAACTGGCAAACAGGCTGAAGGTGAAAAGGTCTTGGCTTTACTCCCGTACCAGGGAAAAAGGCGAGGGAGCGATTCCCAAGATCAGGGTCGGTAAGTACATCCGATTTGACGAAGCACAGGTCATTGAATGGCTGAAGGGTAAGCAGGATGCAGACTAGGCGAACCCCGAAGGAGACCCTTCACAACTGGTGCCACTACTGCATCCAGGATCGGCGGGATTCCGAGGTCGAGAACTGCGGGGGGCATCTGGTCTATGCAACCGGCCAACCTTGCCCCTTCTTTCCCTATCGCATGGGCAAAAGACCTCCGATGAAAGTCTTCAGGCAATTCTGTCTGGAGTGCATGGGGGGCAGCTCCACTTTGGTCAGGGAGTGCGAGAACGAATATTGCCCGATGCTTCCCTACCGGTTCGGGAAGAACCCCAATGTGAAAGGTGCAGGCAAGGAACGGATGGACGCAATACGTTCACCAGGAAGCCTGTTCTCCCCCGTTAAAAAGGACGAGAAGGCCATTTCGGGGTCGAAGTAAGGTGTGGGCAAGGTAAGGGGCTTTTTGCGTCCTAAAATGCCGAATTTGAATTGCAACCTTTCCAGAGCTTTGGACTGCCTTTTAAAGGTAGAGAAATATGCACCATCAAAACAAGTACCGGCTGAAGAGGAACGCATGGATTTCTTGGGAGATGCTTGAATCGGTTGCCTTCGGCAAACTTAGTGCAAGTGGTATCAGGGTGCTCTTGCGTTTCCTTCAGAAAAGAACATGGAGCAAAACCGGCAGCAGGAAAAGAAAGATTGTATTCAATGATGATGAACTTGTCTTCACTTATGAAGAGGCAATTCATCACATGGGAATAAGCAGCAGCCAATATCACACAATAATCAAAAAGCTCGTCGAGGTTGGATTCATCGATCTGAAGCACCAGGGGGGAGCATACGGAAGGGACTATTCCCGATATGGCTTGTCAGAACGGTGGCGTCATTACGGGACACCACTTTTTCAGAAGGTCGAGAAGAAACGGATCGTGCTTCCAGGCAGGGATGTTCATAGCAGGAAGATTCGGCAGACGAAGAAAGTTACGGGAAACCGTAACAGTGTCATTACGGAAATCCATAACGTGAACGGGAGTCGAGACATTTCAGGGTATCGGGAAACCGTAACGACAATTAATCCGACGAATCAGGCTGAAAGCCTTGCCACGAAAGAGACAGAACAGGATCAGCCCTATACTTGACCCCGAGGCAATGCTCCTGCCTGTTTCCCGTAATGTTTATATATATACCAGTCCCTTTAGGATTCTATTACGGATTCATAGAGACTCAATGGACGAAGTGAAAGCGAATTTCTGCGGGGAGAGAATCCCAAAAATGAGGCCATGCTCCTTTTTTATGTTTCCGGTTGTTGCGTTAATATGAGTTTGGCCTGTGAATATGGATGCCTCTTTTTTGTATTTTGGCGTCAACCTAATTAGTCCGTCCTGAAAAAT
>DCVI01000190.1 GCA_002327315.1 Syntrophaceae bacterium UBA2192 | reverse complement strand
GTAACAGGTAACAGAACCATCCTATTGCTCGTCTTTTCCTGTCACCTGACACCTGTCACCTGATACCTTCAGCTAGGGCAGATTGAATGGCTTTGCATCAACACGAGAAAAAAACGCAGCACGGCGGAAGTGACCGGATGGTGCTGCCCGGCACGCTGCGCATGGTGGCCTGGGAGGTGACGCGAAGCTGCAACCTTGCCTGCGTCCACTGCCGGGCTTCCTCCGTCCACGGCCTCTACGAGGGGGAGCTGGACACGGGGAGGTGCCTGCAGCTTCTCGACGAGATTGCCGCCTTCAGCCAGCCCGTCATCATTCTCACGGGAGGCGAGCCGCTTTTGCGCCCGGACATCTTCGAGATCGCAGCCTACGGCGACGCGAAGGGCCTGCGAATGGTCATGGCCACCAACGGGACGCTTGTCGACGACGCAGCGGCAGCAAAGATCCGCGATGCGGGCATCCGGCGAGTGAGCATCAGCCTCGACGGCATCGATGCGGCCCGTCACGACGCCTTCCGGCAGGTTCCCGGCGCCTTCGAAGGGGCGCTGGCGGGAATCGAGGCCCTGAAGCGGGCAGGGGTGGAGTTCCAGGTGAACACGACGGTCACGCGGATGAACCTCGACCAGATCGAGGGGCTCCTCGCGCTGGCGCAGAATCTCGGCGCGGCGGCGCATCACATCTTTCTCCTTGTTCCAACGGGCCGTGGCAAGGAGATGGCCCATCAGGCCATCTCGCCGAATGATTACGAAAAGACCCTGGACTGGTTTTACGAGACGGGCCTGGCCTGCCCCATGCAGCTCAAGGCCACCTGTGCGCCGCATTTCTACCGGATCTATCACCAGCGCAAGAAGGAGAGGGCGCAGAAGGCCCTGCCGGAAAACCCCCTTCACGCCATGACCCGCGGCTGCCTCGGGGGGAGTTCATTCGTGTTTATCTCCCACCGCGGGCAGGCCCAGCCCTGCGGGTACCTCGAGCTCGACTGCGGGCAGCTCAAGGAGAAGCCCTTCGAGGAGATCTGGAAAGACTCGGCCATTTTCCGGGATCTTAGGGATCTGAAAAAATACGGAGGCAAGTGCGGACGCTGCGAGTTTATCACCGTCTGCGGCGGCTGCCGGGCCCGGGCCTACGAAAAAACGGGGGACTACCTGGCCGAAGAACCGCTGTGTATATATCAGCCAAGGAAAGGCGAAGGGCAAAAGGCTTAGGGCTTATGGTAAAGAGGGGCAAAGAGTTCGCAGCCTTTTGTTTCCCGCCTTAAGCCATACGCCATTTTTTTATGGACGCAGTCGATAAAAAAATTCTGAACATTCTCCAGACCCGGTTTCCCATCGTGCCGGAGCCCTTCGATGCTGTCGGTGCGGAGCTGGGGATTTCCGGTGGCGAGGTCCTCGATCGGGTGAAGCGCCTCAAGGAGGACGGGATCATCCGGCGGATAGGCGCGGTCTTCGACGGACGGGCGCTTGGTTACACGAGCACGCTGTGCGCCGCCCGGGTGCCTGAGGCGCAGGTCCGGTCTTTCGTGGAGGTCGTGAACGGCTACCCCGGCGTGACCCACAATTACCGGAGAAGCCACGAGTACAACGTCTGGTTTACCTTTATCGCCCCGGACCAGGCCGCCCTCGAGAAGGCCCTCGCCGAGATCCGGCAGAGGACGGGAATCACCGACATCCTCAACATGCCGGCGGTGAGGACTTACAAGATCAACGCCACCTTCGAGTTATAAGAGCCACAAGCCGCAAGCCACAAGGCTTTCTAAAACGACTAAGCTGTTTCTTTAGCCTGTAGCCTGTAGCCTGGCATTTCGTCCCACACCGATTGGAAGGAATCTCCGATGACCGAAAAGAAGAAGCCGACCCTCTATCTCATCGACGGCAGCAACTACGTCTACAGGGCTTTTTTCGCCATCCAGGGGCTCACCAACTCGCGGGGGGTCCCGACAAACGCCGTCTTCGGCTTCAACAACATGCTCGCCAAGCTCCTCCGCGACCGAAAACCCGAGCACATCGCCGTCGTCTTCGACGCCAAGGGTCCCACGTTCCGCAACGAGGCCTTCGAAGACTACAAGGCCCACCGAAAGCCCATGCCCGACGAGCTGAAACCCCAGTTCGGCATGATCAAGAACCTGGTGCGAGCCTACCGCATCCCCCTTCTCGAGATCGGGGGCATCGAGGCCGACGACGTGATCGGCACCCTGGCCCGCAGATTCGAGGGCGAAGGCGTAAACGTCGTCATCGTCTCGGGCGACAAGGATCTCATGCAGCTCGTCTCGGACGGTGTCGTCATGATCGACACGATGAAGGACAAGACCTACGATACCGCCGGTGTCGAGGAACGGTTCGGCGTCGGTCCCGACCGGGTGGCCGAACTCCTCGGCCTCATGGGTGACACGTCGGACAACATCCCCGGGGTGCCCGGCGTGGGCCCCAAGACGGCACTGCAGCTGATCAAAGAGTACGGCTCCGTCGAGGGGGTGTTGCAGAACGTCGGGAAGATCCGCAACGAGCGAATCCGGAAAGCCGTCACGGAACATGCAGAGCAGGCGAGGCTCTCCCGCGAGCTTGCCGTCGTGAAGACCGACGCCGACGTCGAGCTTGCCCTGGAGAGTGCCCGCTACGAGGGCCCCGATCGGGAGGCCCTGAAGGCCATCTTCAAGGAGATGGAGTTCTCGTCGCTTATCCAGGACCTGGAGGTCCGCGACCGGGCTTCAGGCGGCCGAAACGAGCTCGTCACGACCGCAGAGGCCCTACACGGCTTGATCCGGCGCATCGAGAAGGCGGGCGAGTGCGCCCTGCACCTGGAGCTTACCTCGGAGCTTCCCATGTACGCCGAGCTTGCGGGGATGGCCCTGTCGCTTCAGCCCGGAGAGGCCTCTTACATCCCCCTCAAGACCGGAAAAGGCCCGGAAGGCGGGGCTCCCTGGCGCGACCACGCCCTCAAGGAGCTCTCCCCGGTTCTCCGCAGCGAGAAGATCCTCAAACACGGCCACGACCTGAAGAACATTCTCATTGTGCTTGCCCGGCTGGGGATCCGCCTTCGGGGGGCGGGCTGCGACACGATGGTGGGCTCCTACCTTCTCAACCCCTCGAGGAAGAGCCACGACATCACCGAGGCGGCCCGGGAATTCCTGGACCGCGAGCTGATCCCGGCAAAAGAGATCCTGGGCAGCGGCGCAAAAGCCCTGTCGCCTGCCGACGTGGATCCCGAGCGCATGAAAGAATACGCGGGCCAGCGCGCCGAGGCGTCCCTCAGGCTCTGTCCCATCCTCACGGAAAAGATCCGCGAGGTGGGCCTGAAAGATCTCTACGAACGGGTGGAGATGCCGCTCGTGGAGGTGCTGGCCGCCATGGAGCAGAAGGGCGTCCTCATCGATCTCAAGCTTCTCAAGGAGATGTCGGGACAATTCGATCATCTCCTTGCCCAGTCGGAAGAGAGGATCTACACACTTGCGGGCGAGCGCTTCAACATCAACTCGCCCAAGCAGCTCCAGGTCATCCTCTTCGACAAGCTCAAACTCGCCAAGGGTCGCAAGACGAAGGAAGGATATTCCACCGACGTGGAGGTCCTCACGGCGCTTGCCCAGACGAACGAACTTCCCGCGGAGATCCTCGCCTACCGGAGTATCTCGAAGCTCAAATCGACCTACGTCGATGCCCTCCCGACCATGGTGCACCCGCAGACGGGGCGGATCCACACCTCCTACAACCAGACCGTGACGGCAACGGGCAGGCTCTCGAGCAGCAACCCCAATCTCCAGAACATTCCCATCCGCACGCCCGAGGGCAGGCGCATCCGCCAGGCCTTCATAGCGCCGGAGGGGTACGTGCTCGTCTCTGCCGACTACTCCCAGATCGAGTTGCACGTGCTCGCCCACCTCTCGGGCGACGAGACCCTGATCGAGGTCTTCGAGGCGGGCGAAGACATCCACACCCGCACCGCCTCNNTCATCTACGGGATGAGCCCCTTCGGGCTCTCGAAGGAACTGGGGATCGGCCAGGCCGAGGCCAGGGAATACATCGACAACTACTTCGACCGCTACAAGGGGGTCCGGAAGTTCCTGGACGAGATTCTCGAGAATGCCCGCAGGGACAAGTATGTCTGCACGCTGCTGAACCGCCGGCGCTACATCCCCGAGATCGCGAGCTCCAATGCGGCCATCCGCCAGTTCGCCGAGCGAACCGCCATCAACGCGCCCATCCAGGGCACGGCGGCCGATCTCATCAAGATCGCCATGATCAACCTGCACAACCTCCTCATGAAGCACCACCCGAAAGCAAGCATGATCATGCAGGTCCACGACGAGCTTGTCATCGAGGTCCCCGAGGCCGAAAAGGACGACATCCTGGCCCTGGTGAAACGCGAGATGGAAGGGGTTGTAAAGCTGCGCGTGCCGCTGAAAGTCGAGATTAACGCAGGGAAGAACTGGGACGAGGCGCATTAAACGCTGCATCGCAGCGCTTACTGCGCGGGCTTCAGGCATCGGGAATCAGGCTTCAGGATTTTAGAACAAAAGACCAAAGGCCTATCGCGGGTTCCTTGCATCTGCGAACTTCTTCACTTCATAACTTCTTGACTTCTGTCTTTTCAGGGGCGCCTTGCGTCCGGGCAGTGATGTTGTTTGGACGTTTAAGGGCAGGGTGTTGACTCCTTCCTGAACAAATTGCCAACCTCTAACGAAATGCCGGACTTCAATCCGTGCTAAACACAATTCCCAGCCGGCAAACGTCGACACTACACCTCCCGCTTTGCAGGCCATATTCCATTGACACAACAAGATCCTCCTTCATATACTGATATCCTGAAAAAGGAAGTTCTTATCAACTCAATTGTCCCATAAGGACCATGAAAGACAGATCAATCTGAAACTGGCCGGCTTTTCCATCGGAAATGGCCGACCCCATAAAGTCGCTGGGGAAAAGGTCAATAACTATAAGTGGTTCAGTCTATACAAGGGAGGGAGCCTAATGCCGATATTCATGATGTTCGGAAAATATAACCAGGATTCCATAAAAGGTGTGTCTCTGGAACGGACAAGGAAGGCGGTCGAAATCATCGGGCAAAACGGTGGCAAGGTTATATCCATGTTCGCCGTTGTGGGTGAGCACGATCTGGTCTTTACTTTGGATTTCCCCTCTACGGAGAAAGCCCTGGCGGCATCAGTCGCGCTGCACATGCTGACGGGTATTTCCTTTACTACCTCGCCAGTGGTGGATGTCGAACAATTCGATCGCATGATTTCTGAGATTAAAAACATGTAACATCATTTGATTCAATGTCACTCTACCGACCGCACCCGTATAACGGGTAGTGCATGGTATGGTTAAGATGGCTGGAGTCAGCTTTAGCGATATCGAAAATGCATTTCTTTTTGTGGGCTCTGCACCTTATGGCATCAATTCCGCTTATCTCAACGTAGAGACAGGAGAGATATTCTATCAGTCGGAGATGGCGGGCATCACCGATCCAGGTGATGAAAATGCGGATTGGGACCATATGATAGAGATTCCCCATAAAAAAGATCTTGAGCTGGGCCAATCACTCGTATTCGAGTTCGTAGAAGTAAACCTGCCCAATGCATGTGACCGGGTGCGTCACATGTTCAGACGAAAGGGGGCTTACAGTCACTTTAAAGAGTTTCTTTTATCAAACGACCTGCTTGAAACCTGGTACCGTTTTGAGCATGAACGAGAGCAGAAGGCTCTCCGATCTTGGTGCGAGGAGAATCAGATCCCCGTATCGGATTAGGCTGGAGAGGAATCGAAGACCTTTTTTAACGCAATCGAGAAGTAGAATGTGGAGCTTTCGTCTGCTTATTCCTGAAATCGATGAGCAGAGGTCATCTATGATCGGTTCAGGCAATCGGTGATCATCCGCTTTTTTGTATCATTACCGGGCGTACCGGGCAACAGGGATAAAAAAAGAGGATCGTGCATATCCCGATCCTCTTTCGTTTTTAGCCTTGCGGCTTGAGGCTTTGCCATCCTGAGCCTGTCGAAGGGGTTGCTCGTGGCTTTCTTCCCTACGCCCTACACCCTTGTCCCTAGTCCCTCTGCTGTTTTTGTAAGGGGAACGCCAGGGCGGGGAAGGCAACCGTATTCGATAAGCGGAAGGTGCCGATAAAGGCGTTGACGACCTGCGGGTCGAACTGGCCGCCGATGTTTCTGTGCAGCTCCATGACCGCCTCGTCATGACTCATGCTCAATCGGTAGGGCCGGTTTGTCGTCATGGCGTCGTAGGCATCGGCCACGGCGATCAGACGGGAGAGCAGCGGGATCGCCTCGCCGGCCAGCCCGTCGGGGTAGCCGGAGCCGTCCCAGTTTTCGTGGTGGTGGCGGATGATCTTGCGCTCTTTTTCAAAGAGGGCGATCGGGGTGAGGATGTCATCGCCGATCATGCTGTGGTTCTTGATGATGTCGTATTCCTCTCCCGTGAGTTCATCGGGCTTGAGGAGGATGCGATCCGGGATCGCGATCTTGCCGATGTCGTGGAGCATTGCGGCGATCTTGAGACACTCGATGTCGTCGGGGGAGCACTGCATGATCTCGGCGGTCCGGATCACGAATCGCATGACACTCTCGGAGTGGCGTTCCGTGTACTGGTCCCGGGCCTGGACGGAGGCCACGAGCGCCCGGAAGGTCTCGGCAATATTCGTGTAGAGGGTCTCGTAGAGGACCTTGTTCTCCAGGTTCAGCGAAGTGCGCCTCGCGAGGCTCAGGATGACGTGAAGGTCCTGGTCCGTAAAACAGATCCCGTTGCGGTCCTTCCAGAGGCCCAGGATCCCGAATACATTGTTGCGGATCATCAGAGGGGCGCAGAGGATGGATGTCGAGCCATTGAGATCGGAGACGTTGAACAACGCACCGTCCTTTTTGCTCACGACCTCGCGCAGAAGCTTCCTCGGCCAGGACACGGAGTGGCGCGGTGGAAAGGGGTCGACGTTGCTGGTGATCTTGGGCAGGAACTCGTCCGATTCCCGATCGTAGAGCAGGATTGCGCAATGATCCCCGTTGGAGACCTTGAGGGCGAGATCGGCGATGACGCGGAAGACGTTGTCGTTGCTCACCCCGAGGCGCTCGATGAAATCGTAGATAAATCCCGTCGTCGAGATCTGACGGACCTTGTCGCGGAGCTTCTCCTGCTCCACCCTGTGCAGCAGGCCATCGGCCGACAGGAGCGACTTCTCCCGCATGTAGATATTCACTTTGTACAGAAGCTCGTCGATGCGGAAAGGCTTCGTGATGAAATCGACGGCCCCCGTCTTCATGGCCGAGACGGACAGGCCGACGGTGGGGTATCCGGTGATCATGATGACCGAGATCAGGGGGTTGATCTCCCGGATCCGGCTCAGCAGATCCATGCCGTTCATGCCCGGCATCTGGATGTCGCTGATCACCAGGTCGTAGAGATTGGACCGCAGCGCTTCGAGGGCTTCCTTCCCGTCGGAAGCCTCGGTGGCGATGTAGTCGCCCTCATGCCTCAGGGCCTCTACGATCAGGTTGCGGATGGAGGGATCGTCATCGACGACGAGGATGGTCCTCTTATCGGAACCATTCGCGGGCATGACCCTGAATTCGCTCCTTGCGGTCTCCGTATCGTTCATTCCGGTCATTCCGACAGCCCCACCCATGGTTTCGGACTCATCGCGCGCACTGGAGGCAAAGGTGTGGTTGCGGCCTTAGTCGGAGGCGCAGACCGGTCCCATGCGGGTTCGAACCAGACACACCGGGAACATGTGACAGGGGGCTTGCGGCCCCCTTCGGAACGGTCCCCCGCTCAGCGAATCGCGAAGGCATCTATCTGGATTTATTGCCTTTCAGGATGACATCCATCAGGCTGTAGGAGATCTTGTCATAGACCTCCGGCTTTTCCTGCTCAGGGGACAGCGAGACCACGTCGGCGTACCTCGGGCTTGCCTTCGATACATCCTGGGCCGCAGGCTGGGAGCTCACCTTGCTCTGCCTGCTGTAGGCCTTGAGGATATTGTCAATCTGGTATGTGGATATGGTCATCGCTCATCCCGTTGTTTTCTCATAATGGAGATCGGTATCCGGTATGAAAACTTTAGAATTACTTCCCTGCGGACGGCCCGCCGCGGCTCGACAGGAGCTCCCGGAAATATTTATGGTTGACTAATGAGGGAATTTTGTTAACATCCCGTGTTGCTTTACGGTCATACGATTCATCGGGCCCTTCCGACAGGAACCTTCCTGCCGATCAAAGACCTCAATTTCACCCGTCGGGGGGCGGGGAGTGACTCAACCACCTTTACCCGATTTCGTCCCATCCTCGAGGAGCGGCAAAACGACCAGCCATGGCAGAGAGCAAGGTAAAAAAGGACACGAAGAATATCCGCATCCTCATCGCCGAGGATAACGAGCTGAGCCGCGACAATCTCGCGGAATTGCTCAGGAGTTACGGTTACGAGGTCAAGGGTGTCGGCGACGGCCGGCAGGCCATGGATGTTTTCATCGATGACAAGTACGACCTCGTCATCACGGACCTCAAGATGCCCCACGTCGACGGTCTTCACCTGCTGAAGTTCGTCAAGGAGGTCAACCCCGAGAGCATCGTCATCATGATCACGGGCTACGGAACGGTCAACTCGGCTGTCGAGGCCATGAAGCTCGGCGCCTTCGACTACATCACCAAGCCCCTCAAGGACGACGTCGTCAAGCTCACCATCGATCGGGCCCTGTCCTACGCGAAACTCAAGGAAGAGAACATCACGCTGAAGGATCAACTGAAGAAGAA
>DCVI01000053.1:4065-27130 GCA_002327315.1 Syntrophaceae bacterium UBA2192 | reverse complement strand
TAATTACGTGGGATTCCATAAAAGAAAAGGGATGCGAGGACATTAAAATGCACCCCGATTCGACAATTTTGTCGGATATGACAGGGACAAGGGTGTCGGGACGAGGGCAGAAGTGGCTGGTGGTTTGTGGCTAGTGGCTAGTGAAGAAGTGGAGTGTTATGCAAAAAGGAACGAGGGACCAGTGGGGGAGAAAGAAACGGGATTCCGGATTCGGGCTTCAGGATTCGGGAAGAAAAGAGCCGACAGCCTTCAGCAGACAGTCGACAGTGAAGAAGTGCTATGTGGGAGAGAAAGACAGTGGCCGGTGACCAGTGGAAGTCCTGTCCCCCTATTTGCCTAATCAACCAATTACCCATTCAACGGATTACTGCTGCATAGCAGCGAAGTGGGGGATAGTAGATTTTGACAAAGTTCCCCGTTTTCTATATGACTACCAGTGCGGAGTTTGGACATACGGGGTTCCGATCAATCCATAAAGGAGAGGGTGCTATGCAAACTGCGGATCTGGAGAAATATTGCGAAAAGGCAATCGCGGCAGGGGTTACCCATGCGAAGGTGATCGATCCGGGCAGCGTTGTCACGGCGGCATGGGTCCGGATGAAGTGCCTCTTCGGCTGCCCCTACAAGATCAGCCACTGCTGCCCCCCGAATACCCCCACCCCGGAGGAGACAAGGAAGGTCCTCGACTGTTACAAGCGAGCAATCCTGTTTCACATCGAAGCACCCAGGACGCCCGAGCGGGGCAAGCGGAACATGGCCCTCTTCGACATGCTCGTGAAGATGGAGGGCGAGATCTTCAAGGACGGCTATTACAAGTCCTTCGTCTACCTGGCAGGCCCCTGCCCCCTGTGCAAGGAGTGCTCGAAGGTCAAGGACGCGCCTTGCATCCAATCCGGCAAGGCCAGGCCGTCCATGGAGTCGTGCGGGATCGATGTATTCCAGACGGCGAGGAACAGCGGGTTTTTTATCCAGACCCTGAAAGAGAAGACGGAGACGCAGAATCTGTATTGCCTGATGCTGGTGGACTGAGCAGCTTCGCTGCAGTGACCGGTGCGGCCAAAGGCCACAGGCTACAGGCTTCAGGCATCGGGATTCAGGAGTCGGGAAGAAAAGAGCCGACAGCCGACATTGAAAGAATAGGGATTCGGGATTCCGTCTTCGGGATTCGGGAAGAAAAAAGCTGCAAGCCGCAATACACAGGGCAGGAAAATCCCCCTGCGTCCCCAATTAGCTGCTACGCAGCTGTAACTCGTGATTCGTTGACTGGTTGATAAGGTAGAACGGGAGGCGCACGGGCAGGCTGTCTGCTCTTCCCCAATCAACCCATTACCCAGTCAACCAATTCCTGCAGCGAAGCTGCCTTGGGGGATAGAGGGGGATTTGTATTTCCGCTGTTGGCTGCAAACCGACTCTGCGCGGCAGTGACCCGTGACCGGTGAAAACTGTGTTACGTGTTATGTGAAGAGAGATGAAGCTCTGAGAGATCCACCTTTTCGATGCTGTCGGGCTTCCATCGGGGTTGATTGTCCTTTTCGATGATGCGGGCCCGTACGCCCTCGAGAAGATCCGGATGCTTCAGGAGAAACTGCACAGCCTTGAAATCGGTCTCAAAAACCTTCTCCATGGGCAGATGCTCATTGTGCCGCAACAGCTTCAAGGTCAGGACCAGCGCGGTGGGGGATCGCTCCGAAAGGCCCCCGAAGATGGACTCGCAGGGAGCCGGCCGCAGTTGGCAAACCTGGAGTGATTCAATGACCTCCGGAACGGATGATTTCCCCGCAAAATAATTTGCCACCCACTGATCCGCCTCCGGATTCGGCTCGATGTTCCTGTCGAAACAGATATTCACCTTCCTCGTCAGCAGAGACAGCAGTTCCCTCGGATGGGAGATGTCCTTTGCCTTGAATGCCTCCATGGTCTGTATCAGGTCAGGGATTTTGTCCGATCGGGTCAGATGGGTGGCCAGGCCCAGGCGGACACACTCGCCGCCCGTCATCTCATGGCTCGTCAGCCCCAGGTATTCCGGGTAGCCCGGCGGACACTTGCTGAACAGCCATCCCGTCGCCCCCACATCGGGATAGAAACCGATCCTCGTTTCCGGCATGGCCATCCGGGTCCGTTCCGTGGCGATCACCCAGTCGGCGCCTTCCGCAATCCCGAGACCTCCGCCCATGGTAAGACCGTCGGCGATCACGATGACCGGCTTTGGAAACCGATGGATCATCAGGTCAAGGCTGAATTCCTCGAGGAAAAAACGGTTTACATCGGTCATGTTGTTATTCCGGATATCCTGGAAAATCCGCTTCATATCGCCGCCTGCGCAGAATCCCTTGCCGCCTGCACCGTAGAAAAGGACAAGCTTGCAGTCATCATCCGCAAGGGCCTCGTTCAGATGGGAGGTCATCAACTGCACCATCTCGAGGTTCAGGCTGTTCAGCACCTCTTTGCGATTCAGGATGATGGACATGCCCGCAGCGTGGCGGCGCATGATCACGGGGGACGTTTCCGAATTGAGAGGGGCCATGGATCTCTCCTCATCAGCAGCTTCGCTGCAATAACTGGTTGATTAGGAAGACAGGGCTTCCGGATTCAGGAAGAAAGAAGCCGCAGCAGGCAGCGTCATGTGTTGAGTCGAAGAGAACGAAGAGGACTATTTGAAGATCTGTTTCATGACATCCCCAACGCCCTTCAAGAGCCGGCCGCCCTGGATGATCACCGTCCCGCCCGTCTCGATGACGGACAGCCCGAGGTTTTTGGCGAGGCCGACCGTAAGGCGCGTGACCATGCTTTCCCGCAGACTGAATTTCGGGTTGTCGAGGCTGCCCTCGGCAACGAAATCAATTTCGATCTGGTTGTTGTTCGTCTTCAACGCGTTGACGACGAGGTTCCGGGGCACGCCCAGGAACTGATCCGCCAGGCCCCTGCCGCCGACGAACCGGATATCCCGCAGCACCGAGTGGGAAGGGGCGTAAAGCATCCTTTTCCTGATGCCGAGATCCACGTCCAGGTCGAGAAAGCCCCGGGAGATATCGACGTCCCCCTCCTTGAGCAGGTAGGGTTTGAAACGGGTAAGATCAAGATTGCGAAGTGAGACCTTGGCGCTTGTGTCGAGTGTTTTCTGCACCGTGTTTCCGGACGAGGTCAGTACGCCTGTGCTGTGATTTCCGGGCAGGCGGGCTGAAAGCCGGTAAGCCGTGTTCTGGTTGCCTGCGGGAAAGGAGAGGTGATCGGCGGTGAGGTCAACGTCGGTGATCCTCACGGGATAGGGCGGCCGGGCGATCTTTCCGTCGAGGTAGAGCAGCTCGCCGCCTTCGATCTTGAGGTTCTTCACCGTAACCGGCACAGCGGCCCCCTCTTTCTTTTCCACCTGGGCCTTCAGCGCGGCGCCCGGCAGCGGGGACGAGATCTTGCCCTTCCGGTCACTCTCCAGGCGCAGATAGGGCTTGATCAACACGAGATCCGACAAGGTGAGGCCTTTGGCCGCTACCCCCTCCGATGCCGCCGTGAAGCTCATGCCCTGCACACGGGATACGGGCCCGGCGGCGCCTCCGTCCAGAAAAACGAGGTTCTGTCCTTCAAATTTGCCGTTGACGGCCAGCGTTTCGAAATGGATCGTCCCGCTGCCGCTCGCGGAGCCGGAGAGCAGATTGCCGGCAAGCTGCGCCTGGAAAACAAACTTTGAGGGCCCATCCTTGGGCGGGAAGGCAACGTGATCCAGGCTCAGGTCGATCTTGCGGAGTTCGATACGGTTCGGCTCGGGCCGCCCGAGATCCTGGAAGAAGAGCGTGCCGTCCTTGATCTCTACCGTTTTGACAGACAGGGGACCGGCCTTCGGGGCGGAGGGGGTTTCCGGTTTCTTCCCGATGTCAATCGGCATCACCCACTGTCCGCTCTTGTCGATCTGCAGGGTCAGGGACGGTTCCTCGAAAACGACACTGGCAAGGGAGAAGCCCGGTTTCAAGAGGTCGAGGATTTCCGGTTTCACGACGATCCGTTTCGCCTGCGCGGCGAGCCGGCCGTCCTTCATGAACCGCGGTTCGTTGAGCTCTACCTTGTTCCAACTGAGAGAGAGGCTCTCCACCGCGAAATTCTCGCCCAGGGCCTGCTCCAGCCGGTGCTTGATGAGCCGGTTTGCCTGGCTGACGAGGATAACGATCGCCACCGCCAGCACGACCACAACGGCAGCGCCCCTGATCAGGAGTTTTTTTCGCAATTGAGAATCCATCTCATCCCAAGACCCGCCCTGCCCTGCTCCGGCCGCCATGTGAGGGGGAGTCAATCCGATCCTGTTGCGGCAGAACACAGGAGGCAAGCGATGAGAAAGTATACTCCGATGCCGCAAGCCATTCAACCGGCAGTGTCTGTGAAGAAGGGACCGGCTGCTTCGCAGCAGTGACCGGTGCGGCCAAAGGCCGCAGGCTGCAGGCTTCAGGCATCGGGATTCAGGAGTAGGGAAGAAAAGAGCCTACAGCCGACAGTGAAAGAATAGGGGATCGGGCGTCGGGCGTCGGGATTCAGGCAAAAACGGCAGCAGGGCAGGAAAATCCCCCTGCGTCCCCAATTAGCTGCTACGCAGCTGTAACTCGTGATTCGTTGACTGGTTGATAAGGTAGAACGGGAGGCGCACGGGCAGGCTGTCTGCTCTTCCCCAATCAACCCATTACCCAGTCAACCAATTCCTGCAGCGAAGCTGCCTTGGGGGATAGAGGGGGATTTGTATTTCCGCTGTTTGCTGCAGACCGCCGCGAATTAACTTCTCAGCAAGCTATTGCCCGGCCGGGCAGGAGGTGGGACGGGTGACGATGGCCTTGAGGGCGGAGTGCTGGGGAATGCCCGCGGCGTTGCTCATGGCGTGGAAGAGCTGCGTGTTGTCGAGGATGGGCGTGCAGGGGTACCAGCTGCCCTCGAACTGCCGCAGGTGCCTCGTCAGGCTGCTGTCCCCCATGGCGTAAAGCGATACGGGCTCGTTGAGGTGGCTTGTGGCACTGTAGCTCACCTCGCCCCCCGGGTAGCCTGCGCACCAGGAAAGCCTGTCGGGGCAGAGGCCCGGCGACTGCGCGGGAAGGCGCCCCTTGCCCAGCCGTTTGCCGTCGTTGAGGCGCATGGAGCCCGTGACGTGGTCGGAGGTAACGATGAGCAGGGTGTTGGCCCAGGTGATGTCGTCGCCCGGGCGATCGACGAACTCGACAGCGGCCCTGACGGCCTCATCGAGGTCCCACATGGCGCCGATCATCCACCGGTAGTCATTGCCGTGGTTGGCCAAGTCGATGTCGCCCTGCTCGACCAGGAGAAAAAACCCGTTTTTGTTTCTGCTTAACACCTTCAGGGCGGCCCGGGTGGCATCCTTCAGCAGCGGGTTCTCGCTGGTGGCCCGCGTCAGGGTGGCCGAGCCGTTGTCGGTGGGAACGGGCGGCTCGAAATGGCCCTCGGGGCCTCCGAAGAGCCCGAAGAGTTTCTTCTTCTGCGCCACGGCAAGGGCCGCGGCCTCTTTGAGGGACTTGCCCGCATCCACGCCGTCCATGCGCTCGACAAGCACGTAGGACCCTCTCCCGCCGTTTTTCAATTCATCGTACAGTGCCATAGACATATGACCGGCCCCGCTTCGTGCAGGGTGTCCCCCGCCGATGACGACCTCGGGCTGAGAGGTGCGGAGGATCTCGCCGGAGATGGCGTGCAGATTCCGGCGGCTCTTGTTGTGGCTCACCTGGGCTGCAGGGGAGGCATCGGAGAAGGGCACCGTGGTGACGATGCCGATGGCGTATCCGCGCCTTTCCCTCAGCAACTCGGCAATCGTCGTGAGGGAGCCTCGCTCCGGGTCGTCGGGACGCCAGGCGATGTTGCCGGTGTCGGTCTTGTGGCCCGTGGCCCAGGCCGTGGCCGTCGAGGCCGAATCGGCTCCATGGGTTTTCGGGCCCTCCGGTGCGCGGCAGGCATAGCGGGGACCGTTTCTCCGGGCGTCCGTTTTTCCGGAGGGTACCGCGTCACAGCCCACCCTGGGGTTTATGGCAGAGGGGTTATAGGGCGCTGCGCCGTAGCGGGGCGCCTGCCTGTTGTAGACGGTCACATCCCAGGTGGCGACAAAGCCCCGGTATGGAAAGGTGTGGAAGACAAGGCCATCGTCCCTGCCGGTGAGGTAGCGGCCGGCGGCGATCTCGTTTTCGGGCTGCATGCCGTCGCCGATGATGAGGATGATGTGCCTGGCGACGGGGGCGCTTTCCTTCGCGTGGATCGAGCCCGCCATTGTGGTGGTGAGAACAAGGACACACAGAAGAAAAAGAGGCGCAGTGAGTCTGGGTTTCATTCACGTTCCGCAACGGTGATGTCCGCGGCAGGCAGCCATGGTTCTTCTATCCGGGCAAGATGCCCGCCGCGCGGGCGGTATTATAACACAAAGCAACAATAAAGAAGTGATTAAGTGACTGAGTGAAAGAAAAGAATGGCTTCGGGATTCGGGCTTCAGGATTCGGGAAGAAAAAGCTGCAATCCGCAAGGCGGGGCCAGTAAGAAAGGCAAGGAAGCAAGGCAGGATGGAGGCGTTAATTCCGCCGGTTCAGGAACGCTGCGGCTGCGGCGTTGATCTTGTCCGGCTCGCACACTGCGCTGAAGTGGCCGCATTCGCCATGCAGCACGAGCGTTTCCGCCTTCAATGAAGCGGCAAGGGCAAGCGAGGGCTCCGGGTTCACCAGGATGTCGTTGCGGGAAACAATCACCAAAAGCTTTGTGCGGATGGCTCCGGCGGCCTCCTTTTCCGATGCGACAGGTCGCCTGTAGATGTCGTGCCCGATCATCGCCTTGAGTTGCCAGGCCCAGTCCGTGAGGTTGTATTTCAGGATGATTTCCTGCGCTCCGTCCAGGGCGCGCGTCAGATCCGAGCGGGAAAAGTTTTTCAGGTAAAATTCGGGGGTCAGCGCGGCCAGGGCCAACAGGGCGGCCGATGCCTCCGGCCCCAACGCCTCGCCGTCACCGATTGCGTTCAGGGTGTCAATGCCGCGGAGCCCGGCATCGAAGAGGATCAGATCCGAAGAGGCCGCGCGGGGCGTGCCCACGATGGAGACGGCCTTTTGCGCAAAGCCGGAGTAGGAGAGCACCCACTGAAAGGCCTGCATCCCCCCCATGGAGATCCCGATGACGGCGTGCAGCCGGTCGAGCCCCAGGTACTTCGTCAAGAGCCGATGCTGCGCCTTCACCATGTCCCGCACGCTGAATTCCGGGAAGGTGCGGCCGGGCTGTTTTTTGCTGTTGGAGGGGGAAGACGACACGCCGTCGCCGAAGGCGTCAACGGCAACGACAAAGTAGCGGGACGTATCGGCAAGCTTTGACGGCCCGATGAACCCGAGGTCGACGAGATCTTTCGACGTGCCTGCAAACCATGTAGGAAACAGGATCGCATTGGATCGCTCCCGGTTCAACGTGCCGAAGGTGCGATACCCCAGACGGCACTCCTGGATCACCTGGCCGCTCTCGAGACGAAAATCACCCAGGTCCGCCAGGCGAAGCTCGCCCTCGGCGTGCAGGAGTTGCGGGGCTGCAAGAAAAAGGAGCAGCGTCAACGCAACGGCAATTCGAGAAGAAGGGTTCATGGCGGTCGTCCCTGTGGGCGAGACGAATCGTACTATGATTCAGAGTGGGCGGCAAGAGTGACGAAAAGAAGGGATTCGGGATTCAGGCCTCGGGCGTCGGGATTCAGGATACCCCCTATTGGGTAATTAGCAGCTTTGCTGCAGTAACTGGTTGATTAGTTTATTAGTCGATAGGGTTCTTCCTTCTCCTTTTTTACCTAGTCAACTAGTCAAACCCATCAACCTATTAACTATTCCATTAATCAACGGATCTACTACCCGGGCCGTGGAAGATCAGGAGATCAGGCCGGGCTGCATGATCTGCTGGAGCCGCACCCGGTGGTCTTCGAAGGCCTCGTCGCCCTCCCCCGTGCTCAGGTCGAGCATCTCGCCGAATCGCAGGCTCACCTTTGCGAAGGGCTTCGGCAGCATGAAGCGGTCCCAGCTTTTGAAATACCAGGCGCGATCGGACGTTGTGTAGATGGGGACCACGACGGCCCCGGCGGCGCGAGCCAGGCTGACCGCCCCCGCCTTGATGATCCCGGCGGGACCCTTCGGCCCGTCCACGATGTGGGCGGCAAGACCCGTGAGCTGCAGCTGCCCGACCATTTCTTTCAGGGCCCGTCCCCCGTTTCGCGAGGACGATCCCCGCACGGTGTGCCAGCCCGACTTCTCGGCGATGCCGGCGATGATGTCGCCGTCCTTGCTCTGGCTGATCATCAGTGCGGGACGATAAGACGCGTAGGTCTTGAAGTGGTGGATGGCCGCGAAGAACTGCTGGTGCCAGCCGCACAACAGGACCCTGCCGCCTTCCTGCAGGTAATCGAGCCAGGGCCTCTCGTTTTCGATTTGCACCCGGAAGGTCCAGCTGTAGGTTCGTACGAGGTGATAGAGGAGACCCGGAATACGGCTCGTGAGCCAATATCGATATCGTTGCAGCATGGGGAACCCTCCTGGTTGCGCATATAAAAAAAGCCGTCAGAACCCCAAAGAGCACGACGGCCGGCCCCTGCGCTTCATAATGTCTGTGTCAATACCATGTGTGCCGCCCTGCCAGGCGGCTGTTTCAATGTATACAGCCTAGGGGTGTTGCCGCCGGATGTCAAGACATATCCCCATAAGCGTATGTCCTATGGTTTCGTCAGACACCGTCTGCCGGGGCGTGACCGGGCACTCCTACCTCAGATTCAGACGGGCGCCGATTTATTTAAAACGAAAAATATCGATAATAGGTTTAACGAAAGGGAGCAAAGACCATGATGAACAGAATCCACACGGCAAATCCCGACAGGGTCTACACCCACTCCCGGATCGGCCTGTTCGGAGAAAAAGAGGCCGTGCTCTGGGAAGACCCCCTTCTGAAGCCCCGGAAAGATATCGTCTACCGGTAACCCCGGTGACCACAAACTACGCAAGGAGATGCGACCATGAAAGAAAAAGCCAAGAACGTGAAGACCGACAAGAAGTACTGGACCGACCCGATGAGCTTCCCCGTATACACGCCGAAACGCGGCCGGTAGGGAAAAAAGGGAGTGAGCAACCGGCCTCGGGCCGCGAGTTACACAGCTGCGAGAAGTTCCATCAGAAAAGGCCCCTGCCGAGAAATCGACAGGGGCCTTTTCTGTTTATGATATCCGGGTGATGCGTCTCATCTTTTGAGCATTAACCGAAATGGCGGCGCACGCATTTCTTTATGGCGATTGCAGATCGGCTTCGACGTTGATGACGATGTCAAGGTGCTTGCCGACCATGAACTGGTTCTTCCCGAACACGTTGTTCCAGGTGATCCCGAAATCCTCCCGGTTCAGAGTGACTCCCGCCTCGAAGCCCATCACCGTGTAAGAGCCTGTCTCGTCTGCATAGCCGTTGGGGCCGAAGCTTGCCCCATGAAGAAGGACGGGCCGGGTCACGCCCCGTATCGTGAGATCCCCGTAAAGCTTGAAGAGATTGCTGCCTGCGCACTCGGCTCTTGTGCTTCGGAAGGTGATGGCGGGGTGCCTCTCGACGTCCAGGAAGTCGTCGCTCCGGAGGTGCCGGTCCCGCGCCTCGACGCCGGTGTAAATCACCGCCGCGTCAATCTCGATCTCCGCGGCGGTTGCCGACAGATCCGCAGGGTCGAAATCGATCATGCCGTTGATGCGGTTGAACTGGCCGTGGACGAAGGCGATCATCATGTGCCGGGCGGTGAAATGGGCCACCGTGTGGTCCGAATCGATCAGCCATCTGGGCATCTCAGCATCTCCTTGGACAAGCTCTGTGAATATTTCGCTCGGGCGGATGGCGTCTCCGACCCGTTCATCTCCCGATGGGAAGCATCGCACCCACAGACAGCGGTTTTATCCACCGATGTGCCAGCACTGGGGGTCGTCGGCGAAGAGGTCGGCGCGGCCGCGGGCGCGGCTCCAGGCATAGGCCACGGCGCGGCAGCCGCGGCAGGAGGGCCAGAACGAGCACCGGCCGCACTGCCCCTTGTAGCTTTCGCGGTCTCTGAGGCGCCAGAGCGTCCTCGAGGTCGCCCAGATGTCGCGCAGGCTTTTCCTCTTCAGGTTTCCCACGGAAATCCCGATGCGCCGGCAGGGCATCACGGCGCCGTCGCTCGCGACCGTGACGCCGGAGAACCCGGCGCTGCATCCCGAGAGGGTGAGCCCGCAATCCGCCGGGGGCGCATCATTCCGGAGCGTCCCCGCCAGGGGATCGCCGGAGACAACGGCGAAGTCGGGCCCGCTGAGGGACAGGGCCTTCCCGTAGGCATCGCGAACCTCGCCGGGGGACAGGACGCTCTCGATCATCGCCCCGCCGCTTCCGCAGGGAACCAGGCGGGAAAATCCGATAGAGCTGAACCCGGCGTCCCGGGCGATCCTCACCGTTTCATCGATGAAGGGCGCATTGAGCCGCGAGAGGGTGACATTGGCGCTCACGCGGTTTGCGGCCCTGGCGAGGCGCTCGGTCCCCTTCAGGGCGGCGCGGAAACTTCCCTCGCCCCGGATCGAGTCGTGAAGCGCAGGCGGCCCCTCGAGGCTCACCTGGATGTCGAAGACGCCCAGGTCCCTGAATCGGCCGGCGTCCTCATCGGTGACGAGGCAGCCGTTGGTCATGACGGCCACGCGGCAGCCCGAGAGCCTCGCATGGCGCACGACGTCCCAGAAACCCCGGTACAGCAGAGGCTCGCCCCCCGTGAAGTGAATCGACGGGGCGACCCGGATATCCTGCTCCGACTCCCAGGCCTCGAACATCCGGGCGGCCCCGTCAATCTCGCTCATCACGTCGCCAGCGGTCATCTCGGGCGGCCTCTTGCGGGCCTGGTAACAATGACGGCACCGCAGATTGCAGCGCTCCGTGAGATGCCACTGGATGAAGAAATCAAAGGTTTGAATTGCCGAACCGGCAATTATTGATTCTTTCACTTCTTTCAGCTGAAGCATTGCCTGCCAGATTCCGCGGACCTCATCAGGGCCCAGAACTTCGCCTCGCGGCGCCTGGCCTGTTCGCTCAGCTTGACCATCTTTTTGGTCCTCATCTGTGTCACCTCCTTTCCTCTCGATGTGCCTGGGAACGTAAGTTGCTCCGGGGGGGGACGGCACCCCGGTTCCTGTCGGGCTACATGCCGAAAGGGTGAACGACGGGCGCATTTCACGTGTTTTCCATTATCTGCCGTTCCGTCAGGAGAGTCAAGTCGGTCTATGGAGGACTGCCCGACAGGATTAGTCTGAGAGGAAAATCAGATTTATCCCGATTCACCGGCCTGTCCTGAGATGAGACCCTTTATCATCAACGCCGATGGAGGTGAGTGTCATGGCAGAAGCAATGAAAAAGATCGAATGCCCTTCGCCCTGCAACTTCTCCGTGAAGAGCCACGATGAAAAAGAGATCATCGAAATGGTCAAGCAGCATGCGAAGAAAAGCCACAACATGGAGATTTCGGAAAAAGAGATCAAGGCGATGATCAAGCCGGCCTGAAGACGATGTTGAAAAAATGAAGCGGGACTTTTTTCTGTCTCGCCGATTGAACAGCCGGCAACGGGAGCCGCATCGGATTAGTATTCGCCGACGCTGACGGGCCCTTCCTCGTGGATCTGCCTCAGGCGGCGGGAGAAACCCTCGAGAATCGCCTTGCGCTGTTCGTCCCGCAGCCGGACAGGTGCATAGATGATGTGGGGCGCCAGGACGTCAAAGCCCGTGAAGCTCAAGATCCCCCGGTGGATGGGGCGCAGCACGGCGTGGATGTCGCCGTTGAAGCCGCCCTTCGCGTACGCTTCGGCCGGGCCGCCCGTTGTCAGCGAAAGCATGGCCCGCTTTCCTTTGAAAACGCCGTTTTCGTAGAGACGGCCCCCGCCGTAGGTGCGGCCCATGGCAAAACAGCGGTCCACCCAGCCCTTCAGGATGGCGGGCAGCCCGAACCACCAGAGCGGGTGCTGCCAGAGCATGAGGTCGCACCACTCCATCTTGCGGATCTCCGCCTCGATGTCCGGGGCAAAACCGCCCGATTCGGTGGCGTGCATGTCCTCGATCTGGGGTTTGAAATAATCGGGGTCCTTGACGGTGGTGTAGTTCTTCCGGCTCACGACGGGGTTGAAGCCCATGGCATAGAGATCGGAGACCTGCACCTCGTGGCCGCCTTCCCGGAACACATCCTGCGCCGTGCGGAACAGCGCGCCGTTGAAGCTTCCGGGTTCCGGGTGGGCGTAAACGATGAAGACCTTCATGGGGCACCTCGATCTCGTTCTTTTCGTTATTTCGTTGGTTCGTTGGAGAAGATGTCCATGGGTCTGTCTTGTCTGTCTGGTCTTTTCAGTCTTTTTTGTCGGATGGGGCGCAGTGGTCCTCGCCGTTGCGGGCAACGAGCCGGGGCCGGAATCTCTTGATATCCCAGCGATCGGCCAGGTACGGCAGGGCAAAAAGAATCGCGACGATCACAATTCCCAAGACAAGGGCCGTCGTCGAGCTGACCGCAAGGACGGAGCCGAAGCTGTGGTAGATGAAGGTCATGGGCAGAGAGCCAAGCAGCGTGGCCAGGGCGAAGCTTCGCAGGCTCATCCGGGTGAGCCCGGCACCGTAGCTCACCACGTCGAAGGAAATCAGGGGCAGGAGACGCGAGAAAAAGATGATCTTCGCCAGCAGCCCCTCGGAGCATTCGCAGCAGATCACGACCTGCTTGCCCACCATCGACTCGACAAAATCCCTCCCCAAAAACCGGGCGATGAGAAAGGCGACAAGCGCCCCGGCCACGGAGCCGACGACGGCATAGGCGGTGCCGAGGACAGGCCCGAAAATCACACCGGCGATCACGAAGAGTGGAGGCCCCGGGATGGGGATGATGACGGCCGTGACCGCCATGACGGCCATGTAAATGAGCGGTGCGAAAGGCCCGATCTCCTCCAGGAGCGCCTCGATGCGCGCGGGCTCGAAAAGGGCCGAGAGATTCCAGCGGTACCAGGCAAAAACCGCAAGCAAGATCAACGCAAGGGCCAGGGTGGCCTTAAGGATTTTCGAAAATCTCATGACAACAGGGTAACAGACGGCAACGGGCAAAGACAAGAGCGATCTCGACACTGCAGCGTCACACCCTGCGCCCGCGGCTCAGCTTACCCTGCAATTCCCGCAGCCCCGCCCAATCGGAGGCCGCCGCAAGCTTTGCCTGTTCGGGCCAGGATGCGGGGTCTGCAAGCCGGAAGTGCGGCCCGCCCGACTCGAGGATGCGTTGCAATTCCCCGAGGCGGCTCTTCGCCAGCCGGGAGAAAGACCCGATACCGTTTGCGGCCAGCAGCCCGGCGATTTTGGGGCCGATCCCTTCGATCTCCGTCAGGTCGTATCGACGATCGACAAAGTAGGTGTCGCCGTAGGTGATGCCGGCGTAATGTTTCGATTCGAATCCGGCGAAGAGCCTCAGCCCCATCGAGGCCAGCGGCGGCACGGGGACCCGCTCGACGGCCACGCACCGGATGCGCCCGAGAAGCGCCGCATCGAAGTAAGCGGGCAGGCGCCTGAAGCCGCATGTCTCGATGACCGCGGCTGCGGACCGGGCCTCTTTAGCGTGGGCGGCCAGCGTCCGTTCGATCCAGGAGCGGATCATGAGGATGCGGGGCAAAAGATGCAGCAGCATGGGAAGATCGTCTGTCTGGTCTATTTGGTCTATTTGGTCTATCTGGTCTATCTGGTCTATCTGGTCTGTCTGGTCTGTCNNTCTGGTCTGTCTGGTCTATCCCGTCTGTCCCGTCACGCCGCCTTCGGCGGCGGTAACTGATAATTGGGTAATAGGGTATTCTGAATCCGGAAGACCTTTTTTTTCGTCCCTACACCCTAGTCCCTGGTCCCTTCATCCTCTTCACTCAGACACTTAAACACTGAGACACTTCTTTTGACCGTCAATCCACTCGCCTGAAATCGATAAAGCCTTGTTCCACGTCGGTGCGGATGAGATTTACGCGCAGGCGGTCGCCCACGTCGAGGCCTCCGAAGCCTTCGACAAGCCTTCCCTCGACGGGCTGGCCGTTGATGCGCACCCAGGTGCCCTTGGGGGCAGCGCCGGTGACGATAGCGTCGAAGGACTCGCCGATGCGCGCCTGAAGCATCAGCGCGAAGGCCGACTTGCGCACGAGGCGCTCGACCTTGTTGGCATCGTCCTCCTTGAGGGTGCAGTGGCGGGCGATGTCAACGAGTTCCCCGTCGCCGTAGGGTACGGGCCGGCCCTCGATGGCGGCCTTCACGAGCCGCTGCGTGACGAGGTCGGGAAAGCGGCGGTTGGGGGCCGTGGAGTGGGCGTAGTCCTTCACGGCAAGGCCGAAGTGTCCCGGGGCCTCCCTGCCGGGGAAGTCGGCCATGTACTCGCCCGCGCCGATGAGCTTGATGACGGTCTGGGAGAGGTTGTGGAAGCGCCCCGGGTCGCGGGCCTTCTGGGCCGTCAGGAACCCTTCCAGGGCCTTCGCGTCGGGCTCGCCGGGAAGCGTCCAGCCCTTCTCCGAGGCCACGCCGACGATGCGGTCCCACCGCTTGGGGGCATGGACCACGCGGCGGATCGATGGGACCCGCCTGGATTCGAGATAGCGGGCGACCACCGAGTTGGCCGCAATCATGAAATCCTCGATCAGTTCCTTGGCCCGATTCTTTCGTTCGATCGTGTAGGACTTCACCCGGTCGCCGTCAAAGACGGGATTTGCCTCCACCGTTTCGAGGTTGAGGGCCCCGTGGGCCTGGCGCCGGCTCCGGAGCATCTGGGCCACGCAGTCCTGGGTGCGAAGGTTTTTCTCGAGACCCTTCACGGCCGTCACGGCCCCGGGGGCGGGCCCCTGCCCTTCCAGCCATGGCGCAAGGGCGTTGTAGGCGAGCTTTGCGCGGTTGCGAACCAGGGCCCGGTAGACGTCGGAGCCGTCAAGCGCGCCGTCGCCGCCCACGGTCATCTCGACGACGACGGCTGCGCGGTCTTCGCCGTCGTTGAGCGACGTGAGGCCCGTCGAGAGCGCCTCGGGAATCATGGAAAAGATCCGGGCGGGGGTGTAGATGGACGTCGTGTTGTGGCAGGCGTGATCGTCGATGGCCTGGCCTTTGCGGACCACCGTGTCCACATCGGCGATGGCAACGAGGATCGTCACCGCGTCTTTTGCGCCCTCCCGGACGACGGTAAGCTGGTCGAGGTCCCTGGACTCATCGTTGTCGATGGAGCACCAGGGGAGATCACGGAGGTCGCGGACGCTGTCTGAATCAGCAGCAGGGGCCGCCTTCAGACCCGCCAGCTCGCTCTCGACCCGGGCGGAGAAATCGGGCAGGAAGCCCCGCTCGATCATCGCCCGGCGCGCGATGCGTCGCAGGATCTCGAGGTGTCGGCCGGATCTTTTTGGGTCTGTCTGGTCCATCTGGTCTATTTGGTCTATCTAGTCTATCTGGTCTATCTGGTCTGTCCCGTCTATCCGGTCTGTCCCGTCTGTTCCGTCATGCCGCAGGGCGCCTGACCAAGGTGACAGGTTGCAGGTGTCAGGTAGCAGGAAAGACCTGTGACCTGTGACCTGTGACCTGTGACCTGTGACCTACACGCTCTCTTTCTTCCCGCTCAGCACCGAGCCCTTTGGCGGGTAGTCCAGCGTGCTGTCGAGGTGAGAGACCAGCGCGGGCGTGTGATCCGGGAAGGGAAGCTCGCCCTCGTCCCGCCAGCGGCGGACGGTCTCGGCGGCCTTGCGGCTCTTTTCCTCGTCGAGCCCCCCGTCTCCTGCCATGTATAGGGTCTGCGAGGGGAAGGCAAAACCGCTGCCGCTCGACTCGACGAGGTCCATGATCCGCAGCAGGAGATCTTCCTGGACGGCGAGGAACGCATCGTAATCCTTCACGAGCACGTAGGCGAAGACCTCCGTATCGAGCGAGGATGGCCCGAAGCTGATGAAGCGAATGCGGGCCGATGTGGAGTCTACCCGGGGGTGCTGGTACAGCAGCTCGCGGATCTGCGCCAGGAGGTAGCGGAGCTGGTCCGCTGTCGTCTCGTATCGCAGGTTCAGGGTGTGCTTGAAGAGGAAACGGTCGCGCAGGGCGAAGTTCTCGACACTGATCGACGAGAGCTGGCCGTTGGGAATGGAGACGACGGTGCGGGCAAGCGTGCGGATGAGCGTGGAGCGCAGGCCGATGTGCTCGACGGTGCCGGCATGCTCGCCGGCCTTGCAGTAATCGCCCAACCGGATAGGTTTGTCCCAGACGAGGAAGAGCCCGCCGAAGAAGTTCTCGATCGTCTTCTGGGCGGCAAAGGCCACGGCGATGCCGCCGATGCCGAGGCCGGCAACGACGGCCGTGAGATTGATGCCGGCAAAGTAATAGAAGATGACCACGAGCCCCACGACGACGGCCAGGGCCTTCATGAGTGTTGCCGAAAGGCGGATGACCGCATTGGCGGCCTCGGGTCTGCGCCGCTCGATGATGTCCGCACCGGCGTCAATCAGATAGAGGATAAGCCACGTCAGGCCGACAACGGCCATCGTCGAGGCCATGAACGTCCAGAACAGCCGGGTGAGGAGCGAGGCCGAGCCGAGGGAAATGACGTAAACCGCGCCTGACGCGAAAAGAAGCATCAGGGGCTTTCCGATCCCCCTGAGCTTGCTCATCACCGCCTCGCCGAACCGCTTGCGCATCGGCTCGCGAACCAGGGCAAAGATCGCCCTCGTGAAGAGCCAGCCGAGAAAAAGCACCAGGGGAAGCACCACAAGGGGTATGACCCACCGGTACAGCGGTTGACCGGCAACGCGGGTCTCTGTCATGGCCGCCGGCAGATGCTTCTCAAGCCAGGGAACGTCGATCTCATCGTAGATCTGGGGAACGAGCTTCAGGGTCTCCGAGGAAAAGAGCCAGACCGGGGGGTTGTTTTCCTTCTGGACGCGCTCGAGCAGGATCTTGTATTCCCCCTTCTTCGTCTTGACCATGCCCACCAGCTCGCGGTTGTCGGGCAGGTGGTCCTGGAGGTTCCCCTCGGGCTTCACGCTGAGCGTGGTCGTAACGGTCGACAGCCCCTCGTCGAGAATGTGATGCAGTTCGATGGCAAGCAGCTCAGCGCGTTTCCCCGTCTGGCGTGTATCCAGGAAGTCGACAGCCCGCTCATAATCCTCGCGCTGCATTGCCTTCAGAAAACCGACGACGGTACCCTGAGGCGTGCTTCGCCCCAGGGGATCGTCATAGGTGGCCTCGGCCTGCACGGAGCCTTTCAGCACCTCGGC
Source organism: Syntrophaceae bacterium UBA2192 (assembly GCA_002327315.1). Taxonomy (GTDB): domain Bacteria; phylum Desulfobacterota; class Syntrophia; order Syntrophales; family UBA2192; genus UBA2192. The sequence goes on along the minus strand of DCVI01000053.1, from coordinate 9,888 downwards.
AGGTTTTGCCTTCTCGGCGGCTTGGGCGCCGGTAACGAGACAAGCGGCAAGCATCACCGCCATGGCGATACGGATCGAAAACATGGTCTTATCCTTTCCTGGCCTTCTCTTCGCCGGCTTGCTTCGGAAAAGCTTTTGGCAAAACCTTGAAACCTCTTAGCCCTGAAAAGATTCATAGCATGAAAATCGGCCTAAGATAAGATGCATCCTTGCCGATCGTAATGGTGCCATTTAAAGCAAATTTCAGCATTACAGTTTCGACCTGACAAAATCCTGTTGATCTATTGATATTGCATTGACCGACAGTCCGGTTTAATTTTTGTTCCACTTAATGAAATTTTCTGCGCGCACGATTCCGGGCTCCATTCATCGGTTTCGTCGATCCCCGTTAATCAGCCGCTAAAAAAAGCGGGATGCCGTACCAGGGGAGGAGTATTCGCATTTTTTCAAGCCGCTTGCGGGACCACGGTGCCCGAGCAGATGCAGAGGTGGAACGGATGGACAACAGGAAACGTCAAACCCTGAGAACGGTTATCTTGAAAAGGCTCGCCGAGGTGAGCCGCCAGGCGGGACACGGCCCCGAAGAAACGGATGCGGAGGAAAGGCTTTCCGACCCGGTGGACCAGGCGACCCAGGAGCGCGAGCGGGATCTCTTGCGCCTCTTCCGGGCGAGGGAAAACGCGGAGATCCGGAAGCTGGCCCTGGCCCTGGACCGGATGGAGCAGGGAAGCTACGGCATCTGCCTCTCCTGCGACGGCGAGATCTCGGGGAAGCGCCTGATGGCCGAGCCCACGGCACTGCTGTGCGTTGACTGCCAGGAGAAGCGGGAGCAAAAGAGGGCGGCCGCGACGCGATAATACGCAGGAGCGATCCCTAATGTATTTTTTCGTTGACGTGCTCGAGTTCCTCGATGACCTGGGCCCCCAGCAGGAAGATGAGCGCCACGGCCTCGACGCCGAGCAGGAACACCACCACCGAGGCGAATGAGCCGTAAATCAGGTTCACGAAGGTGAAGGTCCTGTAGTACCAGACGATGACGCGGCGGGTGATCTCCCACAGGATCGTGGCGGCCAGCCCCCCGATGAGCGCGTGCCGGAAGGTCGTGGGCCCCACGGGCAGGACCAGGTAGAACGCCGTGATCAGGAAGACCTCCGCGATGAGCCCCAGCACGTAGACCGCCAGGCCGAAGATGAACCCCAGCCCGAGCTTGTGCCCGAACACCACCAGCCTCATGCTTTCCAGCGGCTCCAGCGCGCCCACGATGAACGACAGGGACAGCACGCCCAGGGTGATGAGCAGGATGAACAGGTAGGGAATGATGCTCGAGATCAGGAAGTGGCGGCGCTGGGCCCTCACGCGGTGGAAGATGACCGAGATGGCGTTCTCGAGCACCGAGAAGGCGATAGAGCTGAAAAACAGCAGGACCAAAATGCCCACCGTGCCGATCAGGCCGCGGTACCGGAGAAACACCCGGACCTGCTCGGTCAGGGCCGCCGCATAGCCGGGCACGGCAAGCTCCAGGAAGGTCGACATGGTCCCGATGAGCTGTTCCGGATCCATGAAGTGCGAAAGCACGATCAGGATGAGGATCAGCAGGGGGATGATGGACAGCAGGGTGTAGTAGGCGATGGCCCCGGCCAGGAGCAGGCCCTGGTTCTGCCTGAAGCGGCCCAGAACCCGCAGGAGGAAGCCGGCGAGCCGGCCGATTGCCCCAAGTGCCTTGTAAACCCTTACCATCGCCCGACCTGAACGCCTCCTTGCCGGCCCTGCACCCTGCAGGGCTTGCGGCTGAAGGCAAGCCGAATCATAGGCGATCGCGTCCGGTGTGTCAAAGGGTAAGGAGGGCCGCTGCTCTTTGCATCTTTTTCTTGCCATGAAAAGCGGACGGGAAGATAATAATGAAAAGACGTTCGTGACGGGGGTTCCGGGAAGGTGGCCGGACGGGGAAAACCGATATGGCAATCGGACAGCCCCGCAGATGCCCGTTCCGGGGAAACGGAAGGCAGGCGGGGAAATCACCCCCTTGCGCCGTTTCTGGCCATGGTGGGCGCAAGCCTTCCCTGGCTTGTCTATGACGCACTCATAAAGAGCCCTGAAGAATTCTGGACGTTCAATGGATTGATCGTGCTGGCCGCCGTGGCGATGGGGGTCATCCTCGTGGGGCTCGCTTGGCACTGGAGCCGCGGCTTATCCGATCAGGACGAGAGAGATATAAGTCTAGAATAAAAATCCCCCTCTTTCCCCTTGTGAAGACCCGATACCCTGATCTTCCTCTCCACTGGCGGGAGAGGATTGAGGTGAGGGGGTACTTCAACATCCTTCGATGGACTCAGGACAGGCGCTCAGGATGACATATCTGTTCGCCATGGTGAGCAGTCATCGTGAGCCTGACGAACGACGAACCATCACCCTCACCCTCACCCTAACCCTCTCCCCTCAAGGGAGAGGGAAATCAAGGATTGCGGTTTTCAAAGGGGGAAAGAGGGGGATTTTCCGCTCTTGGTTCCTCCGCCGGAGCACAGACGATGGCGCGGGCGCCCTCGAGCTCGAGCCAGCGCATGAACAGATAACCTCTCAACCGGATGCGGATCCGGTCCTCATCGGGTTTAGCCCGCAGCCCGGCGGGATAGAACACCTGCACATCGCCTGCCTTCCAGAGCAGGTATGAAGCGATGTCACCCGACGGTGCGCCGGTGAGCAACCGGGGCACATAACTGCCCGCCACGTCCCGGGCGGAAGGGCACTTTCACCCGCCGCCCATCATGGGCTGGAAGTCCAATACGACGGTGACGGCGCCATTGCAGCGCTCCCGGATGAACCCTTTTGCCTCGGGGTCTATTTCGAACATAAATCCCCCTTTGCCGCCCTGATCCGCTTCGCGGGGCGGCCCGGCAAGGAACGAACCGGACATGGTTGCGCACCCTGACGGGATGCGCCCCCGGTCATCCCCCTTTACGAAAGGGGGACGAAGATGAAGGCGCGGGCCCATCGTCGCGCCTCGCCAGATTCCGCTTCAGGGCCGCCAGGTCGTCGACCATGAGATCCTGCAGGTCTTCTTGCTGCTGTTTTCCGAAAGGACTGTCCGGCTGGAAGAGCACCTCCCGGATCGACTCGCCTGCGGCGGTGACGAGACCGTCGATGCCCCTTTCGCGGAAGGCAGGCGTGAGGACCTTGTCGAAAATGGACTGGGCCGCCGCATCGTACAGGAAGATGCCCTGCCAGGCCTTCATGAATTCCCCTTCCGTCATTCCCAGCTTTGCAAGCAACTCCTCCTTGCAGGTCCCGTAGAGCAGAAGCAGGGCCGACAGATACACGTGAAGGGCCTTCAGGTAACGCCTGCGGTCCGCCTTGGGCTGAACCTGCCAGTTTGCCAGGCTTCCCATCGGTCGCCGGGTTTCCAGTCGCGCAAGCGAGCCGATGACCTCATCGGCCGATATGGCCGTGGAGAACCAGACCCGCCTCTGGACCGGGGTTTTTGCCTGGCGAGCCGCCCGGGAGCAGAAGGTCTTGGTGTGACGTCCCAGGCAGCGGAAGTGGGGCCCCTTGGCGTACGCCAGGGCATCGTGAATGAATGTCAGTACGGGCATGGTTTCTCCAGGGGACAGGAACCAGGGTTCAGGGTTCAGGGTCCAGCGTAAGAAAAGAAGAATACGCCCTCCGTCGATTCTCCCGGCACGGCGTATTCCCTTTCACCATATAACACCCTGCGACGAACCGCAAGACCCCAAGGCCGCAGTCACCCCGGGCAGGAGAGAGGGGCTGTGGTGAAGGCGAGTTTTTCACCCTCACCACAGCCCAATAGGAGAGGTAGATGACAGAGAGAGTTCTTATCTACAGCAGCCCCTGCTCTTTCGCCTGGGCCGTGAGCGAATCCCGGAAGTCGGGGTGGGCGATCGCGATAAGGGCCTTTGCCCGTTCGCGGATGCTCTTGCCCCGCAGCTCCGCCGCACCGTATTCGGTGACGATGAAGTGAACGTCGTTTCGCGACGTGGTCACGGCCGAGCCCGCATCGAGTGCGCAGGCAATCCGCGATACCTTGCCTTTGGCCGCCGTGGAGGGCAGCGCGATGATGGACTTTCCGCCCTTGGAGCGGCTCGCCCCGCGCACGAAGTCGACCTGGCCGCCCACGCCGCTGAACTGGTTGCGGCCGATCATCTCGGCGTTGACCTGGCCCATGAAGTCCACCTGCAGGGCCGAGTTGATGGAGACCATCTTCTCGTGCTGGCCGATGATGTTGGGGTCGTTGGTGTAATCGACGGGCTGCATCACCACGTCGGGGTTGCCGTCGACGAAGTCGTAAAGCTTTCGGGTCCCCATGAGGAAGGTGGCGACAAACTTGCCCGTGTTGATCGTCTTCTTTTTGTTCGTAACGACGCCGGCCTCGGCCAGGGACACCAGGCCGTCGGAAAACATCTCCGAGTGGATGCCCAGGTCCTTCTTGCCCTTCAGGAAGAGCAGGACGGCGTCCGGGATGGCGCCGATGCCCATCTGCAGCGTCGAGCCGTCCTCGATGAGCTTCGCCACGTTTTCGCCGATGGCCTTCTCGAGATCGCCGATGGCGGGCGGTTTGAGCTCGATGAGCGGCTCGTCCTTCTCGACGATGCAGTCGATCTCGTCGAGGTGGATCTTCGCGCCCAGGGTGCGCGGCATGTACTTGTTCATCTGGGCAATCGTCACGCGATCGGAGCGCGACGCGGCCAGCGTGTAATCCACGGAGACGCCGAGGCTGCAGAAGCCTTCGGCATCGGGCGGCGTGACCTGCATCAGCGTCACGTCGACGGGCAGGATCCGCCACGAAAAAAGCCGGGGGATCTCGGAGAAGAAGCAGGGCGTGTGCAGTGCGCGCCCCTCGGAGACGGCCTTTCGCGTCGAGGCCCCGACAAACAGCGAGTTGTGCCGGAAGCTCCCCTCCATCCCGGACTGGGCGTACCTGGCGGGCCCCATGGCCACCATGTGGACAACCTCGACGCCCTTGAGCTCCGGTCCGCGGGCCACAAGGGCCTCCACCAGCGTGGGCGGCTCGCCGCAGGCATGGCCCACGACGACGCGGTCTCCGTCCTTAACCTGCTTGACTGCCTCGGCGGCCGTCATGATCTTCTTTGCGTATTTCTGTTTCCAGTCGCTCATAGAATTGCCTCACCTTTCTTAACACTTCCGGGACGATCCGGGCCTCATCCACCTCTTCGCCGTCCACCGTGGCAGCCGCCACCGTGACGTAGGGCGGATTCCGGGGGTTGAACTTGAAGGCGCAGCCCGACATGCAGCCGCTCAAAAAGATCGCGAAGTCGGCATCGGGGCTGTTGAAGACCACCCGATGCCCCATGCCCTCCAAGGCCTGTTGAAGCTCCACGGCGATGCGGCCCCGGTCGATCCGGGGGTTACAGCCCCCGCAGAATTGGATGCCCACTGTCGCGGAGCTCATTGTCTTTCTCTCTTCAGAAACCGCAGGGCCTCGGCAATCAACTCATGGCTGACGCCCGTCTCGACACGGACATCGGCCACCGAGGGGCAGGCCTGGCGGATGCTCGCCACAACGATGTCATTGACCGTCTGCCCTGCACCCATGCACGTGGCGCAGGCCCCTAGGAGGCGCAGCCGGACGACGCGGTCCTCGTCAATCCCCGTAAGCTCGATGTCGCCGTTGTGAGCATGCAGCAGGGGTCTCACATCGGCGTCGAGCACCGCCTGAATGTCTTTTTCCAGCAACTGAGACATGGATCTATTCATCCCGGTAAGTCGTTGTTTCATCGTTTGGTCGAACCATCCAAATCCCCCTTCATCCCCCCTGTAAAGGCTGTGAACCTTAATCTTCCTCTCCCCTCC
>DCVI01000053.1:0-3984 GCA_002327315.1 Syntrophaceae bacterium UBA2192 | reverse complement strand
CTCCCCTCAAGGGAGAGGGAAATTAAGGAATACGCTCCCCACAGGAAAGAGGGGGATTTTTCCGGAAATCCGTCAGGAACCTTTTACTCGGGGATCCCGGCGATCTTTTTCGCGAGCGCCTTCTTCTGCTCGAGATTGCCCTGGCGCGCGATCATGATCCGCTGCGCCTGGGGGGAGCCTGCGCCGTGCATGGACTCCGTGCGGTAGCCGACGGCCGCCGTCCCGAGGGTGATATTCTCGATGAGGCGCAAAACCCGCATGCGGTACTCCGTGGGGACCGCCGCGATGCCGCGCAGGTACTTCTCGATGTACTTGCCGGTCACGGGGTGCTTCAGATCCTTCTCGGAGGGCATGGTCACCATGAGGCCGCCCGCGATGTCCTCGGCAAGACGCGCGATCTCGTAGGGAAACCTCGTCACGTTCTGCTTGCAGACGTTGGCGAGCAGCAGGTCGATGAGGTAATTGCCCGAGGCGGTCTTGTGGCCCTCGGCCGAGCAGGCGATGCCGCAGGAGTAGAGGGTCTCGTTGAGGTGCATCATCTCGATGAGCTTGTCCTTCACGTGGGAGGCCTTGTTGGCGCCGTTGTAGTCGGCCGCCAGCGCCGCCGCGCCGATCAGAACGTCGCCCACGCCGACCTTGCAGCCGCCGTAGCTCTGGCGGTGATAGCCGGCGAAGCGCTCCACCAGGGCGCCGGTGAACTCGAACTCACCGGCCATGAAGACGTTTTCCCAGGGCACGAAGAGATCGTCGAAGATCATCATGGCCTCGTGGCCGCCGAACTCCTTGTTGCCCATGTCGAACTGGCCGCCCTCGAGTTTGCGGGTGTCGCAGGACTGTCGGCCCAAGATGTAGAAGATGCCCTTGGCGTCGGCCGGCGCCACGAAGGACAGGGCGAAGTCGGCGTCTTCCTTCGACATCGTGAGGGTGGGCATCACGAGGATCCAGTGGGAGTTGACGGCGCCCGTCTGGTGCGCCTTGCAGCCCCGCACGACGATGCCGTCCTTGCGCTTCTCGACGATGCGGCAGAACAGATCCGGGTCGGCCTGCTTGCCGGGGTTGAGGCCGCGGTCGCCCTTGACGTCCGTCATGGCGCCGTCGACGGTCCAGTCCTCCTCCTGCATCTTGAGCAGGAAGTTCCGGAAGCGCTTGTGGTACTCGGTGCCGAGCTTCTTGTCCATCTCGAAGGTCGTGCTGTCCACGGCATTGATGGCGTCCATGCCCACGCAGCGCTGGAAGCAGGCGGCCGTCTTCTGGCCCATGAGGCGCTGCATCTTCACCTTCTTCACCAGGTCCTCGGGGCTCTGGTGCAGGTGGCAGAATCGGTTGATCTTGTTGCCCGTCAGGGACGACTTGGCCGTCATCAGCTCCGCATACTGCGGGTCCTGCGCGAGCGTGTAGGACATCTTGACGGAGTTCATCGAGGGGCGGATGATGGGGTGGTCGACGACGTTCTTCACCTCTTCGCCCATCACGTAGACCTTGAAGTTCATCTTTCGCAGACTCTCTTCGTACTGTTCGGGTGTTTTCAACGGCATAATCCAAAACCTCCTTAAATTTTCCGGGATCCTCTTCACCGACTCGCTGCCCGCCAATCGTGGAAACCCTTGCCTCAGAGCGGTCCGGCGTCAGGAGGTCATGGTCGTGACGGCCATTCCGGCGGAGGATCGTGAGAGGCGCACTTCGGGCGTGAGGTGCGGAATCGGCTCCCGGTTCGTTTCCCGGCCTGCCGCCTGTCTTGTGTCAGGCGGCAAGGCCGGGTCAGTTTTCATTCAGAGAACACGTTGCGATGGGACGGCAGACCGTACTCACTCTCCGCCGATCCGGCTGTTGAAGACGGGATCCTTGGTCTTGTCGTAATTCTGCCACTTGCGGAAGAAGTCCTTGCCGTAGATCAGGAGGCAGAGAACGATGCCGACGCCGAATGCGTAGCCCGCGCCGCGGGAGATCAGCACTGCGCCGACGATGCCGGCAACGCCCAGGTCGTTGAAGGTGCGTGCCTTGAGGATGCCCACGCGGACGGCCACGTAGCCCTGGACGAGCATGGTGAGCGACAGGGCGATGGGCAGGATGGGCTTGACCAGCGTGACGATGGGCGAGAAGAAGTAGCCCGTGAAGGTGCCCCAGCGGAAGGAGCCCACGCCGCCGAAGAGGCTGTCCATGGCCTCCTGGCCGTGCTTGTAGCGCTCGCACTCGACGACCTGCATGGCCGCCCACATGGGGCCGCACATGGAGGCATCGGGAGCGATGAGGGACATGGTGATGTTTCTCAGACCCACGATGATGTTGTTGCGGTTGGCGTCGAAGTGGATGTTCTCGTCGCCGTGCCGGAACTCGCGTGCCTCGTCGATGAGCGCGTCGGCCTGGATCAACTCGCCGAAGAGCACGATGTAGGTGGCAGCCACCAGCGGCGCCGCATCGAGGTACATGGACATCGGCGGAAAGCCGACCCGGTCGGCAAACGGCGTCCACTGGGTGAACAGGGCCGTGAACTGCGGAACGGTGAAGCCCCACTTGATGTCCGGCCAGGGAAGCTCGCCGAAGAGCGGCGCGATGAAGATGGCCAGGATCAAGGCGGGCATGAGGCCCAGGTCGGAGAGGTACTTGAAGCTGACATGCTTGGAGCGAAGCGTCTTGAAGTGGTTCGAAAACAGGATGTAGAAGGCAAACCCGATGGCGATGGTGATCGTCCAGGGAAAGCTGTCGAAACGGCCGCCCTTCTCGAAGACGAGCCTTACGGCCGCAACACCGGCGCCGAGAAGAATGCCGGCCTTGAGCGCATCGGGCACCAGGTTGACAAAACGGTTTGCCAGGCCCGTTGCGCCCAGGATCAGCGAAAAGAGGCCCAGCTCGAATTCGAAGGCGATGAGCGCATGCAAGCGGGGCACCCCCTCCGGGAACGTTTTCAGCCATAGCAGCAATAGCGGGATGGCCGGCGTGATCCACCCGGGGACGACGGGGTCGCCGAGATGGGCATGCCAGAGATAAAGAAAGCCGTTGAGGATGACAATGGTGATGGCGATTTCAAAGGGCATGCCGAGATATTCCGTGAGTATGGGAATGATCCCAAGGCAGACGGCGCACATGATAAGGCCTTGGGTATAATCGGCGACCTCGAACCGGTAATGAATAAAAGGAAGCCGGATCTCAAATGGCCCGAATGGAATAAAGGGCTGCTTCTTTCCGTATTCCCGCTTGATGGCGGGACCTAACCAGCTCATGCGTTAACTCTCCTTTCTGTTGATGGACTGCGAACCAAACCCCATGCCCTCCCTCTCAACGGTCCGGTTCCGTCAGCCCCTGCAGAGGCGTTCCGAAATGAGCACCAACGGGTTTGTCCTGGCCGGCTCCTATTACATGGGCCGTGCCGGGATGAAAAAAGGGGCTTTGCAATACTGCACAAAGCCCCTCTAACATTGAGGGAAAAATTAATGGTGCTGCAATGCAGCAAAATATCGGGCCGATCCGCAGCGTTGCACGGCTGCACGGTACGGTACCGAAAATGACGCTTAACTATATTGAATAATTCATTAATTTCAGATATGCAACATATGCATATTTGCAACTACTGTTCCGCTATGCGGTATTTCGTTGCTTTTCTGAAAATCGTGGTGCGGTCCACACCGAGCGCCTCGGCCACTTTTTTCCAGGAGCGAAGTTCCCGGTAGGCCTCCTCGATGAGGTAGCGCTCCGTCTCCTCGACGGCATCCTTCAGGCGCGCCCCCCTCGCCGGCAGGTGTCGCTTCGTGTGGATCGAGTCGGGCAGGCTCTCCATGCCGATCGCGCTTCCCGGCGACATGACGATCATCCGCTCGATGACGTTTTTCAGCTCCCGGACGTTTCCGGGCCAGGAGTAGTTGACGAGCTTGTCCAGGACCTCCGGCGAGAGGGTCTTCTGATAACCGAAATGCCGGTTGAACTCGTCGAGGAAGTGCCGGACGAGAAGGGGGATGTCGTCCTTGCGGTCGCGCAGCGGATGCACGTGAA
>DCVI01000084.1:9897-14671 GCA_002327315.1 Syntrophaceae bacterium UBA2192 | reverse complement strand
CGGATGTTGGCCATCTCGAAGAGGTAGCGGTTGAGGCCCGCCTTCTCGCAGTTCTCCTGGAAGAGTCCCTCGTGAGTTCGCGGTGAGCAGGAGCCCACGACAACACGGGTCAGGTTGTTTTCCCGGATTACCTCCTCCATCTTCACGGCCGTGTCCTGGGAACAGGTAAAGAGGTTGTCCGTGGCGAAGACGACGTTGGGGAGCGTCTTGACGTACTCGACAACCTCGGGAACGTTCACGACGCCGCCGATGTTGATGCCGCAGTGGCAGACGAAGACGCCGATCCGCGCCCCCGTGCCCCGGATGTCCGTCTCGGCCGGCAGCGTGCTCTCCGTCACCAGGGTGTCGCGGGCAGGTGCCAGAAGCCCCGTGGCGCAGGCCGCGGCACCGCTTGCCTCCATGACCGTCTCGGGGATGTCCTTGGGACCGGCGAAGGCGCCGCAGACAAAGACGCCTCCACGGCTCGTCTCGACGGGGTTTTCCAGGTGAGTCTTCGCGAAGCCGTGCTCCTCGAGTTCGATACCGAGGGATTTGGCAAGTTTGGCTGCATCCTTCGGGGGGGTGAGCCCGACGGAGAGGACCACCATGTCGAACTCCTCCTCGATGAGCCTGCCGTCCTCGGAAACGTAGGTCATCAGCAGGTTCTTCGAGCCCTGAAGTTCCTTGATCGTCGATGGCATGGAGCGCAGGTAACGAATGCCGTACTCGGATTTGGCCCGGTTCACGAACCGGTCGAAATCCTTTCCGTGGGCCCGGATATCCATGAAGAAGATCGTGGGCTCGAGGGTCTTGAGGTGCTCCTTGCCGATGATCGCCTCCTTTGTCGCGTACATGCAGCACACCGACGAGCACCAGGAGTTGCCGCAGGAGGTGTCGCGGGAGCCGACGCACTGGATGAAGGCGATCTTGCGGGGCTCCTTGTGGTCGGAGAGCCTCTGGACATGGCCGAAGTACGGGCCCGAGGCCGACAGGAGCCGCTCGAACTGGATGCTCGTCACGACGTTCTCGTAGACGCCGAAACCGTACTCGCCGCGAAGCCGCGCATCGAAGATCTCGAAGCCCGGGGCGGCAATGACGGCGCCGACCTCGATCGTCTCCTCGGCGTAGGTGTCGTCATGCTTGATGGCGCCGGCAATACAGGCCGTAACGCACTGGTAGCACTCGCAGCAGATGCCGCATTTGAGGCAGCGGTTCGCCTCTGCCAAGGCCTGGGCCTCGCTGAACCCGAGCCCCACTTCCATCCAGTTGGCACGGCGCACGGCCGGGTCGGCGTGGGGGTACTTCACCCGGGCTTCTTTCTTCACGTCCTTGAGGTCCCCCTGGTCGGCCAGGCCCTTCTTCCAGTCTTTCGCGCGGCCGGCCTTCACATCCTCGCCCTTCAGGTAGCGGTCGATGGACTTGGCCGCTTCCTTTCCGGCGTTGACGGCCTTGATGACCGTGGCGGGGCCCGTCACGGCGTCGCCGCCGGCAAACACGCCGGGGGCCGAGGTCGCAAAGGTCACCTCGTCGACGTCGAAGTTGACCCACTTGTTGATGGATATGCCGCTTTCCTTGGAAATGAAGCCGAGGTCGCAGGCCTGCCCGATGGCCGGGACGATGGCGTTGCACTCGACGATGAATTCGGAACCCTTGATGGGAACGGGACGCCTGCGGCCGCTGGCATCGGGCTCGCCCAGTTCCATGCGGAGGCATTCAATACCGGTCACCTTGCCGTCCTTGCCGACGACGCGGACCGGCGCTACAAGAAACTCGAAGCGGATCCCCTCCTCCTCGGCCTCCTCGATCTCTTCGGGAGAGGCGGGCATCTCGGCCCGGGAGCGGCGGTAGAGGATGAAGACGTCCTTGGAGCCCGTGCGGGTTGCCGTCCGGACGGCGTCCATGGCCACGTTGCCGCCGCCGATGACGGCGACCTTTTCGCCCAGGAAGACCTTCTCGCCCAGGTTGACGCGCTTCAGGTAGTCGACGCCGTGGATGACGCCCTGCATGTCTTCGCCCGGGATGTCGAGCTTGCTCGAGAGTTGTGCGCCCACGCCGAGGAACAGGGCGTCATTGTCCTTGCGGAGCTGCTCCAGGGTGATCGTCTTGCCCACCTCCTGGTTGCAGAGGATCTTCACGCCCATGTCGGTCATGGTCTTGATCTCGGCGTTGATGACGTCGCGGGGCAGGCGGTACTCGGGGATGCCGAGGGTCATCCAGCCGCCGGGGATGGGGGCCTTCTCGTAGACGGTGACATCGTAGCCCTCGATCGCCAGGTAGTAGGCGCAGGAAAGACCCGCGGGGCCGGCGCCGACGACGGCAATCTTCTTGCCCTTCTTTTCCTTGATCTCGGGGACGTACTTGGTGGCGTCGTTGAGGTCGAGGTCGGCCACGAATCGCTTGAGGTGCATGATATCGATGGGCTGCTCGACCTTGCCGCGCATGCAGGCCTCTTCACAGGGATGGTTGCAGACGCGACCGCAGACCGACGGGAAGGGGTTTTCCTGCTTGATGAGCTTGAGGGCTTCCTTGTACTTGCCGACGGCGATGAGGGCCACATAGCCCTGGACGCTGATATGGGTCGGGCAGGCCGCCTTGCAGGGCGACGTGCCGAGCTTGTCGATGGCGAACCCGCTGGGGATGGCCTGGGGGAAATGCCGGAAGGTGGCCTTCCGGTCGTTGAGGTTCTCGTTGAAATCGGAGGGGACCGTGATGGGGCAGACTGTGGCGCAATCGCCGCATCCCGTGCACTTTGTGAGATCGACGTACCGGGGCGCCTTCGTGAGCTTGACGGTGAAGTGGCCGGCCTCGCCTTCGACGGACTCCACCGTCCGGCGGGTCAGGATCTCCACGTTGGGGTGCCTGCCCACCTCGACGAGCTTGGGCGAGAGGATGCAGGCCGAACAATCGTTGGTGGGAAACGTCTTGTCGAGCTGGGCCATGACCCCGCCGATGCTGATCCCGTTTTCGACCATGTAGACCTTCATCCCGGAATTCGCAAGGTCCAGGGCGGCCTGGATGCCGGCAATCCCGGAACCCACCACCATGACGGCACCAACTTTTCCATTCTTCTTATTTTCTGACACGTTAACACCTCGGTCTTTGAGTCGAAATTGATACGTTTTATTTCACAGAGCGCCACACGGTAAACCGCAAGCTCCGTAACAAAATTCGCCTATGCTGTCAAGGTGAATTCGATAAAAATACCCAAAATGTTCATCCCGTCGTCACACCGGCTTCGCGGAGCTCCGACCGTTTCGGCAGCAGGCGAAGAGGCCCCGCCCTTTATTTCTGATAAGTATTCGGATTCATTCATCAACATGCCGATCTTCCGCGCGTTCGCCCGCCGGAAAGCGACAACAAACCTCCGCAGCATGCAGCGAAACACCGCATGTCCCTTTTCTGGCGATAATATAGTCATTCCGTGGCGGGCATACAACAGGAGGAAGGGGCAAAATGACTCCCATGCCCCATCGGGCAGGCGGGTCGACGGGACATCACGAATTGGAGACCGGCTCTTGCTTCTGAAGCAGAACCGGCTGGATTGCCTTCCAGATTTCACTCTTCCCTTCGCCGCTCTCGGCTGAAAACAGGATCGGGGCGTCGTCTCCTTCGAGTCCCAGGGAGACTGCGATCTGCCGGCGGCGCCTGAGGGCTTCCCCCCGGGAAAGCTTGTCCGACTTTGTCAGGACGATGAGATGATTGCGCCCATAGTGACGGAGCCATTCGATCAGGTCACGATCCTGCTGCGTGGGGTCGTGACGGACATCGAGGATCGAAACCACCAGGCGGAGATTTACGCGCTCGCGCAGATAGGTCTCGATCATGGGCCCCCATTTTTCCTGCTCGGCCCGGGAGACTTTGGCAAAACCATAGCCCGGCAGATCCACGAAAGACAGCTTTTCGTTGACTGTGAAGAAATTGATGAGCCTGGTTTTCCCGGGGGTCGCGCTGGTCTGGGCGAGTTTCTTCCGACCCAGCAGCGTGTTGATCAGGGAGGACTTCCCCACGTTGGAGCGCCCGGTGAAGGCAATCTCGGGCATGCCCGTCTTCGGGTACTGATCGGGCTTTACGGCGCTCTTGATAAATTCGGCGGAAATTATTTTCATGTGAAATGGCTCATGGCTAAGGGCTAAGGGCAAATGGCAAAAGGAGCGACAGGGCCGGAAAGGCCTTTAGCCTTTAGCCTGTCTTATTCGAACGCGATCCCGTACTTCTCCAGCTTGCGCTCCAGCGTGGGCCGGGAGATGCCGAGGGCCTCGCAGATCTCGCCCTTGTTACGGCCGATCTTCGAGATGACGAGGCGGATGTGCCGCTCCTCGATCTCGTCGAGAGTGAGCAGCCTCCCCGTGGCGTCCATGCCGGGTTTCGAATCGGCCTCACCCCCGGCAGCCTCCGACTGGGCCCCTCCCAGTAGATCGGGAAAGTCCACCTTCCCCAGGATCTGACCGTGGGCGATGACGGCGGCGCGCACCAGAAGGTTCTCCAGCTCCCGGATGTTGCCGGGCCAGCTGTATTGCCTGAAGACCTCCATCATTTCCCTGGAGACCCCGGTAATGTTCTTGTGAAGCTCCTTGTTGATCTTCTTGATCAGGAAGTCGACAAGGACGGTGATGTCCTCGCGCCGCTCCCTCAGCGGGGGGATCGTGATGGTCACGATGTTGAGGCGGTAGTAAAGATCGTCCCGGAACTTGCCCTCTTTCACCATGGCCTTGAGGTCCCGGTTCGTGGCGGCGATGATTCGCGCGCGGACCTTGACCCGCTCTTTTCCCCCGACCCGCTCGAACTCCATCTCCTG
>DCVI01000084.1:480-9840 GCA_002327315.1 Syntrophaceae bacterium UBA2192 | reverse complement strand
TGAGCTCCTTCCCCGTGCCGCTTTCTCCCTGGATGAGGACGGTAGCCCGACTCTGGGAGACGACACCGATCGTCTTGAAGATGTCGCGCATGGCCTTCGTCGAGCCGATGATGTCGCCCACCTTGTAATCGCGCGAGGGCTCCGTGAGCAGGCCGTCGATTTTCTTCTCCGTCTCCAGGGTCTTGAGGGCCTTCTGCAGCGAGACCTCGAGCTCGTCGATGTTGATCGGCTTGTGGATGTAGTCGTAGGCGCCGGCCTTCATGGCCCGGATCGTCGTGTCCATGTCGTGGAAGGCCGTGATCATGATGACCTTCACGTCCTCGTCGTCTTCCCGGAGTTCCTCGAGAACCGTGAACCCGTCGATGTCGGGGAGCCGGATGTCGAGGATGACCAGGTCGGGCTGGACCTGCACGAACTTATTGAGACCGTCGGTCCCCGTCACGGCGGTGTGACACTCGTACCCCTCCTCCGAGAGATAGAGATCGAGCGATTCGCAGATGGAGCGGTCATCATCGATGACGAGTATCTTTGCCATTCCGGGCTCTTCCCTCGCGTCTATCCTCGTTTCGTTCTCACTTCGCCGGCAACGTGACGATTACCCGCGTCCCCTCGCCTTTTCGCGACTCCACGTCGATGGATCCCCGGTGCTGGTCGATGATCTTCTTGACCTGGGACAATCCAAGACCCGTGCCATATTTCTTCGTGGTGAAAAAAGGGTTGAACACATGCGGCAGCGCGGATTCATCGATCCCGGCGCCGTTGTCGATGACCTCGATCGCCACCTGTCCCTCCCCTTCGGCAAGCCCCGTCCGGATGGTCAGGGTGCCGCCTTCCCCCATGGCATCGATGGCATTGAGATACAAGTTCAGGAATGCCTGCTGGAGCATGGACGAGTCGAAGGGCATGAGCGGGACGCGGTCGTCGAACTGCGTCTGCACCATGATCTCCTTTTTCTCCACCTCCCGCTCCGCCATGGCCAGCGAGTATTCCAGGCACATGTTGAGATCCGCCAGGTGCGTCTCCGGTTCCGTCGGCTTTGCGAAGACGAGGATGTCGCTGACGAGTTTCTCCAGGTGCTCCACTTCCTTCCGGGCAATGTGGAAGCGCTTCAGGTCGTTGCCCGTCGGTCTCATCCTCTTCTCAAGGATCTGGAGGCTCATCTTGATCGAGGAAAGGGGGTTTCGGACCTCGTGGGCAATACCGGCAGAGAGCTGTCCCACGGCGGCAAGCTTCTGGCTTTCGTAGAAACGGTTTTCCAGCTCTTTGAAGTCCGTGATGTCCCGCTGCAGGACAAGGAGACGATCCGTCCCCTTGATGGGGCGCGCCGACATGAGGAGGTTGCGTTTCGTGCCGTCCTTGTCGACGACCTCGATCTCGAAAGGCTTGTAGGTTCCCTGCCGGATTTCGTCCCAGCGCTCCTTGAGGAATTCCCGTCTCTCCGGCGCGATGAATTCGGAGAAGTGCCGCCCTTTCAGTTTTTTGGCCGTGAGCCCGCGCTCGGCGTCGACATCGCGGCTCATATAACTCACGATTCCCTCGGCGTTGAGAACAATGATTCGGTCGGGTGAGCTGTCCAGGATGGACTGGTGGAAATTGAAGAGCTCTTCCATGTTCTTCCGGAGATGGATGTTCTCCTCGAGCTCGTTCCTCATCGTCTCGGCGTACTCTTTCAGGCTGAGCTCCATCTCGCGCTCGCGGGTCACATCCTGGAGCGTCTCGATGGCCGCTATGACCTCGCCCTTCTCGTCCAGGATGGGCGCCGCGAGGAAGTAGAGGTGTCGCCGTTTGCCGCCTATATTTTCATAGTAGTCCGTTGCTTCGTAGGCCCCTTCGATCACCGTGGACTTCTGGACTTTCTTTTTCCCGTAGAATTTCTCCAGACCCTCCAGGTCGCTGTCGACAATCAGATCGGCGATCACGGGGCGCTTCTCCTTGTAGAAGGGCATCCACTGGTTGTCCGTGCCGATCATCTTCATCCCGTCATAACCGCTCAAGGCCGTGAAGGCCGGGTTCCAGAGGATGACGCGGTGGTTGCGGTCGATGACGAACGTCGGGATCGGCGAACCCTCGATGATCCCTTCGATCGTCTTGCGCAGCCGGATGTTTTCCTCGAGTTCCCTCTTCAGCGTCTCGGCATGCTCCGTGAGGGAGAGTTCCAGCTCCCTCTCGCGGGTCACGTCCTGAAGCGTTTCAATGGCGGCGATGACATCGCCCTTCTCGTCGAAGATCGGGGTCGCCAGGAAATAGAGGTGACGACGCTTCCCCCCCAGATTCTCGTAAAAGTCCGTTGCCTCGTAAGCCCCGTCGATCACCGAGGATTTCTGAACCCGCTTCTTCCCGTAGAACTGATTCAGTGCTTCCAGGTCATTGTCCACGATCAGATCGGCGATCACGGGACGCTTCTCCTTGTAGAAGGGCATCCACTGGTTGTCCGTGCCGATCATGTCCGCGCCGTCAATGCCGCTCAATTCCGTGAAGGCCCGGTTCCAGAGGATGATCCGGTGGTTGCGGTCGATGACGAACGTCGGGATCGGCGAGCCCTCGATGATCCCCTCGATCGTTTTGCGAAGCCGGATGTTTTCGTCGAGTTCCCGGCGGAGTGACTCGGCATTCTCCCGGAGGTAGCGCGCCAGTTCCCTCTCCCGCGTCACATCCTGGAGCGTTTCGATGGCCGCAATGACCTCCCCGTTGTCGTCGTAAACCGGGGCAGCCAGAAAGTAGAGATAGCGCGGTTTTCCGCCGAGGTTCTCGAAGAAATCCGCCGCTTCGTAGGCCCCATCTATGACGGATGATTCCTGCACACTCTTTTCACCGTAGTATTTCTCCAAACCCCCGAGGTCGCCATCCACGATCAGGTCGGCAATGAGGGGCCGCTTTTCCGGATAGAGCGGCTTGTAGTGGAGATCGGTGCCGATCATGTTGCGGGCGTTATAACCCGTCAGCTCCGCACAGGCCTTGTTCCAGATGATGATTTTGTGGTTGCGATCGATGACAAAGGTGGGGATGGGAGACCCTTCGAGGATGCTCTCGATGGAGAGGCCCGTCCGGTTCTTCGCCGGTCGGACGGCCTTTTTTCTGTCGGTCCGGGGTACCGTCAATTCTCTTCTTCCTCTTGTCCTGCCTTCTTTCTCCTTTTCTCCTCGTACCAGCAGGCCACGTAAACGGCAATGGCCAATCCCAACGAGATAATCAGTTTGATGAGGCCGCTTTCGATGCCGATGACTTTTTCGCAGACAAGCCACGCAACGACATACGTAACAGCCGTCAGGATCTCCTGCATTGCAGCCCTCCCTCCCTNNGATCGCCCTGGCTTGTGCCGCCGGATCGGCAATCGCCCGATACTAGCTCCCCGGGCGGAATATTTCAATGAAAATATGAAAAATGGCTAATGGCTTAGGGCATATGGCTGAAGGCAACAAGGCAGAAATCATCCTGTGAGCCGTCACTGATCTTGCCGTTAGCCATAAGCCTTATGCCTTATGCCTGTTCTCATTCCACGATTCGTTCAATTTCGACGCGGAATTGAAAGAAACGTTAAACGAAAGCCCGTCTTTCAGGGTTCCCTTCGCTGCATCGCGTTCCGATATAAGCCATTATTTCAAACGTTTAAGAGAAAATCGTCTTGGGTCGACCCCGTGGCATATCGGTTGCAAACCCTTTCGCCGTTTTGAGCAGATTTCCCTTTAACTCGAGGGCCGGTTGTGCTACTCAGGGGACAAAATTTATAGCATCAATATAAGATGAAAGGAGAAAGAGGTTATGTTCAAGAAGACGTTGTTAACCATTTGTTCAGCATTGTTCACCCTTCTGGTTTTCGCCCCGGCAGTGCTCGCGGCGGAGGCACTTCCTTCCGGGGATGCCTATAACAAGGTGTTCTTTGCTGTCGGCGCCATGCTGGCGGCCGGTATCGGTGTGGGCCTGGGCGCAATCGGTGCGGGCGCGGGCATCGGCAACGCTGCCAACGGCGCCTGTATGGCCGTCGGTCGCAACCCCGGCGTGCAGGGCAAGATCATGACGACCATGCTCGTCGGCATGGCCATGGCAGAGTCCTGCGTTATTTACGCTCTGGTTATCGGTCTGGTCATTCTCTATGCCAACCCCTACGCGGCATTGATCCTCAAGTAAGATCCGCTCTGAAAAAAATTACAGAATAGGGGGAAAAGAGTATGGCAGAGACTAAGAAAGATAAGCAGTTATTCTCCATCGGAAGAATATTCTTCCTGCTTATCGTCATTCCCCTGTCTCTCATGGCTTTCCTCATCGCCAACGGCATCTTCAAAGTGGGGGATACCGCAAGAGAGCGAGCAACCACCGTTCTGGACCAGAAATCCCAGGAAGAGATCAAGATTCGGGCAATCAACACGGCGGAGGAAGTGGCCAATTTCCTCCGGGAGAGGGAAAACGACATCCTCGTCGCCTCCATCCTCCCGGGCTCGGAAGCCGCCTACCAGTCCTTTGTTGATCAGAAGAAACGAAATCTCTGGGTGAAGGACAAGGACGGCAAGATCCAGAAAGTTGCAGCGCCTCTCTACGCGGAGATGTCCCTTATCGACCGGTCGGGCAACGAGATCGTCCGGATCGTGAACGGCGCCGTGGCAGGGAAGAACCAGCTGAGAAACGTGGCGGCCCCTGGCAACACAACCTACAAGTCCGAGGATTACTTCTCGAAGGCCATCGGACTCGGCAAGGGTGATGTCTACGTCTCTCACGTGACCGGCTGGTACGTGACGAAGCAGGAGTTCGAAAAGGGTAAGAGGTATTCCGGTGTCGTTCGTTTCGCCACCCCGATCTTCGACAAGGGCGGGCTTTCGGGCGTCGTGGTGCTGAGCCTCGATTACAGGCACCTGGCGGCCTTTACGGATCACATCGTTCCGACGCAGGCGGACTATGTGTTCGAGGCCGATGCGTCGACAGGCAATTACGCCTACATGGTGGACAACAAGGGGCTGATGATTTCTCACCCGCTCGATTATCACATTGAAGGCCTGAACCCCGACGGGACGGCGGTGCAGCCGCTGACCAAGGAAAGCGCCGAGGCCCTGACCAAGGAAGGCAAGGAGGTCCTGAACCTCAATTTGCTCGGGTTCATGGATCCGGGCCTGCCTGAAGTGGCCAAGGAGGCTGCGGCGGGCAAAGCGGGATTCAAGAACTACAAGTTCGCGAACCGCGACAAGTACGTGGCCTATGCACCGATCAAGTACTTCGCCAAGGCATATCCGGAACCTGCCGGTTTCGGCTGGATCGGGATGGGTGTCGACATCGCGAAATTCCAGGAGATGGCGACAGCCACGGCGGAGAAGATCAACCAGGAAGTTAAGGGCTGGACATCGACGATCGTCATCATCATCATCGCTGCCGTGATCCTGCTGTTCGGGATCTCGGCCCTGCTGGCCCGGGGCATCGGTCGCTCTCTCGACACCGAAGTTCCTGCCGGAGCGGAAGGTGTGAAAGAAGACCTTTATGACGACGAGGAAGAAAAGTAATCATCCTTGAACGGTTGACCGCAACAGGGGCCCGGATCGACGATCCGGGCCCTTTCTTTTCCCATAAAACTCATTTCCCTATAGGCGCCCTCTCCCTATGAAAAACCCCTTCCCTGATCTTCCTCTCCCTTGAGGGGAGAGGATCGAGGTGAGGGTGATTCATCTCCTCCTCTTATTAACAGGGGAATGAGCCGGGGTGAAGGGCAAGGTGTTGGAAAAATTCATTGACAAATTATCAGGTTCTCTTATAAATAGTTGAATTTTGAAGTAAAGTG
Source organism: Syntrophaceae bacterium UBA2192 (assembly GCA_002327315.1). Lineage (GTDB taxonomy): Bacteria > Desulfobacterota > Syntrophia > Syntrophales > UBA2192 > UBA2192. Next base: position 4,082 of record DCVI01000084.1, on the reverse strand, counting down.
GTTTTCCCGTTCGCGGGACGGTCAAGCTTGCACTCATCCCGACCCGCAAGGCGGGTGCCTGAACGAATCAATCTCAACGGTGGGGGGCACCATGAGTCTGAAAGAAAAGATCAACAGCGAGATGGTCGTAGCGGCAAAGGCGAAGGATTCTCTCAAACTCGGGACAATCCGGATGATCAAGACGGCGCTTCACAACAAGGAGATCGATGCCAAGCGCGAGTTGAACGATTCGGAAATCCTCCAGGTTCTCTCATCGATCGTGAAGCAGCGAAAAGACTCCATCGAGCAGTTCAAGACCGGCAACCGCCAGGATCTGGTCGACAAGGAGGAGTATGAGCTCCGTGTCGTCCAGGCCTTTATGCCCCAGCAGATGTCCGCGGAGGAAGTCGAGGCGGAGGTCGTAAAAGCCATCGCCGAGGCCGGCGCAACGAGCGTCAAGGATATGGGAAAGGTCATGAAGGTCCTCATGCCCAGGGTGGCGGGCAAGGCCGACGGCAAGCTGGTGAGCGATACCGTCAAAGCGAAACTTGCCGGCTGACGGGCAGGCAGTGAGCCCCGGGGCACACCAGAGAGGTTCCCCGGTCGACAGGACCCGATGCAGCGGCGCGCGTTTTTTGAAAAAAAACGGGCCGAGCCTTTACACCTTTGCGATCTTTATTATATTAGGGGTGAGGCCTTGAAAACGGGTATCGGATCTTGAAGGGTTACATTCCCGAGGACCGGATCGAAGAAATACGAAACCGGGTCAACATTGTCGATCTGGTTTCCGAGTATGTCACGCTAAAAAAAGCGGGGCGGAATTACCTCGGGTCCTGTCCCTTTCACAAGGAAAAAACCCCTTCGTTCACGGTCAACGCCGAAAAGCAGATTTACCACTGCTTCGGGTGCGGCGAGGGAGGAAATGCCTTTTCCTTCCTGATGAAGATCACCAACATGACGTTCCCGGAAACGGTGCGCCACCTGGCGGGAAAACTCGGCATCCCCCTTCCCGCCCGTGAGTTCACGCCGAAGGAAAAGGGCCACCAGGACCTGAGGGAGATCCTGCTCCGTGTCAACCACCTCGCCGCCGGTTATTACGCCAGGACGATGCGCCTGCCTGCGGGTACCCGGGGGAAGGCCTATCTCGAAAAGAGAGGAATCAGGACGGAAGTGATCGAAACCTTCCGGCTCGGCTATGCCCCGGAGGGGTGGAGAAACCTCCGGGACCACCTGCAGGGGGAAAAGGTTCCGCTGAAGCACGCCGAGCAGGCGGGTCTTCTGGTATCCAGGAAAGACGGCGACTTCTACGACCGGTTTCGGGGCCGGCTGATGTTTCCCATCGAGGACGTCAACGGCAACGTGATCGCTTTCGGGGGTAGGATCATCGGGGAGGGTGAGCCGAAATACCTCAATTCCCCCGAGTCACCCATATATGTCAAGGGCAGGAATCTCTACGGGCTTGCCCGGGCCAAGAACTCGATCCGCAGGGACGAAACCCTGATCATTGTGGAAGGGTATTTTGATCTCCTCGCCCTGTGGAACCACGGGATCCCGAACGTCGCGGCTACCCTGGGAACGGCACTCACCCGGGAACATGTGGATCTGATCAAGCGATATACGGGATCCGTGGCCCTCACCTTCGACACCGACACCGGTGGGAAGGCCGCCCTGGAGAGGAGCATGTCCCTCTTCCTGGAGCGCGGATTGCGGGCAAAGGCCGTGGTGCTGCCCGATGGAAAGGACCCCGACGAATTCATCTCGAAGCACGGGAAAGAGGCTTTCCTGGAGGAGATTGGACGTGCCCGCGCCCTCGTCGATTATTACATCGACGAGGTCATCGGAAAGGGCACGAACATCGACGATCGGAGAGGCGCGCTGAAAGTCGCCATCCCCTTCATGGCAGGCATCTCCGATGCCGCCGAGCGCGGCCAGTTCATGAGGCGTGTCTCGGAGCGCCTTGGCGTCGATGAGGAGCTGGTCCGGAGCGAGGTGAGCCGCCACCGCCCGGCAGGACGACAGGAAGAGGCGCAGGCACCACGCCGGGCAACGGCGGGGATCGACCCTGTGGAGATTAGCCTCATCCAGATGATGATCGAAAATCCTTCCAGGATCCGCGACGTCGTCCAGGGAAACATCCTGGCCTTCTTCATGAGTGACGTGCTGAAGAGCCTGGGGGAAACCATCGCTGCGGGCCATCGCGAGGGAGAGAGCCCCAGCCTGGCCGGCATGGTCGAACGGATTGAAAACCGGGCGGTCCGGGAAAAACTCCTCGAGCTGACGGTTTCGGCGGGCCAGCCGGACAGCGCCGTCAGGGACCGGCTCTTCGACGACACCGTCCGGAGGGTCAAGGAACGATGGTACAAAGAAAAGCAGCGTGACCTGAGGGTCAGGCTGTTGAGAGCGCAGGAAGCGGGAGACCAGGAACTGTTCAACCGGCTTCTAGATGAAAAGGAACGATTACGCCATGAGCAAAAAGAATGTAAAGGATAACCGGCGCCGCGGAGAAACCTTCCTCTCCAAGGATATCCAGTCCGACGAGGTGAAAAAACTCATCTCGCTCGGGGAGGAAAAGGGGTTTTTGACCTACGACGACGTCAACGAGATGCTCCCTTCGGACATTGTCTCGTCGGACCAGATCGACGAGATCATCATGCTCTTCGGGGAAAAGAACATCGACATCATCGATACGGACAAGGGTGAAAAGATCGTCCTGAAGAAAACCGTCGAAGAAGTCGCCGAAGCGAAGGAAGAAGGAGAAGAAGAGCTGCTCGCGATCCTTCCCAGCGGGGCAAGGACCGGCGACCCGGTCAAGATGTACCTGCGCGAGATGGGCCTCGTGTCACTCCTGAACCGCGACGAGGAAGTGGAGATCGCCAAAAAGATCGAGGAAGGCGAGCGGGAGATCACCGATGCCGTCTTCAGCGTGCTTACCGCGGTCAAGGACCTCGTCGGGATGGGAAAGGAGCTGAAAACGGGCGATCTGCGTGTGAAGAGCATCGTGGACAATCTCGAGGACGAGGACGGCTTTGTCGAGGAGGATATCCACAGCGAACGGGTCATCAAGCTCATCGACCGGATCACCGAGATCGACCGGCGCAACGACACCCTTCGCAGGAAGCTCCGCGAAAAAGGCACCGACGAAGACGAACGCAAGGACCTGGAAGCAAAACTGGAGAAGAACAACAAGAACATCGCCAGGACCTGCCGGGAGATCAACCTGAGCAAGAAGCGCGTCCAGAGAATGGTCGCGAAGCTCAAGGACTTCACGGCCGAGACGGATACCGCCGATGCGGAAATCCGGTTTATCCGCCTGAAGACCAAACTGCCCCTGAAATCCCTCGAGGCCGTCTTCGCGCAGATGCGTCGAAGCAAGCAGGAGGAGCGCAAGGTAACCAAAGAGCTTCGCATCTCAGCCGCCAGGCTCCGGGAATACGAAGAGCGCCTCAAAGAGGCCCGAAAGGTTCTGAAACACGTCCAGTCCGAAACAGGGCTCCCCGTCGCCGATCTGAGACAGATTGTCGAGACGATCGAGGCGGGCGAGAAGAAAGCCGGCCTGGCCAAGCGCAAGCTCGTGGAGGCAAACCTCCGGCTTGTCGTAAGCATCGCCAAGAAGTACACCAACC